>NZ_LIQT01000168.1 GCF_001418415.1 Streptomyces hirsutus
CGGCCCCGAGCAGGCCGGGCTGACCGCGCAGGGGCTGCGGGGCTGGGTCGGCGCGGCCGTGGAGGAACGCCCCGAACTGGCGGAGCCCGCGGGCCGTTACCTGGCCGAGCGCCTGGAGGCCTGCGCCGCGGGCGACCTGCGGGTCGTCGTCCACCACAGCGACCTGCTCGCCCTGTGCCGGCCGGTGGGCGGCGCGGCGTGACTGCCCGGGCGGCGGAGACACCGGCACGGGGCACGCCGGTCGCGAAGCCCGCGGCCTCGACGACGGGGGCGGGGCCGGGGAGGGGAGCGGAGCCGGAGAGCTCCCCGCCGAACCCCGAACGCACCGGCGACGGCACCGCAACCGGCCTCCGCGCCCTTCTCGCCCGGCTCAACACCCCCGCCGTACGCACCCGGCTCGGCACCCTCGCCGGCGTTGTCATCCTCGCCGTGCTGCTGTGGCGCCTGGGCACCGGTGTCTTCGTCGACGGGCTGCGCCGGATCGACGGGCCGTCCCTGCTGGTGGCACTCGGGATCGGGCTGGTGACCACGGTGTTCAGCGCCTGGCGCTGGGCGCTGGTGGCCCGCGGACTGCGCATCCGGCTGCCGCTCGCCCCGGCGGTCGCCGACTACTACCGCGCCCTGTTCCTGAACGCGGCCCTGCCCGGTGGCGTCCTCGGTGACGTCCACCGCGCGGTGCGGCACGGGCAGAGCACCGGTGACCTGGGCCGCGGGGTGCGGTCCGTCGTCCTGGAGCGGATGGCCGGACAGCTCGCGCTGTTCGTCGCCGGGACCGTGATGCTGCTGACCCTGCCGTCCCCGGTCCGGGACGACCTCCGGCAGACGGCGGCGCCGGCGGGCCTCGCCGTGCTGGGCGCCTGCGCCGTCGTCCTCGCCCTGCGCATGAACCGGCCGCGGCCGTCCCGCCGGGGCCGGGCCCTGCGGTCGGCGCTCGCCGAGGCACGCGAAGGGCTGCTGTCCCGGCGCAACGGGCCGGGCGTCCTCGTCTCCTCCGTCGTCGTCCTCGCCGGATACCTGGCGATGTTCGTCCTCGCCGCCCGCGTCGCCGGGGTCGGCGCGACCGTGACCGAACTGCTGCCGCTGGCCGTCCTGGCGCTGCTCGCCATGTCACTGCCGCTGAACGTCGGCGGCTGGGGACCCCGCGAGGGCGTCGCCGCCTGGGCGTTCGGCGCCGCGGGACTGGGCGCGGGCCGGGGCCTGACCGTCGCCGTGGTCTACGGAGTGCTCAGCCTCGCGGCGAGCCTGCCCGGTGTGCTCGTGCTCGTCGCCCGCTGGTACGCCGGCCTGCGCGCCGGCCGGCGGACGGGCGCCGCCGCCACGGCCCCACCCGCACCCGTCTCCCACGCCGAGGACGCTCCCGACCGCGCGCCGCTCGCCCCGGACTACGCGTCGCTGCCGCCACTGGAGGTGAGCATCGAGAAATACGCGCCGAAGGAATCCACCAGACTCGCCAGGAGTTCCCTGCCCTTTTCCGCGGAACCCAGCGAAGGGCGGCCGATGACACCGGAATCGGTATAGGCGGACATTCCCAGCGTGAGCAACTGGCGCCGGTCGTCGGCGACATGATCGGAGGTCTCATAACCGGGTCGGAGCAATTCGGGATGAGTGTGCAGAAGGATGGAGGTCTCGATTTCCCCCGCGTGCATGTCGGTGAGCAGTGAGGTTGCCACACCGGCGTGCCGGAGCGCGCTCTCCCAGTCCTCCGGGGCGGGGAACAGCGCCATGCGTTCGCCGCGGGCGGAGGATTCCTGAACGACGTTGCCGAGTACGTAGTTTCCGCCGTGTCCGTTGACCACCACCAGGGTGTCCACACCGGACCGGCGCAGCGAGTCGGCGATGTCCCGTACCACCGCGTGAAGGGTCACGGAGGAGATGGAGACGGTCCCCGGCCAGGCCGCATGCTCGTGCGAGCAGCCGATCGTCACCGGAGGCAGAAGATGCACCGGGTACGCGTCGGCGATCTCCCGCGCGACGGCACACGCCACCAGCGTGTCGGTCGCCAGCGGCAGGAACGGGCCGTGCTGTTCGAAACTGCCGACGGGAAGGACCGCGACCTGCCGTGAGACGTCGGCGCCCCGTTTCCGTACATCTTCTGTAGTATCCGCCGGCAACAGACCGTGGACCGGGCCGTATGCCGCCGACCGCTTTGAACCACTCATATCCTCACGGCCTTTCGTCTCTGCTTAGGAACTCGAGAATCATGACAGAAAACATAGGCGTACTCGGCAAGAAGCCCTCGCAGCGGACCGGCGTGGAACGCGTCGTGAATGCGCCGTTGCCCACCGTGTACGGAAAGTTCCAGGCGGTCGGCTACCTGGACCACGACCGCGGTGACGAACAAGTCGCCCTGGTCTACGGAGACATCGGCACTGACCAGGTCCTCACCCGGCTGCACTCGGAATGCCTGACCGGGGACGCGTTCGGCTCCCAGCACTGCGAGTGCGGCGACCAGCTCGCCTCCGCGCTGCGCGCCGTGGCCGCCGAAGGAGCGGGCGTCGTTGTTTACTTGAGAGGGCACGAGGGCCGCGGCATCGGCCTGCTGGCGAAGCTGCGCGCGATGGCCCTGCAGGCGGAGGGGCTGGACACGGTCGAGGCGAACCTCGCCCTCGGCCTGCCGGTGGACGCCCGCGACTACGGCGTCGCCGCCGGCATCCTCCGGGACCTGGGGGTGGAGTCGGTCCGGCTGATGTCCAACAACCCGCGCAAACGCGACGCGTTGCAGCGGCACGGCGTCCAGGTCACCGAGCAGGTACCGCTGTTGATACCGCCGTGCGAGAGCAACATCACGTACCTGCGCACCAAGCGGGAGCGCCTCGACCACAACCTGCCCCACCTCGACGCGGTGGCGCACTGGTCCTGACGGCGCCCCCGGCCGGGCGGCGGCAGCGGGTTCAGCCGGTCACGGCCTCGTGCACGAGCCGCCTGAGGTCCCGGAAGACCGTGTGGGAGGACCTGGGCCGCACCTGCGTGTAGAACTGCACGGTCAGGTCGCGGCCCGGGTCGACCCAGAACGCCGTGGTGGCGACCCCCGTCCAGCCGTACGTGCCGAGGCCGGACGGGGCCCGCGTACGGGACGGGTCGACGACGACGGAGACGCCGAGTCCGAAGCCGATCCCCTCGTTGCCGGGCTCGTCGTGGGCCGGACGGCTGCCGAAGGCGCGCAGATCGGCGCCACCGGGAAGCTGGTTGCGGGTCATCAGGTCCACGGCCTGGGGAGCGAGCAGCCGGACGCCGTCCAGCTCGCCCCGCCGCCGCAGGAGTTCCATGAAGCGGTGCATGTCGTGGGCCGAGGCCACCAGACCCCCGCTGCCGGACAGGAACCGGGGCCGGCCGTGCAGCGGCAGCCCGGCGACGGGCTCGAGGCCGTAGGGGGCACCGCCGCCGGAGCCGTCCGTCTCCCCGTACAACTCCGCGAGCCGCCCGGCCTGTTCGCCGGTGACGTGGAACCCGGCGTCCGTCATCCCCAGCGGGCCGAGGATCCGCTCGGCGAAGAAGACGTCGAGCGGCTGCCCGGAGACCACCTCGATGATCCGCCCCAGCACGTTGGAGGCGACCGAGTAGTTCCACTGCGTCCCCGGGTCGAACTGCAGCGGCAGCCGCGCGTACGCGTCGACCGTCCCGGCGAGGTCCGTTCCCGGTGCCACGGACGAGTCCAGCCCGGCCTCGCGGTACAGGCCGTCCACGGGATGGGCGTGGTAGAAGGCGAACGTCAGCCCGGCCGTGTGGGTCATCAGATGCCGTACGAGCAGGGGGCCCGCGGCAGGACGCGTCCGTATCCCGTCGCCGGAGCCGCTCTCGTACACGCGGGGCTCGGCGAACGCCGGCAGGTGGCGGCCGACCGGGTCGTCCAGGGAGAGCCGGCCCTCCTCCACGAGGGTCAGCGCGGCCACCGCCGTCACCGGTTTGGTCATCGAGTAGATCCGCCACAGGGTGTCGCTCTCCACCGGCAGCCCGGCCGCGACGTCCCGCCGCCCGTACGCCGTGAGGTGGGCGATCCGCCCGCCCCGTGCGACGGACACCAGGAATCCGGGCAGCCGCCCCTCGTCGACCTCGTGCGCGAAGTGCCGGTCCAGCCGGCCCAGCGCCTTCGCGTCCAGGCCGGTCTCCTCCGGGTCGGCCTCCTGCCGCAGCACTCCCATGGCACTCCTTCGATCACGCTCACGAACCGATTGCGGCATACCCAGCCCGGACCGTGCCGCACCTCGCCCGCGGACGGGAACACACCGGCGAATCCCGTCGGGAACCCCCGACCCCGTGTGCCCCGTTGAGCCGGGTATGACACAGGACACACAGTGGGCCCTGCTGGGGCTGATCGGCGACGAGAACGGCGGGGTGCTCGTCACCCTGAAGCAGGACGGGCGGCCCCAGCTGTCGAACGTCAACCACGCCTACTATCCCGACGAGCGGTTGATCCGCGTCTCGCTCACGGACGACCGCGCCAAGACCCGCAACCTGCGGCGCGATCCCCGGGCCTCCTACCACGTGACGACCTCCGACCGGTGGGCGTACACGGTCGCCGAGGGCACCGCCGAACTGTCGCCCGTCGCCGCCGACCCGCACGACGGGACGGTGGAGGAACTCATCCGGCTCTATCGCGACGTCAACGGTGAGCACCCCGACTGGGACGACTACCGCACCGCCATGGTCCGCGACCGCCGCCTCGTGCTGCGGCTGCGGGTGGAGCGGGCGTACGGGATTCCGCGGCGCGGCGAGCAGTCGTAGTCGTAGGACCCCGGTCCCCGCCGGACGGCCGATGCTTCCCTGAGCGGGGAACCCCTACGCCGCGGAGCGGATCGGCGTGCGGTTTCGGTGCCGAGGAGAACACCCGGGGGAGAGGACCTCGTGTCCGTCGACGCTCGCAGCCACATCCGGAACGAGTGGGGCGTCACCCTCGAGGCCCCCGACGGTTGTCGACCGGTGCTGTGCCGGCGCGGGTGGTCCAACCGGTAGGGGCGGGGCGGGGCGGAGCGGTACGGGGC
>NZ_LIQT01000169.1 GCF_001418415.1 Streptomyces hirsutus
GCAGGTGGTCGGCGGCGGGCGCGGTGCCGGCGGCGGACGGCGGGCGCCGGCCGCGGTGTCAGGGGCGGCTGCCCGGTGCCGCCTGCCGCAGCCGCCTCGCGAACTCGGCCGCCGCCGCGCCCGGGTCGTCCGCCTCGGTGATGGCCCGGACGACCACGACCCGGCGGGCGCCGGCCTCCAGGACCTCGTCGAGGTTGCCGAGGTCGATGCCGCCGATGGCGAACCAGGGGCGGTCGGTGCCGAGGCCGGCGGCGTACCGGACCAGGCCGAGGCCGGGGGCCTGGCGGCCGGGCTTGGTGGGGGTGGGCCAGCAGGGACCGGTGCAGAAGTAGTCCACGCCGTCCTGCGCGGCGGCCGCGGCGGCCTCGGACTCGGCGTGCGTGGAGCGGCCGATCAGGATGTCCTCGCCGAGGAGGGCTCGGGCCGCGGGGACGGGGAGGTCGCCCTGTCCGAGGTGCAGTACGTCGGCGCCGGCGGCGTGGGCGACGTCCGCGCGGTCGTTCGCCGCGAGCAGCTTGCCGTGCCGGGCGCAGGCGTCCGCGAGGACCTCCAGGTGCTCCAGCTCCTCGGCTGCCTCCATGCCCTTGTCCCTGAGCTGGACGATGTCGACGCCGCCGGCCAGGACCGCGTCCAGGAACTCCGCGAGGTCGCCCTGCCGCTTGCGGGCGTCGGTGCAGAGGTAGACCAGGGAGTCGGCGAGGCGGGCGCGCGGGGCGGTGCCTGCGGCGGTGTCGGGCATGCGGGAATCCCCCTGTGTCGGTGGCGGCCGGGCCGGCGCGGGCCCGGTGGGTCGTCGGCTGATGCCCCACGGCCCGCCGGGGCCGGCGGAGCGCACGCCGCAACGGACCCTATGCCGCCGCCCCCGCGACCGGGAGACCGGCCGCGGGGGCCGGCGGCCGCCCGGGGCCGCGGGGCTCTCCCGACGCCCTGCGGCAGCGGCGCCGGGAGGCGGTCTCATGGCCGGGTACCCGCACGAGTGCGAGGGCGGGCCCGGCACACGAGGAGGTGCGTACCGGTGCTTGCGCGGGTCCCGGCGTTCCGGCCCGGGGTCAGACGGCGAGCGCCTGGGCGCGGCGCTTCACCTCCGTGCCGCGGTTCTCGCTCAGTGCCTGCGCGGGCGTGCCCGGCAGGCTCTCGTCGGGGGTGAAGAGCCATTCCAGCATCTCTTCGTCCGTGAAGCCGTCGTCCCGCAGGAGCGTCAGGGTCCCGGAGAGGCCCTTGACGACCTTGTCCTCGTCGATGAAGGCGGCGGGGACCTGCAGTGCGCGGTTCTCACCTCGGCGTACGGCGATGAGCTGGCCGTCCTTGACCAGCTGCCGGACGCGCGTCACCTCGACGCCGAGCATCTCGGCGATGTCGGGAAGGGTGAGCCAGGCGGGGACGAGAGCATCGATCTTTGCGTCAATCTCGGTCACGGGACAAGCCTGCCATCTGGCACCGACAGCCGGAAGCCGGACCCCTCCACCTGGGCGGATGTTCAACCCGGACGACTGGATGCCCGGCCTGTCTGCCGGGCGCCGGCAGGCCGGAGTCCCCCGGCCTGGGAGACCGGGGCCCGGGAGACCGGGTGCTCACGCCTCCGCCGACTTCAGCGGTCGCGCCGGGTCGGCCAGCAGCGCCTCGTCCATCACCGTGCCCGCCTCGATCAGCCGGCGCCCCTGGGCCAGGTCGCGGGGGCGGCCCACCGCCAGCAGCGCGACCAGCCGGGACGCACGGAGCCAGCAGACCGTCCACGCCGGGCCGTCGGCCTCCCCGCGCCACACCGTCCGGTCGGCGTCCGCGTGGTGCCCGGCGTACTGGACGAAGCGTCCGAACTGCTCGGACCAGAAGTACGGCACCGGGTCGTACACCGCAGGGGGCGCGCCGGTGGCCGCCCCGATGATGTTCGCCGCGACCGTGCGCGGGCCCTGGAGGGCGTTGTCCCAGTGGTGCACCAGCAGGCGTTCGCCGTACCGCCCCGAGGGGAAGGACGCGCAGTCGCCCACCGCGTACACGTCCGGCACGGAGGTCGTCAGGCGGGCGTCGGCGACCACCTCGCCGTGCTCGCCGAGCTCGATCCCCGAGCCAGCCAGCCAGGCGGTGGCGGGGCGGGCGCCGATACCGACGACGACGGCGCCCGCGGGCAGCCGCGAGCCGTCGTCGAGCACCACCGCGCCGGGCTCGACGCGCTCCACGCGCGCGTGCGTCCGCAGCACCACTCCCGCGTCGTCGTACCAGGCGGTCATCGGGGCGGTCGCCTCGGCGGGCAGCGCCTCGGCCAGCGGCCGGCCGGCGGCCTCCACGACGGTGACCGCGCAGCCCGCCTCGCGCGCCGCCGTGGCGAACTCCGCGCCGATCCACCCGGCACCGACGACCACGACGTCCTGCCGGCGCGCGAGCACCGGCCGCAGCCGTTCGACGTCGTCCAGGGTGCGCAGCAGATGGACGCCCGGAACTCCCTCCGCGCCCGGCAGCCGGACCGGTTCGGCGCCGGTGGCGACGACCAGGACGTCGTAGGGGACCGGCCCGGCCTCCGTGTCCAGCTCGTGGTCGGCGGGGCGCAGTCCGAACACCTCGCAGCCGAGCCGCAGTTCGATGCCGAGCGCCTCGAAGTCGACGTCGAAGGCGGAACTCTCCGCCGTGCCGAGCAGCACCGCCTTGGACAGGGGTGGCCGGTCGTACGGCTGGTGGGGTTCGGCGCCGATCAGTGTCACGGTGCCGGTGAAGCCCTGCTCCCGGAGGGCGACGGCGGTCTGCACGCCGGCCATCCCGGCCCCCGTCACCACCACGCGCCGCGGCCCGGACGGTCCCCGTTCCTGCGTCTGCTCGCTCACCTGATCACCATAGACACCTGCCCGGCGGCCGGTCGGTCCTCGGGAGCCGTGAGCTGTTCCACCACGCTGGTGCCGCTGCCCGGCTGCGACTCCCACTCCCAGGTCTCCTCCAGCCGCACCCGCCCGTCGGGCAGTTCCACGACCGTGGACTCGCAGTGTCCGCAGGAGGTGGTGCCGTCGTGCTTGAGCTGCACGTACCGGAAGTCCAGCCGGTCCCCCTCCCGGGTGCCCACCAGGTGGCCGCGGACGATGTCACCGCCCGCGTACTCGGCCCAGATCCGGCCGCCTTGCTCGTGGTAGACGAACCGGGTGCGGGTGCCGACCTGGCCCGGCGCCTGGTCGGCGACCGGGGAGAGAACCAGGCCGTCGAGCGAACCAGCCATGCGAGAGCTCCCTGTACGTTCGTTGTTCCGGCATTGTTCCGGGGCTAGGCTTGGCCACGGTAAAGCACTCGCGGGAGTCCGGACGCACCGGGCTGAGAGGGAGGCTGGCGGCCTCCGACCGTATGAACCTGATCCGGGTCATGCCGGCGAAGGGAGGGGCTGGACGCCCATGTCGCCCACACGCACCTCAGGCACCCCGCACGCTCCGGGACGCTCTCCGGACGTCCTCGTCGTCGGGGGCGGGATCATCGGCCTGGTCACGGCCTGGCGGGCCGCGCAGCGCGGACTGGCCACGACCGTGCTGGACCCCGAGCCGGGCTCCGGCGCCGCCCAGGTGGCCGCAGGGATGCTGGCCGCCGTCACGGAACTGCACTACGGCGAGCAGACCCTGCTCGGTCTGAACCTCGCCTCCGCGCGCCGCTACCCCGACTTCGCGGCCGAGCTCACCGAGGCCACCGGCCATGACCTCGGCTACCGCCGCTGCGGCACGCTCGCGGTCGCGCTGGACGCCGACGACCGCGCCCATCTGCGCGAACTGCACGTCCTGCAGCAGCAGTCGGGGCTCGACGCGCAGTGGCTGTCCGGGCGGGAGTGCCGACGTCTGGAGCCGATGCTCGCACCGGGTGTGCGCGGCGGGCTGCGGGTGGACGGCGACCACCAGATCGACCCCCGGCGTCTGGCGGCCGCGCTGGTGACCGCCTGCGAGCGGGCGGGAGTGGTACTGCGCCGGGCGTGGGCCGAGCGGCTCACCGTCGCCGGGGAGCGGGCCACGGGCGTGGTCACCGCCGACGGCACCGCGCTGGGCGCCGGGCAGGTGGTGCTCGCCGGGGGCAGCCTCAGCGGGCGGCTCGCGGGGATCCCGGCGGAGGTGCTGCCTCCGGTACGTCCTGTGAAGGGGCAGGTGGTCCGGCTCGCGATGCCGGACCGGTTCGGTCCGTTCCTGAGCCGGACGGTACGCGCGGTGGTGCGCGGCAGCCATGTGTATCTGGTGCCGCGCGAGAACGGGGAGCTGGTGATCGGGGCGACCAGCGAGGAACAGGGCTGGGACACGACCGTCACCGCGGGCGGGGTGTACGAACTGCTGCGCGACGCCCACGAACTCGTCCCCGGGATCACCGAACTGCCGCTCACCGAGACCCGGGCCGGGCTGCGCCCCGGCTCCCCCGACAACGCGCCGCTGCTCGGCCCGTCCGCGCTGGCGGGGCTGGTCCTCGCGACCGGGCACCACCGCAACGGCGTGCTGCTCACGCCGGTCACCGGCGACGTCCTGGCCGAGGTCCTGACCACCGGTGAACTCCCGGCCGAGGCCCGTCCCTTCACACCCCGGCGGTTCACCGCCGCCGCACTCACGGAGCAGTCCGCATGAACGATCCGGCGAATGCCACGACCGGCCCCACCGTCACCGTCTCCGTCAACGGGGAGCCGCGCGAGGTGGCTTCCGGTACGGCGCTCGACGCGCTGGTCGCCGGCCTGTCCTCGGCTCCCTCCGGGGTGGCCGCCGCCCTCAACGAAACCGTCGTCCCGCGCGCTCAGTGGCCGCTCACGTCCCTCTCCGAGGGGGACCGGGTGGAAGTCCTGACCGCCGTCCAAGGAGGCTGACCATGGCCGACGATCCGTTCGTTCTCGGCGGTACGTCCTTCACGTCCCGGCTGATCATGGGAACCGGCGGGGCGCCCAGCCTCGACGTGCTGGAGCGGGCGCTGGTGGCGTCCGGTACGAAGCTGACGACCGTCGCGATGCGGCGGGTGAACCCCTCGGTGCACGGCTCGGTCCTGTCGGTGCTGGAGAAGCTGGGCATCCGGGTGCTGCCGAACACGGCGGGCTGCTACACCGCCGGCGAGGCGGTGCTCACCGCGCGTCTCGCGCGGGAGGCGCTCGGCACCGATCTGGTCAAGCTGGAGGTCATCGCCGACGAGCGCACCCTGCTGCCGGACCCGATCGAGCTGCTGGAGGCGGCCCAGACGCTGGTCGACGACGGGTTCACGGTGCTGCCGTACACCAATGACGACCCGGTGCTGGCGCGGAAACTGGAGGACGCCGGCTGTGCGGCGATCATGCCGCTCGGGTCACCGATCGGGTCGGGGCTCGGCATCCGCAACCCGCACAACTTCGAGCTGATCACGCAGCACGCGCGCGTGCCGGTGATTCTGGACGCGGGCGCCGGTACGGCGTCGGACGCGGCGCTGGCGATGGAACTGGGGTGCGCGGGGGTGATGCTCGCCTCGGCGGTGACGCGGGCGCGGGAGCCGGTGCTGATGGCTGCCGCCATGCGCGGTGCGGTCGAGGCGGGGCGGCTGGCCAGGCGGGCGGGGCGGATTCCGCGGCGGCACTTCGCCGAGGCGTCGTCTCCCGCGGAGGGCCTCGCCGCGTTGGATCCGGAGCGGCCCGCCTTCTGAGGGGCTGCCGTCGCCGGGGCGTCCTCCCGCCCGCGCGCCGTCCGTTTCCACTCGGCCGAGAGGCTGAGGCTCCTCTCCTCGTGGGGGCGCACCGCCGCCGGTGGCGGCTGCCTCGTCCCGGCCCGGACCGCGTCCCACCACCTCCCGGAGCCGGAACGCGTGCGCGCCGGAGCATGACCGCGGTCCGGGACCGCACCCGTCCCGGGCCGCGTGCGTGGGTTGCGTCACAGGTCGGCTGCAGTCGCGGACCGATCCGCGACGAAGCGGTCGGGGGTGTCGGCGGCTGCTCGTAGACTCCCTGCGTGGACACGACCCTTCAGGACCCTCTGGTCGGGCAGATGCTCGACGGTCGGTATCGCGTCGAGGCGCGTATCGCGGTCGGCGGGATGGCCACGGTCTACCGGGCCGTGGACACCCGCCTCGACCGCGTGCTCGCGCTCAAGGTGATGCACCCGGCGCTCGCCGCCGACGGTTCCTTCGTCGACCGGTTCATCCGCGAGGCGAAGTCGGTGGCCCGTCTGGACCATCCGAACGTGGTGCAGGTCTTCGACCAGGGCACCGACCGGGCGTACGTGTACCTGGCGATGGAGTACGTCGCCGGCTGCACCCTGCGGGACGTGCTGCGCGAGCGCGGGGCGCTGCAGCCACGCGCCGCGCTGGACATCCTGGAGCCGATGCTGGCCGCGCTCGGTGCCGCGCACCGGGCCGGTTTCGTGCACCGGGACATGAAGCCGGAGAACGTCCTGATAGGGGACGACGGCCGGGTCAAGGTCGCCGACTTCGGCCTGGTCCGGGGCGTGGGCACGGTGACGAACACCACCGGGTCCGTGCTGGGCACGGTCTCCTACCTGGCACCGGAGCAGATCGAGAGCGGCACCGCCGACCCCCGTGTGGACGTCTACGCGTGCGGCATCCTGCTCTACGAGATGCTGACCGGTGAGCGGCCGCACGAGGGCGACTCCCCCGCGATCGTGCTCTACAAGCATCTGCACGACGACGTGCCGCCGCCGTCGGGCGTCGTCCCCGGTATGGCGTACGGGCTGGACGAGCTGGTCGCGTCGGCGACCGCGCGCAACCCGGAGGTCCGTCCGTACGACGCGGTGGCGCTGCTCGCACAGGTCCGCGAGGTCCGCGGCGGCCTCGACGCGGCGCAGCTGGACGCGATGCCGCCCCAGGCGCTGTCGTCGGAGCACCACAACGCGGACGACCGTACGAGCGTCATCCCGCGCGCGCTGACCTCCCCCACGCTCGGCTTCGCTCGCGCGGGGGGACCCCCGTCCCGCCCGCTGCCCGTCGACGAGGACGACGGGCAGCGGGGGCACGGCGGCGGCGCGGACTCCTACCACCGCACCAGCCGGCTCCGGACTCCGGCGCCGCTGCCGCCCCGGCGCGGCCCGGGGCTGCGCGCTCCGGCGCTGCTGCGCGGCCCGATGACGATCGTCGTCCTGGTGCTGCTGGTCCTCGGGGCCGGAGCGGGCGCCTGGTACATCAACTCGGGCCAGTTCACCAAGGTCCCGCCGCTGCTGGCGAAGACCGAGAAGGAGGCCCGGGACCGGCTGGCGGAGGCCGGGCTGGGCGTCGGCCGGGTCGAGGAGGCGTACAGCGACTCCGTGAAGCGGGGCTCGGTGATCCGTACGGACCCGGCGGCGGGCGCCCGTATCCGCGGCACCGACTCGGTCTCGCTGACCCTCTCCAAGGGGCCGGAGACCGTGAAGGTGCCCGATGTGGACGGCGTCGCGCTGGACAAGGCGCGGGCCGCGCTGAAGAAGGCGGGCCTGGAGCCGGGCATGGTCACCCGGGAGTTCAGCGGGGACGTGGCCAAGGGCTCCGTGATCTCCACCGGGCCGGCGGGGGGCACCGAGGTCCGTGCGGGCTCGGCGGTGGCACTCACCGTGAGCAAGGGCAACCCGGTGGACGTCCCCGACGTGACCGGTGAGGACCTGGCGGACGCGCGCGCCGAACTGGAGGAGGTCGGCCTCGAGGTGGAGGTCGCCACCGAGCGGGTCACCTCCGAGCACGACGCGGGCCGGGTGGCCCGGCAGAGCCCGGGGGCGGACGATGAGGCCGTCGAGGGGGACACCGTGACGCTGACGCTGTCCAAGGGCCCCGAGATGATCGAGGTTCCCGACGTGGTCGGCGACAGCGTGGACGAGGCCACGGGGACGCTGGAGGCGGCCGGGTTCCGGGTCGAGGAGGACCGCGGGCTGTTCGGCCTGTTCGGCGACACCGTCAAGGGTCAGTCCGTGGCGGGCGGGGACACCGCGCCCAAGGGCTCGACGATCACCCTCAAGATCCGCTGATCCCCCGGGCGGCCGGCCCGGTGAGCTGTCGTTCCGCTGATCCGGCGGCGGTCGCCGGGCGGCGGCATGACACCCTGGAAGGGTGAAGAGTCACCTGTCCGGCCCTGCCCGCAACCCGGTCGGCGGCCATGTCCCCGTGGCCGGCGGTCTGCATTCCGTCGGTCTGTCCTATGCCCGTGAGCTGCGCGCGGAGGCCGTTCAGGTCTTCGTCGCCAACCCGCGCGGCTGGGCGACGCCGGCCGGCAACCCGAAGCAGGACGAGGCCTTCCGCGAGGCGTGCGCGGCCGAGTCGATCCCGGCGTACGTGCATGCCCCCTACCTGATCAACTTCGGGTCCCACACCCGGGCGACCGCCGAGCGGTCCGCCGAGTCGCTGCGGCACTCGCTGCGGCGCGGGCGCGAGATCGGGGCGCTGGGCGTGGTGGTCCACACCGGCAGCGCGACGGGCGGACGGGAGCGGTCGGTGGCGCTGGCGCAGGTACGGGAGTACCTGCTGCCGCTGCTCGACGAGCTCACCCATGACGACGACCCGTTCCTGCTCCTCGAGTCGACGGCCGGCCAGGGCTCCTCCCTCTGCTCGCGGACCTGGGACTTCGGGCCGTACTTCGAGGCGCTGGACGCCCACCCGAAACTGGGCGTCTGCCTGGACACCTGCCATGTCTTCGCGGCCGGCCACGACCTGACCGGGCCGAGCGGGATGCACCGGACACTGGATCTGCTGGTGGAGACGGTCGGCGAGGGACGGCTGAAACTGATCCACGCCAATGACTCCATGGATGTGGTCGGCGCCCACAAGGACCGGCACGCGAACATCGGCGACGGCCATATCGGCGAGGGCCCGTTCCGCGCGTTGATGACGCACCCCGCGACCGAGGGCGTGCCGCTGATCATCGAGACGCCCGGCGGCAAGGAGGGCCACGCGGCGGACGTGGAGCGGCTGAAGAAGCTCCGGGAATCGTCGTAGTCCCCCGCGGTCCCCGGGGGAGGCGCGCCGGACCGGCTCAGAGCTCGGGTCCCTCCCCGGGCTCCTCCTGGTACGAGTAGCGCTGTTCCTTCCAGGGATCGCCGACGTTGTGGTAGCCGCGCTCCTCCCAGAAACCGCGGCGGTCGGTGGTCATGTACTCCACTCCGCGGACCCATTTGGGTCCCTTCCAGGCGTACAGATGGGGGACGATCAGCCGGAGCGGAAATCCGTGCTCGGCGGTCAGCAGTTCGCCGTCCTTGTGGGTGGCGAAAAGGCTCTGCTCGGACGAGAAGTCCGCCAGACGCAGGTTGGAGCTGAATCCGTACTCGGCCCAGACCATCACATGGGTGACCTCGGGCGCGGGCGGGGCGAGCTCCAGGAGGGTGCGGGCCGGAATGCCGCCCCATTCGGCGCCGAGCATGCTGAACTTGGTGACGCAGTGCAGGTCGGCCACGACGCTGCGGTACGGCAGGGCCGTGAACTCCTCGTGGTTCCAGCAGTGCTTGTCGCCGTCGGCGGTGGCGCCGAACACCCTGAACTCCCAGCGCTCGGGCCGAAACCTGGGCACCGGCCCGTAGTGCGTGACCGGCCAGCCCTTCTGCAGCCGCTGCCCCGGCGGGAGCTCGAACCGTGCCCCTTCCCTCGCTGTGCGCTCCCCCGATTCGCGTTCCGCCGGCTGACCCATGCTTCCATCCTGACAGACCCGGCTTAACGCACCGGACCGGGGCCCCACGAAACCGGGCAATGCATCTCAAATATCCGTAAGTACACCCTTACTTACTAAGTCCATGCTTACTGGACGATCTTCTCCACCAGTGGAATCATGCGGCGCACCTGGCCCGTTCATCCGCACGGAAGGAGCCTCTGCGATGCAGGGCGACCCCGAGGTCATCGAATTCCTCAACGAACAGCTGACCGCCGAGCTGACCGCGATCAACCAGTACTTCCTGCACTCGAAACTGCAGGACCACAAGGGCTGGACCAAACTCGCCGAGTACACGCGCGCCGAGTCCTTCGACGAGATGCGGCACGCGGAGGTCCTCACCGACCGCATCCTGCTGCTCGACGGCCTGCCCAACTACCAGCGGCTCTTCCACGTGCGGGTCGGACAGACGGTGACGGAGATGTTCCAGGCCGACCGGGAGGTCGAGGTCGAGGCCATCGACCGTCTGCGCCGGGGCGTGGAGGTCATGCGCGGCAAGAACGACATCACGTCCGCCAACATCTTCGAGGCGATCCTCGCCGACGAGGAGCATCACATCGACTACCTGGACACCCAGCTGGAACTCATCGAGAAGCTGGGCGAGGCGCTGTACCTGTCGACGGTGATCGAGCAGTCCCAGCCGGATCCCTCGGGCCCGGGGACGAGCGGGTTCTCGACCCACTAGCCCGGCAGGGCTCACGCGGCTTCGGGAAGCTCCGTCGCGAGGGGCGGCCGGCCCTGGTCGGCCAGCTGCCGGCGGGGGCAGGCGCCCCGGCCGAGCAGCGCCTGGATGCGTCGCACGCAGCCGCCGCAGTCGGTGCCGGCCTTGCAGGCGGAGGCGATCTGCCGGGGAGTGCAGGCCCCGGCGTCCGCGTGACTCCTCACCTGTTCCTCGGTCACTCCGAAGCAGCTGCAGACGAACACGCGGTTCACCTCCCGTCGTAGCGTGGGTCGTGCCGTCCCGACCCCTGATCGGTGAGGCAAACCTAACCTTACCCGTCGCCCGGAGGGGACAAAAGCGGGATGGGTGCGGATTCCGTGTGATCCGCACCCCACCGTTCCTGGTCAGTGAGCAGGAGTGAGCCTTGGGGCCCATTCCCGCTCGCTGCGGACATCCCGAACGGTGTTGGGTGTCCTGGTCGCCCGCTTTCGCTCCGTGTCCGGCTGCGCGGATCGTGTCCGTGGTCCGGGTACACGGGGGCGGGTTTCCTCACGCCCCGGGATGCCCGGTCGGGCCTGGACGGTCCGATGCCCCGCACGATCGCTCCGGTCGTGTGGGGGCGGTGCCGTCCGTCGCCGGATCGGGTGTCCCAGGGCGCGTCGTCCGATCGCCACGGCTGCCGCCTGGTGGCGAGTGGTCTTGCGCTTGCCGGTCGTGAGGGGCTTTTGCCAGTGCTGGGCGCCCCACCTGCTGGTGTAGGCGGGGTCGACGGCGATCACGCCGAGTCCGGCTTCGGCGCACATGGAGACAAGGCGTGCGGTGAGCGGCGGGTGACCGGTACCGGTCACCCGCCGCTGCCGGTGCCTACTGGTCCCGGTACATCTCGGCGACGAGGAACGCCAGGTCCAGCGACTGGCTGCGGTTGAGCCGCGGGTCGCAGGCGGTCTCGTAGCGCTGGTGCAGATCGTCGACGAAGATCTCGTCGCCGCCGCCCACGCACTCGGTGACGTCGTCGCCGGTGAGCTCCACGTGGATGCCGCCGGGGTGGGTGCCGAGCTCCTTGTGGACCTCGAAGAAGCCCTTCACCTCGTCGAGCACGTCGTCGAAGCGGCGGGTCTTGTGGCCGGAGGCCGCCTCGAAGGTGTTGCCGTGCATCGGGTCGGTCACCCAGGCGACGGTGGCGCCGGAGGCGGTGACCTTGTCGACCAGCTCGGGCAGCTTGTCGCGGATCTTGTCCGCGCCCATGCGGACGATGAAGGTCAGCCGGCCGGGCTCGCGGTCCGGGTCGAGACGCTCGATGTACCGCAGCGCCTCCTCGGCCGTCGTCGTCGGGCCGAGCTTGATGCCGATGGGGTTGCGGATCCGAGAGGCGAACTCGATGTGCGCGTGGTCCAGCTGCCGGGTGCGCTCGCCGATCCACACCATGTGCGCGGAGACGTCGTACAGCTGTCCGGTGCGCGAGTCGACGCGGGTCAGCGCCGACTCGTAGTCCAGCAGCAGCGCCTCGTGCGAGGAGAAGAACTCGACGGTCTTGAACTCCTCCGGCTCGGCCCCGCAGGCCTGCATGAAGTTCAGCGCCTGGTCGATCTCGCGGGCGAGCTGCTCGTAGCGCTGGCCGGACGGGGACGACTTCACGAAGTCCTGGTTCCAGGCGTGCACCTGGCGCAGGTCGGCGTAGCCGCCGGTGGTGAAGGCGCGCACCAGGTTCAGCGTGGAGGCGGAGGCGTTGTACATCCGCTTCAGCCGCTCGGGGTCCGGGACGCGGGCGGCCTCGGTGAAGTCGAAGCCGTTGACGGAGTCGCCCCGGTAGGTGGGCAGGGTCACGCCGTCGCGGGTCTCGGTCGACTTGGAGCGCGGCTTGGAGTACTGGCCGGCGATCCGGCCCACCTTCACCACGGGCACGGACGCGGCGTACGTCAGTACGGCGCCCATCTGGAGCAGTGTCTTGAGCTTGGCCCTGATGTGGTCGGCGGACACCGCGTCGAAGGACTCGGCGCAGTCGCCGCCCTGGAGGAGGAACGCCTCTCCCTTGGCGACGGCCGCCATCCGGGCGCGCAGCTGGTCGCACTCGCCCGCGAAGACGAGTGGCGGATACGACTCGAGGTCCGCGATCACTGCGCGCAGAGCCTCGGTGTCGGGGTACTCGGGCTGCTGCGCCGCGGGCAGGTCTCGCCAGGTGTTGCCAGCGCTCGGGCTGGTCTTAGCGTTCACGGTCACGTCTCAACATTACGGGGTGGGATGGTGCCTTCCGGGCGATGCCCAGCAAGTGAGACGGGAAACGCGCTCCGTGATCGGACGACGGACGCGCCGGAGCCGTGCGCGGGGCATGCGCTCGCGGGACATGCGCTAAGGTGCGTCCCGTGTCCGCGCTCTCGATCCGGAACGGTTCGGCTCAGAACCCTTCCGCCCCGAACTGGTGGTGGCCCGCTTCTCCGGCGGCCCACTGACCTTGTAGCGCGTACGCAAGACTTCGCGAAGGCCGCCCGAGGGGCGGCCTTCGGCGTTCGCGGACCGCGCGGCGCGTGCGGGTCGGCCCTCCCACACCGAGGGACCACGACCGATGAACCGACCGATGAACCGGCCGACGAGCCTGCTCGGCCTGCTGGACGATCCCCGCCCGTTCGCCCTGCTGCGCCGCCGCACGCCCGGCCACGACGACTCCGTGGTGGAGTTGCTGCTCGGCCCCGTCACCCCCCGTGAGCGCCTGGCCGACCTTCCCGACGAGGGGCTGGCGCTCATCCCCTTCCGGCAGATCCGGGAGCGCGGTTTCGACGTGCGCGACGACGGCACCCCGCTGCTGGTGCTGACCCCCGAGGAGCGCCACGAGATCCCGCTCGCCGAGGCCCTGGAGCAGTTGCCCTCGCACGACGTGCGGGTGGAAGGCGGGGGCTTCGACGTCGACGACGACGAGTACGCCGGGATCGTCGGGCGGGTGCTGCGCGAGGAGATCGGGCGCGGCGAGGGCGCCAACTTCGTCATCCGGCGGACGTACGAGGGGGAGATCCCCGGGTTCGGCCGGGCCGACGCGCTGGCGCTGTTCCGGCGGCTGCTGGCGGGCGAGCGGGGCGCTTACTGGACGTTCGTGGTGCACACCGGGCAGGAGGCGGGAGGGCGGACGCTGGTCGGGGCGAGCCCCGAGGTGCACGTGCGGGCGTCCGGCGGGACGGTCGTGATGAACCCGATCAGCGGCACCTACCGCTACCCGGCCGACGGGCCGACCCCCGAGCATCTGCTGGAGTTCCTCGCCGACGGCAAGGAGATCGAGGAACTGTCGATGGTCGTCGACGAGGAACTCAAGATGATGTGCACCGTCGGTGACATGGGCGGGGTCGTGGTCGGGCCCCGGCTGAAGGAGATGGCGCACCTCGCGCACACCGAGTACGAGCTGCGCGGCCGGTCCTCGCTGGATGTGCGGGAGGTGCTGAAGGAGACCTTGTTCGCCGCGACGGTCACGGGGTCGCCGGTGCAGAACGCCTGCCGGGTGATCGAGCGGCACGAGTCCGGCGGGCGCGGCTACTACGCGGGGGCGCTGGCGCTGCTCGGCCGGGCCGCGGGCGGCGGGCGGGAAGGGGACGCCGGGGTCCAGACCCTCGACTCCCCCATCCTCATCCGCACCGCCGACATCGACGCGGACGGGCGGCTGCGGGTGCCGGTCGGCGCCACCCTGGTGCGGGGCTCCGACCCGGCGGGCGAGGTCGCCGAGACCCACGCGAAGGCGGCTGGGGTGCTGGCCGCGCTGGGGGTGCGCCCCGGGCGGCCGCGCGAGGAGTCCGTACGGCCGCGGCTGGCGGACGACCCCCGGGTGCGGGCGGCGTTGGACGGGCGGCGGGCCTCGCTGGCCCCGTTCTGGCTGCGGATGCGCGAGGCGCCGGGTGCCCTCGACGGCCACGCCCTGGTGGTCGACGGGGAGGACACCTTCACCGCGATGCTGGCGCATGTGCTGCGCGCCGCCGGGCTCGGGGTGACCGTCCTGCGGTACGACGCGCCGGGACTGCGGGAGGTGGTGGCGGCGCACGAGGGTCCGCTGGTGCTCGGGCCCGGCCCCGGGGACCCGTCCGACACGGCCGACCCGAAGATGCGGTTCCTGCGCGGTCTGACGGCCGAGGCGATCGGGGCCGGCCGACGTCACGGCGTCCTCGGTGTCTGCCTCGGCCACGAGCTGATCGCGGCCGAGCTGGGTCTTCGGACCGTCCGCAAGGAGGTGCCGTACCAGGGGGCGCAGACGGAGATCGACCTGTTCGGGCGGCCGGAGACGGTCGGCTTCTACAACAGCTTCGTCGCGCGCTGCGACGACGAGGCGGCGGTGGAGCTGGCGGCGCACGGCATCGAGGTGAGCCGCACGGCGGGCGGCGAGGTGCACGCGCTGCGCGGGCCCGGCTTCGCGGGGCTGCAGTTCCACCCCGAGTCGGTGCTCACCCTGAACGGCGCGGCGATCGTCGCCGAGTTGATCGGTCAGCTGCGCGGGACCAGGACGTTCTCCGAGCGGCGGCCCTCGGTGTAGTCGAGGACGTTGGCCACCGTGGTGTCGATGATCTGGCCGACGGCGTCCGCGGTGTAGTACGCCTGGTGGGAGGTGACCAGCACGTTCGGGAAGGTGACGAGGCGGGCCAGGGTGTCGTCCTCGATGGCCTCCAGGGACTTGTCGAGGAAGAACAGGCCCGCCTCCGCCTCGTACACGTCCAGTCCGACGCCGGTGAAGCGGCCCGCGCGCAGTTCGGCGACGAGGGCCGCGGTGTCGACGAGTCCGCCGCGACTGGAGTTCACCAGGATCGCGTCGTCCCGCATCGTCCGCAGGGCGGCCCCGTCGATCAGGCGGAGGGTCTCCGGCAGCAGCGGGACGTGCAGGCTGACCAGGTCGGACTCGGCGAGCAGCTGTTCCTTGGGGACGTAGGTCATGCCGAGGTCCCGGCAGGCGGGGTTCTCGGCGACGTCCCAGCCGAGCAGCCGCATGCCGAAGCCGTGCGCGATCCGGGTGAACGCCTCGCCGATCTTGCCGGTGCCGATGACACCGGCGGTACGGCCGTGCATGTCGCGGCCCATCAGCCCGTCGAGGCGGAAGTCGAAGTCGCGGGTGCGGGTGGAGGCGCGGACGATACGGCGGTTGACGGCCATGGCGAGGGCCCAGGCGAACTCGGCGACCGAGTGGGGCGAGTAGGACGACACCCGGGCGACCGTCAGGCCGAGCCGCTCGGCCGTCTTCAGCTCGACGTTGTTGAAGCCGGTGGACCGCTGGGCGATCATCCGGGTGCCACCGGCCGCCAGGCTCTCCAGGACTCCGGCGCCGAGGTCGCAGTTGACGCTGGTGGAGATCACCTCGTGGCCCGCCGCGATGGGGGCGGTGTCCTCATTGAGGAAGACGTGCAGTCCGCGCACCTCGTGGTGCCCTTGGAAGGCCCGCTCGATCAAGGGCTTCTCGTCGGCCTGCACACCGAACGCGAGGATCTCCACAGGGTCCCTCCCAGGGCCGTGCCGGGAACTCTTCCGTACGCGACAGCTGCCGCGTGCGCGAATATACGGGGCCGGCCCGGGCGCGCCCGGGCCGGACGGGGCGGGAGCGGCGCTTTCCGGCCCCCGGGTCCCGGGTCCCGGGTTCGACCGGAAGGGCCGGCCCCTGGGAGAACCGGGCCGGCCTGCCGACCGGCCGACCGGTGCTATTCGTCGTCCAGGCCGCGTTCGATGGCGTAGCGGACGAGTTCCACGCGGTTGTGCAGTTGGAGCTTGCCGAGGGTGTTCTGTACGTGGTTCTGCACCGTGCGGTGGGAGATGACGAGCCGTTCGGCGATCTGCTTGTAGCTGAGGCCCTTGGCGACCAGGCGCAGCACCTCGGTCTCCCGGTCGGTCAGCCGGGGTGCCCTGGACGCGCCGCTGTCCGGGGCGGACGCCGGGTCGGAGGCCAGCCTGCGGTACTCGCCGAGGACCAGTCCGGCCAGGCCCGGCGTGAACACCGGGTCGCCCACGGCCGTGCGGCGCACCGCGTCCTGCAGGTCCTGGGTGGAGGCGGATTTCAGCAGATAGCCGGTGGCACCGGACTTCACCGCCTCCAGGACGTCGGCGTGCTCGCCGCTCGCCGAGAGCACCAGCACCCGCAGCGCCGGGTTCGCGGCGACGACCTCCTTGCAGACCTGGACACCCGGCTTGCCGGGCAGGTTCAGGTCGAGGACGAGGACGTCGGGGGCGACGGCCTTGGCGCGGCGCACGGCCTGGTCGCCGTCGCCCGCGGTGGCGACCACCTCGAAGCCGGACTCGGACAGGTCCCGGGCGACGGCGTCGCGCCACATGGGGTGGTCGTCGACCACCATCACCCTGACCGGGCCCTGTCTGCCCCCGCCCGGCCCTCCGCCCGGTGTTCCGCTCGTCTCTCCGGCTGTCGTGTCGGTCATCGCTGCTCCGCCTTCCCCCGTACGTCCTGTTCGTCGCTGTGGTGCTTGGGCGCCTTCAGCTCGACCTCCGTGCCCTGTCCGGGCACCGAGATCAGCTCCGCGCTGCCGCCGAGGTCGCGCAGGCGCCCCCGGATCGACAGGGCCACCCCGAGCCGCCCCTCGCCCTCGGCCTGGGCGAGCCGGCCCTCGGGGATGCCGGGCCCGTCGTCGCGGACGGTGACGATCACCTCGTCCGGTTCGTCCTCGACCAGGATCCAGGCGCGCGCGTCGGGCCCCGCGTGTTCGCGTACGTTGTCCAGGGCGGCCCCGACGGCGGCGGCGAGTTCCCGCGCGGCGGCCGGCGCGAGCGGCACCGGCGCCCCGGGGTCGGCGANNCCTCGATCTCCAGGGCGCGGGCGAGGGTGCGCTCGGAGGCGCGGGCGACCTCGACGACATAGCCGATGGCGATGGAGGCGACCCAGACGAGGATCACGTTGTGCACGGTGTCGCGGGCGGGGCCTCCGCGCTCGACCAGGTTGGCGACGGCGACCAGCGTGGAGGCGAGGGCGGCCCAGCGCCAGCCGCCCTTGATGGCGAAGGCGAGCACCGCGCCCGCGGTCCATATCGACGGCATGGTCGGACCGCCGGCCGCGATCCGCTCCGGGGCGTCGGCGACGGGGGTGAGCAGGATGCCGGTGAGCGCGACGGTCAGGTCGGCGGCGAGGAAGCGTTTGGTGCAGGCGGCGGCGTTCGCGACCCGGGGCAGGGTGGCCGGTGTCCATACGGCCAGCAGGGCGAAGTAGACGACGGCGAGCCAGGGACGCTCGAACTCCTCGTAGGCGGTGGCGAACAGGCCGACCGCGTACACCATGGTGAGGACCCGGTAACCGGCGAGCGCGCGCCACAGCGGCTGCTCGACCGACATCCTCATGACTTTCTCGCGCCTGGGCATGTCTCCCCCACCC
>NZ_LIQT01000017.1 GCF_001418415.1 Streptomyces hirsutus
CGAAAGACCAGGTCAGACAGCGAAATCCTGCTGGAGTACTAGTGTCCTGCGCCGGAGATCCGTCGTTAGACCTTGTATGAGTTCTTCTGCCGGAGTGTCGGCGCCGCGTCGTGGTCCGAAGCTGGAGCCGCTGCTGCTGGGCGATGACGAGCGTGCCGTGCTGGAACGCTGGACGAGGCGGGCCAACTCCGCCCAGGCGCTGGCGTTACGGGCACGGATCGTGCTGGCCTGTGCCGGCCCTGACGTTCCGCCCATCGTCCAGGTGGCCCGCAACCTGCGGATCTCCGCGGACACGGTCCGCAAGTGGCGGCGGCGCTTCCTCACCCAGCGGCTGGACGGCCTGGCCGACGAGCCGAGGCCGGGCCGGCCGCCCACCATCAGCGTGGACCAGGTGGAAGCCGTCGTGGTCACCACGCTGGAACAACTGCCCAAGAACGCCACCCACTGGTCGCGGACGTCGATGGCCGAGCACAGTGGTCTGTCGAAGTCCACGGTCGGACGGATCTGGCGGCAGTTCCAGCTCAGGCCGCATCTGGCGGACACCTTCAAGCTGTCGACCGACCCGTTGTTCGTGGAGAAGGTCTACGACGTCGTGGGCCTGTACTTCAACCCGCCCGAGGGCGCGGTGGTCCTCTCGGTGGACGAGAAATCGCAGATCCAGGCCCTGGACCGGTCCCAGCCGGTGCTGCCGATGATGCCGGGCATGCCCGAGCGGCGCACCCACGACTACGTCCGCAACGGCCTGACCACCCTCTTCGCCGCCTTCGACGTCGCCACGGGCGAGGTCATCACGGCCCTGCACCGTCGGCACCGGGCCGCGGAGTTCAAGAAGTTCCTGATCCGGATCGACAAGGAGGTGCCAGCGCACCTGCAGGTCCACTTGATCGTGGACAACTACGGCACTCACAAAACCCCTGCGATCAAGGCCTGGCTGGCGAAACACCCACGGTTCGAACTGCACTTCACCCCGACCGGCTCCTCCTGGATCAACCAGGTCGAGCGGTGGTTCGGCTACCTCGCCCACCAGATGATCCGCCGCGGCGCGCACAAGAACGTCCAGGCCCTCGAGGCTGACATCCGCGCCTGGGTCAAGGACTGGAACGAAGACCCCAAGCCGTTCATCTGGACCAAGACCGCCGAGGAGATCCTCGACTCCCTCGCCCGATTCTGCCGACGGATCTCTGGCGCAGGACACTA
>NZ_LIQT01000170.1 GCF_001418415.1 Streptomyces hirsutus
GCCGGCCCCGAAACCGGCACCGGTACCGAGACCGCCACCGGCGCCGAAACCGGCCCGGACGCACCCGACGGCACGTCACCCGGGCACGCGCCGCTGTCCGGTGCCGCGCACGACGACCATCCCCTCGCCTCCTACGTGCTGCGCGTCAACGGCACCGACCGGCCCGTCACCGACGCCTGGATCGGCGAGTCGCTGCTCTACGTGCTGCGCGAGCGCCTCGGCCTCGCCGGCGCCAAGGACGGCTGCTCACAGGGCGAGTGCGGGGCCTGCAACGTGCAGGTCGACGGCCGGCTCGTCGCGTCNNGCCGTCACCGCGGCCGGCAGCGAGGTCCGTACCGTCGAGGGACTCGCCCAGGACGGCCGGCCGTCGGACGTGCAGCGCGCGCTCGCGCGGTGCGGCGCGGTGCAGTGCGGCTTCTGCGTACCGGGCATGGCGATGACCGTGCACGACCTGCTGGAGGGCAACCCGGCGCCCACCCGGCTGGAGACCCGCCAGGCCCTGTGCGGCAACCTGTGCCGCTGCTCCGGCTACCGGGGCGTGGTGGAAGCCGTCCAGGAGGTCGTCGCCGAACGCGAGGCCCTCGCCGAGGCCGGCCAGGACGGTGCCCGGGGCACGGGCCGGGGCGCCGGCGGTGAAACGGGCGAGTTCCGCATTCCGCACCAGGCGGGACCGGGTGCCGGCGGCGTCGGCCCCGCCGCCTTCCCGGACCCCGGACCGCATGACCGGCTCTACGGCCGGGACGGAGGCCAGGCATGAGCAACGAGGCCACCACCGTGCAGGCCGCACAGGCCACGGAGGAAACCACCGGGACGGAATCGCCCCCGCGCGGACTCGGTGTCTCCCTGCCGGCCGCCGACACCCGCGCCAAGACCGAGGGCACCTTCCCGTACGCCGCCGACCTGTGGGCCGAGGGCCTGCTGTGGGCGGCCGTGCTGCGCTCCCCGCACCCGCACGCGCGGATCGCGTCCATCGACACCACCCACGCGCGCGAGATGCCCGGCGTGCACGCCGTCGTCACCCACGAGGACGTCCCCGGCACCCCGCTGTACGAGCGCGGCCGGTCCGACCGCCCGGTCTTCGCCTCCGACGTCGTGCGCCACCACGGCGAGGCCATCGCCGCCGTCGCCGCCGACCACCCGGACACCGCGCGGATGGCCGCCGCCGCCGTCATCGTCGAGTACGAGGTGCTCGACCCGGTGATCGACCCCGAGCAGGCCTTCGAGGCCGAGCCGCTGCACCCCGACGGCAACCTGATCCGGCACATCCCGCTGCGGCACGGCGACCCCGACGCGGCCGGTGACCTCGTCGTCGAGGGCCTGTACCGCATCGGCCGGCAGGACCCCGCCCCCATCGGCGCCGAGGCCGGACTGGCCGTCCCCCGCCCGGACGGCGGGGTCGAGCTGTACCTGGCCTCCACCGACCCGCACGGCGACCGGGACGCGGCCGCCGCCGCGTTCGGCCTGGAACCCGACCGCGTGAAGGTCGTCGTCACCGGGGTGCCCGGCGCGACCGCCGACCGCGAGGACCAGAGCTTCCAGCTGCCGCTCGGCCTGCTGGCGCTGAAGACCGGCTGCCCCGTCAAACTCACCGCCACGCGCGAGGAGTCCTTCCTCGGCCACGCCCACCGGCATCCCACCCTGCTGCGCTACCGCCACCACGCCGACGCCGAGGGCAGGCTGGTGAAGGTCGAGGCGCAGATCCTGCTCGACGCGGGCGCCTACGCCGACACGTCGTCGGACGCGCTGGCCGCCGCCGTCGCCTTCGCCTGCGGCCCCTACGTCGTCCCGAACGCCTTCATCGAGGGCTGGGCGGTCCGCACCAACAACCCGCCCTCCGGCCATGTGCGCGGCGAGGGCGCCCTGCAGGTGTGCGCCGCCTACGAGGCGCAGATGGACAAGCTCGCCAAGAAGCTCGGCCTCGACCCGGCCGAAGTGCGCATGCGCAACGTCATGGCGACCGGCGACATCCTGCCCACCGGCCAGACCGTGACCTGCCCGGCCCCGGTCGCCGAACTCCTGGAGGCGGTGCGGGACCACCCGCTGCCGCCGCTGCCCAAGGACACCCCCGAGGACGAGTGGCTGCTGCCCGGCGGCCCCGAGGGCGCGGGCGAACCGGGCGCGGTACGCCGCGGGGTGGGCTACGGCCTGGGCATGGTGCACATGCTCGGCGGCGAGGGCGCGGACGAGGTGTCCACGGCCACCGTGAAGGTCCAGGACGGGGTGGCGACGGTGCTGTGCGCGGCCGTCGAGACCGGCCAGGGCTTCACCACGCTGGCCCGGCAGATCGTCCAGGAGATCCTCGGCGTCGACGAGGTGCGCGTGGCGCCCGTGGACACCGACCAGCCCGCCGCGGGCGCGGGCAGCCGCAGCCGGCACACCTGGGTGTCGGGCGGCGCGGTGGAACGCGCGGCGAAGATGGTCCGCACCCAGCTCCTCCAGCCCCTGGCCCACAAGTTCGGCATGTCCACCGAGCTGCTCCAGATCACCGACGGCCGGATCACCTCGTACGACGGCGTGCTGTCGACGCCCGTGGCCGAGGCCCTGGAGGGCAAGGAACTGTGGGCCACCGCCCAGTGCCGTCCGCATCCCACCGAGCCCCTGGACGCATCGGGCCAGGGCGACGCCTACGTCGGAATGTCCTTCTGCGCGATCCGCGCGGTGGTCGACGTCGACATCGAGATCGGCTCCGTACGGGTCGTGGAACTGGCCGTCGCCCAGGACGTGGGGCGGGTGCTGAACCCGGCCCAGCTGGCCGCCCGGATCGAGGCGGGAGTGACCCAGGGCGTGGGCGCCGCGCTCACCGAGAACCTGCGCACGCCGCGCGGTCTGGTCCGGCACCCCGACCTCACCGGCTACACCCTGCCGACCGCCCTGGACGCGCCCGACATCGAGATCGTGAAGCTGGTCGAGGAGCGGGACGTGGTCGCGCCGTTCGGTGCGAAGGCGGTCAGCGCGGTGCCGGTGGTGACCTCGCCCGCGGCCATCGCCGCCGCCGTCCGCGCGGCCACCGGCCGCCCGGTCAACCGCCTGCCGATCCGCCCGCAGGCCGCGGTGGTGACCAGCGGCCGCGACCGGCTGGTCAGGTCCACCGACTGACATCCGCCGACTGGCATCCGCCGACTGGCATCCGCCGGTCGGCATGCGCCGGTCGGCATGCGCCGTCCGCCGGCCGCCGGGGCCGGGCGGCCGGAGAATGTTCACGCCGATTCCCGTGCGAAGGCAACGCACAGGGGGTGTTCGAGCGTCTTGTGGGGTGGGGCGTCCGTATCCGTGTTCCGGCCGGTCGCCCGCCCGTTCCCGATCCGGGGCGTTGTCAGTGGTGGCACGTAGTGTTTCGAGTGGTGGGGACGGCTGCCGGGTTCGGAGGGCCGGGGTCCGTCCTGTCCGGGCGGGACGGTGCGGTCCGGAGCGGCGAAGCACGGGACTGAGCACACGTATGCACGGGGGAGCCATGAGCACGACCGACACCGTTGTCACGGATGCCATGAACGTCACGGGTGCCGCGGCAGCGATCACCCTGACCGAGGACGACCTCGATCCGTTCGTCACACACGCGTCCACGCGCCGCTGGCTGACCGGCCCCGGACTGCCCTGCGACAGCGGTCTGTTCAGCTTCACGCAGCTGCGGGGCGAGGGTCTGCGCACGGTCGCCGGCTCGACCGGTGACCCGGCCGAGGGGCTCTCCGCGGAGCTGCGGGACCAGCTGGTCATCGGCGGACTGCTCGGCCCCGCCGGCCTGGAGACGGAGTCGGTCCTGCTCGACGGCGCCACCGGCGAGGTGTCGACGACGTACTTCTTCCACGACCGGCCCGACCTGATGGACCGTCGCCCGCTCGCCCCGTCGCTGCCGACCCTGGTGCGGTTCGCCGCCGCGACGGACGAACTGGCGGGGCTGCGCGGCCAGTTCTCCGCCTACGCGGACCGCTGGGGCACGAAGGCGGTGGCGGAGGCCTCGCGGCAGCTGCTCGCGGTGTTCGAGGAGGGGACGGACGGCGAGCCGGCGCCGCTGTGGCGGATGGCCGCGCTGATCCGCCCGCTGGCCCTGGTGGCCGGTCCGGGCACGGCCTCGGGGCTCGCCCTGGACCTCCCGCTCCGCCTGCTCGACCAGGAGTTCGGCCGGCGGGGCGTGGTCCGTTTCGAGGAGTTCGACTTCCCCGCGACGCTGACGCACGAGCCGACCCGCCGCTTCCTGCGCGAGACGGGGCTGCCCGAGGACGGCTTCCTGTTCCAGCTGGACACCGACCTGCCGCTGCGGACGCTCGCCGAGTACCACGACGAGGACTGTGGCGACGGCTGCGCCGACCCCGGCGCGTTCCCGGCCGGCCGTCTCCCCGCCCACGCCGACCGGCTCGTCCGCCTCGGTCATCTGGTTGAGGACAACAGCCTGGTCGTCGACGGCGCCACCGGCGCGATCCTGAACTGGAGCGAGCCGGAATCCGTCCTGTACCCGCTGAACACGGACATCTCGACCCTCGCCTTCACCCTCTGGCTGCTGCACCGCGAGCACGCCATCGACGAGGAGTCGGGCCACGCGCTGACCAGCGAGACGTACGACCAGCTGGCCATGACGATGATTCAGGTCCTGTCCTCCGTCGACCCGACGGGCGCCACGAGCGACGCCGACTGGCACTACTGGACGGAGCTGTTCCAGGACGAGGCGGGCGGGGTGCTCTGAGAGCACCCCGCCCGTACCGGAGGCCGTGGCGGGAATCGAACCCGCGTTATTCGCTTTGCAGGCGAATCCCTGAGCCACTCGGGCACACGGCCAAGGCCCGGGGACGGGGTGTGGTTTTCGCCACCCCGCCGCCGCGAACTCGGTACACCGACCGTACGGCGGGGCGGGAGCGGCGCTCAAGGTATTCCGGTGCGGTGCAACGGGACTGCCACACGCCGTTCATGAACGGCGGGGCGGGCGGCCGGGGGAGTACGACCAAGGTCCCGGTGCCGGTCCGACCCCCGACAGGCGTCACAGCGCCCTGTGCCCCTTACCCTGACGCCCATGGCCGCCCCGAACCCGCGCGACATCCCTGTCGCCAAGACCTCCGACGCCCCGCCCGGGTCCACCACGCCGTCCGGGCTCACCGCCCCCGGCGGCGAGCGGGACGACAGCGTGCTGAGCGGTCCCTACCGGGCGCTGAGCATCGGCATCGTCTCCGTGGTGCTGCTGATCGCCTTCGAGGCGACGGCGGTGGGCACGGCCATGCCGGTCGCGGCGCGCGAGCTGGACGGGGTGTCGCTGTACGCGTTCGCGTTCTCGGCGTTCTTCACGACCAGCCTGTTCGCGATGGTGCTCTCCGGCCAGTGGTCGGACCGGCGCGGGCCGCTCGCGCCGCTGACCACGGGCATCGCCGCCTTCGCCGCGGGGCTGCTGCTGGGCGGGACGGCGGGCTCGATGTGGCTGTTCATCCTGGGGCGGGCCGTGCAGGGCCTCGGCGGCGGAATGGTGATCGTCGCGCTGTACGTCGTCGTCGGCCGGGCCTACCCGGAGCGGCTGCGTCCGGCGATCATGGCCGCGTTCGCGGCGAGCTGGGTGGTGCCGTCGATCGTCGGCCCGCTCGCCTCCGGAGCGGTGACCGAACACCTCGGCTGGCGGTGGGTGTTCCTCGGCATCCCGGTCCTCGTCGCGTTCCCCCTCGCCCTCGCCCTCCCGCAGATACGCCGCCGGGCGTCCGGTCCGGCGGGCGACGGCGCGGACACGCCGGCCTCCTCGGGCGGCCGCCGCATCCGCCTCGCCCTCGCGATCTCCTTCGGCGCCGGGCTGCTCCAGTACGCCGCCCAGGACCTGCGCTGGCTCTCCCTGCTGCCCGGCGCGGCGGGCCTGGCGCTGCTGGTGCCCGCGGTGCTGGGACTGCTCCCGCGCGGCACCTGGCGGGCGGCGCGCGGCCTGCCCTCGGTGGTGCTGCTGCGCGGCGTCGCCGCCGGCTCCTTCATCGCCGCCGAGTCCTTCGTCCCGCTGATGCTGGTCACCCAGCGCGGCCTCAGCCCGACCCTCGCCGGGTTCTCCCTCGCGGCGGGCGGCGTCACCTGGGCACTGGGCTCCTGGATCCAGTCGCGGCCCCGCCTGGAACCGCACCGGGAGCGGCTGACGACCCTCGGGATGCTCCTGGTGGCGGGGGCCATCGCGGCGGCCCCGAGCGTGCTGATCGAGGCGGTCCCCGCCTGGGCCCTGGCCGTCGCCTGGGCGTTCGGCTGCCTCGGGATGGGCCTGGTGATCTCCTCCACCAGTGTCCTGCTGCTCCAGCTCTCCGCCCCCGAGGAGGCGGGCACCAACTCCGCCGCCCTCCAGATCTCCGACGGCCTCTCCAACGTCCTCCTGCTGGCCGCCGGCGGAGCGGCCTTCGCGGCCCTCGGCGGCGGCGCGGTCGCCCACGGGGCCACGGACGCCACCGGCTCCCACCCGGCCGCCTTCGTCGCCGTGTTCCTGCCGATGGCGGCGGTGGCGCTGGCGGGGGTGTGGGTGACGAGGCGGCTGCGGGAACGCGAGCCGTAAACCGTTCGCTTCCGGACGATCGCGGACAGTAGCCTCCGGGGATGACCGAGTTCGTCCTTCAGCTCGACCCCGCCCGGCTGCGCGCCCTCCAGGATCTCGCCGACGCGCAGGGCCGCACGCCCGAAGCCGTGGCCGAGGAGGCCGTGCGCGCGTACCTGCGCACCGAGCGCCGGACGGTGCGCGCCGTCGGCGAGCGCCTCGCGCGCGAGCACGCCGACCTGCTGCAAAGGCTCGGCGAATGACCACGCACCGGCAGCCGGCCGCTTTGCGGGGAGCGACCCGGCACCTCACCGTCGAGGAGGTCACCGCCCTCGCGGAGATCGCCTTCGGCGGCCGTCCGCCCGAGACCCGGGAGCCGGGCCTGCTGGCCTCGGCCGTGCACCGCCCCCGCGCCCGCATGTTCGGCACGGCCGCCTACCCGGACCTGTACGAACAGGCGGCCGCCCTCCTCCACGCCATCGCCACCAACCACCCCCTCGTCGACGGGAACAAGCGCACCGCCTGGCTGACCACCGCGACCTTCCTCGCCCTCAACGGCGTCGATCTCGCCCTCGTCGACCAGGACGCGGCGTATGCGCTGGTCATCGAGGTGGCCTCAGGAGCGGAGGCGGATGTGGGAAGCATCGCGGGGCGGTTGCGGAGGCTGTGACGTCGGTCCCACCCCCGAGTGCCCCCGCCCGGCCCGGGCGTCGTCCGGGCCGGGGCGCGGATAGGGTGGCCCGGTTGCCGTACGCCGACCGCCGAGTGCGGCCGGCTGCCCCTGCGGCCGGGTTCCCGGCGCGGCCGAGCCGCCCGAACCCGCCCCCGTCCCCACAACGGAGACCGTGACTACCACCGCCGCTTCCTCCTCGCACCACCTGTCCCCCGCCTTCCCCGGCCGGGCCCCCTGGGGCACCGCCGGAAAGCTCCGGGCCTGGCAGCAGGGGGCGATGGAGAGGTACCTCCAGACGCAGCCGCGCGACTTCCTGGCGGTCGCCACCCCCGGCGCCGGCAAGACCACCTTCGCGCTGACGCTGGCCTCCTGGCTGCTGCACCACCACGTCGTGCAGCAGGTGACCGTCGTCGCGCCCACCGAGCATCTGAAGAAGCAGTGGGCCGAGGCCGCCGCCCGGATCGGGATCAAGCTGGACCCCGAGTACAGCGCGGGCCCGGTCGGCAAGGACTACGACGGGGTCGCCGTCACCTACGCCGGTGTCGGCGTGCGCCCCATGCTGCACCGCAACCGGTCCGAGCAGCGCAAGACCCTCGTCATCCTCGACGAGATCCACCACGCCGGTGACAGCAAGTCCTGGGGCGAGGCCTGCCTGGAGGCGTTCGAGCCGGCCACCCGCAGGCTCGCGCTGACCGGTACGCCGTTCCGGTCCGACACCAACCCCATCCCGTTCGTGGCGTACGAGGAGGGCGACGACGGCATCCGCCGGTCGGCCGCCGACTACACCTACGGCTACGGCTCCGCGCTCCGCGACAACGTCGTCCGTCCCGTCATCTTCCTCTCCTACAGCGGCAACATGCGCTGGCGCACCAAGGCCGGCGACGAGATCGAGGCCCGCCTCGGCGAGCCCATGACCAAGGACGCGGTCAGCCAGGCCTGGCGCACCGCCCTCGACCCGCGCGGCGAGTGGATGCCCTCCGTGCTGCGCGCCGCCGACCAGCGGCTGACCGAGGTCAGGAAGTCCGTCCCGGACGCCGGGGCCCTCGTCATCGCCGCCGACCAGGACTCCGCCCGCGCCTACGCCAAGCTGATCCGCGAGATCACCGGCAGCAAGGCCACCGTCGTCCTGTCCGACGACACCGGCGCCTCGAAACGCATCGACGAGTTCAGCGGCAGCGACGACCGGTGGATGGTCGCCGTCCGCATGGTGTCCGAGGGTGTCGACGTGCCGCGCCTGGCCGTCGGCGTGTACGCGACCACCATCTCCACCCCGCTGTTCTTCGCCCAGGCCGTCGGCCGTTTCGTGCGGTCGAGGCGGCGCGGCGAGACCGCCTCCGTGTTCCTGCCGACCGTGCCCGACCTGCTCACCTTCGCCAACGAGATGGAGCGCGAGCGCGACCACGTCCTCGACAAGCCCAAGAAGGAGGGCGAGGAGGACCCGTACGCCGAGTCCGAGCAGGAGATGGACGAGGCGAACCGGGAGCAGGACGAGGACACCGGCGAGGACATGCTGCCCTTCGAGGCGCTGGAGTCCGACGCCGTCTTCGACCGGGTCACCTACAACGGCGCCGACTTCGGCATGCAGGCCCACCCCGGCAGCGAGGAGGAGCAGGACTACCTGGGCATCCCGGGGCTCCTCGAACCCGACCAGGTGGAACTGCTGCTGCAGAAGCGGCAGGCCCGGCAGATCGCGCACAGCCGCAAGAAGCCGGACACCGAGGCCGATCTGCTCGAACTGCCCGCCGAGCGGCGCCCCGTGGTCTCCCACAAGGAGATGATGGAACTGCGCCGGCAGCTCAACAACATGGTCGGCGCCTACGTGCACCAGAGCGGCAAACCGCACGGCGTCATCCACACCGAGCTGCGCCGCGTCTGCGGCGGGCCGCCCGCCGCGGAGGCCACGCCGGGACAGCTGCGTCAGCGGATCGCCAAGGTGCAGGAGTGGGCCACCCGCATGCGGTGAATTCCCTTCTCCCTCTGTGCATATCGCGTCAAACGGTGCCACTTCACGGTCATCGGTGCCCGGATTCTGGACGGAGCCTTCCGCTGACCGAACCGGCTCGCTACTGTCCCGCTACGCACACGCCCCGTGGCAGCGCCGCCGCGGAGCGCAGCCGTGAAGCGACTGCGCCCGGGACACAGCCGGGCCGCCGGCCGATCGGCGGCCTCTGGAGCGCGTCGCCGACGGGACTCGGTGACGCACCTGCCGTGAGAGGCCGCCGACCTGACCCCGAAGGAGTGGGCGTCGTGACCGCGGAGACCTCTCAGACGCTCGACCGGGGACTGCGGGTCCTCAAACTGCTGGCCGACACGGACCACGGTCTGACCGTCACCGAGCTTTCCCACAAACTGGGCGTGAACCGGACTGTCGTGTACCGGTTGCTCGCCACCCTGGAACAGCACGCGCTCATACGCCGTGACCTCGGCGGACGGGCCCGGGTCGGACTCGGGGTGCTGCGGCTGGGCCGCCAGGTGCACCCGCTCGTACGCGAGGCCGCGATGCCGGCCCTGCGGTCGCTGGCGGAGGACATCGGCGCGACCGCGCACCTGACGCTGGTGGACGGGGCCGAAGCGCTGGCCGTCGCCGTGGTGGAACCGTCGTGGACGGACTACCACGTGGCCTACCGGGCCGGGTTCCGGCATCCGCTGGAACGGGGCGCCGCCGGCCGGGCGATCATCGCGGCCCGGCAGCGGCCGCGCGACCCCGGATACACCCTCACCCACGGCGAACTGGAAGCGGGCGCGTGCGGAGCGGCGGCGCCCCTGCTCGGGGTCACCGGCGTCGAGGGCAGCGTCGGCGTGGTGATGCTGGCCGACGTGGTCCCCGAACGGGTCGGCCCCCGCGTCATGGACGCGGCCCGTGAGGTCGCGGAGGCGCTGCGCTGACGGCCGGTGCCGAAGGGGCGGCCCCGGCCGCCCGCGGGCGGCCGGGGCCGGGCCGGAGCGTCACGTTAGATTGATCCCGTGCTCTCTCGCCTCACGCGCCTCCAGACCCTGGCCGTCTGTGCCGTTCCCGTCGTCGCCCTGCTGGCCACGGCGGTGTTCGCGCCGCTGCCGTTCTCGGTGGCGCAGCCGGGGCTGACGGCCGACGTGCTCGGCGAGAACAAGGGCACGCAGGTCATCACCATCTCCGGCGCGAAGACCCGTGCGACCACCGGCCAGCTGCGGATGACGACGATCGAGGCGACCTCCCCCGACACCCGGGTGAGCCTCCCGGACGTCCTCGACTCCTGGTTCGACACCGACCGGGCCGTCATGCCCCGCGACTCGGTCTACCCCACCGGGGACAACCTCGAGGAGATCGAGCAGTACAACGAGGAGCAGATGCGCGCCTCGCAGGAGGAGGCGACCCGGGCCGCGCTGGGCTACCTGGACCTGGACGGCAAGGACATCGAGGTCGACCTGAAACTCGCCGACGTCGGCGGCCCCAGCGCCGGCCTGCTCTTCTCCCTCGGCATCGTCGACAAGCTGAACGGCGACGACAGCGGCGGCGACCTCACCGGCGGCCGGATCATCGCCGGTACGGGGACGATCGACGCCGAGGGCAGGGTCGGCACCGTGGGCGGAGTGCCGCTGAAGACGCAGGCCGCCCGGCGGGACGGCGCCACCGTCTTCCTGGTCCCCGAGGCCGAGTGCGCCGCCGCGCAGGCGGAACTCCCCGACGGCCTGCGCCTGATCCCGGTCACCACCCTCGAGGGCACCGTCGACGCACTGGTCGACCTGGAGAAGGGCGCGGGCAAGGTCCCGAGCTGCTGACCGCCCGGCACGGCCGCGCCGCCGTACCGCCGCACCGCTCTACTTCTCCTTGACGAACCCCTCGTCCACCATCCAGTCCAGCGCCACCTGGTGGGGGTCCTCGCCGTCCACGTCCACCTTGGCGTTCAGGGTCCGCGCCACCTCGTTGTCCAGCTTCGCCGAGACCGGGTCCAGAACCCCGGGGATCGCCGGCCACTCCTTCAGGGTGCCGGTGTTGATCACCGGCGCCGCGTTGTAGTTGGGGAAGAACTTCCTGTCGTCCTCCATCACCACCAGGTTCATGGACTTGATCCGGCCGTCGGTGGTGAACACCTCGCCGTAGGTGCAGGCTCCCTCGGCCGTCTGGGTGTAGATGATCCCGGTGTCCATCTGTGTGACGTTCCCCGCGGCCAGGTTCATGCCGTAGGCCTTCTCCAGGCCCGGCAGCCCGTCCGCCCGGTTGGCGAACTCGCCCTCCACGCACAGGGTCACCGCGGCCGGATCGGACTTCGCCAGCACGGCCACCTCGGAGAGCGTCCGCGTGCCGTACTTCTTGAAGTCGGCCTGGTTCATGGCCAGGGCGTAGGTGTTGTTCAGCTCCGACGGCTCCAGCCAGGCCACCCCGTTCCTCCGGTCGGCCTCGCGCACCGCCTCCCACTGCTCGCGCGGGTCGGGAAGGGGCTTGCTGTTGCCCTGGTAGGTGATCCACGCCGTGCCGGTGTACTCGTACGCGGCGTCCGCGTCCCCGCCCACCACCGCCTCCCGGGAGCCGACGGAGCCCTGGATGCCGGTGCGGTCGACGACCTCGGCGCCCGCCGCCTGGAAGGCGATGCCCATGATCGTGCCCAGGATCAGCTGCTCGGTGAACTCCTTCGAGGTGACGGTGAGTTTCGCGCCCTCGAGCGGCTTCCCCCGCCCGATCGAGCCCGGCTCCACGTCGTCGATCATGGGGGACCCGCTGGTCAGCCCGCAGGAAAAGACCCCCGCCAGCAGCACCCCGGCGAGCAGCGGACACCCGCGCCGCCTCGTCATGCGCCCGCCTCCAGCCCCCGCGGCCGCAGCAGCAGTTCGGCCAGCGAGGCCAGCCAGTCCACCAGCAGGGCCAGGGCGACGGTGAGGATCGAGCCCAGCACCAGCACCGGCATCCGCTGGCTGGTGATCCCGGTGGTGATCAGGACGCCCAGACCGCCGCCCCCGCCGAAGGTCGCCAGGGTGGCGGTGCCGACGTTCAGGACCAGGGCCGTGCGCACCCCGGCGAGGATGAGCGGGACGGCCAGGGGCAGTTCCACGCGGGCCAGCACGCCCGGCGGGGACATGCCGATGCCGCGCGCCGCCTCCAACAGCGTCGGATCGTTGGCCCGCAGGCCCGCGATGGTGTTGGAGAGCACCGGCAGCACGGCGTAGGCGATCATCCCGATGAGGGCGGCCCTGCGACCGATGCCCAGCCAGATCACCAGCAGTGCGAGCAGACCGATCGCGGGCGTCGCCTGTCCCATGTTGGCGAACGCCATCGCGGCCGGGGCGGCCCTGCGCAGCGCCGGCCGGGTCAGCAGGATGCCCAACGGGATCGCGATGATCAGCACGAAGAACGTCGAGATCACGGTCAGGACGACGTGCTGCCGGAGCGCCTTGGTCACCTGCCCGTCGGAGAGCGCGTTCTCGGACAGCGCGTCCAGGTCGGCCTGCGTGAACCACAGCCAGGTGGCGAACAGGAGGACGATCAGCACCACGGGCAGGAGCGTCAGCTTCCGCCATGTCACGCGGGAGGCGTCCGCGGCCGAGGAAACGGATCCGGCCGCCCCCTTCCCGGCCCCGCCACCACCGCTGTCCCCGCCGCTGTGCTCGTCCCGGTTCCGGTCCTCGTCCCCGTCCCGGAAGGCGAGCCCTCCTTTGGCCTCGTGCTCGCCAGGAGGCCGCCGCTCGCGGGGCGTCCGCCGCCGGGAGGAGGCGCTCACGCGTCCGCCTCCCCGCCCGCACCCTCCTGCTCGGCGTGCGTCCGGCCGGCCCGGTGCCCCTCCCGTTCGTGCTGGGCCTCCATCGCCTCCAGCCGGTCGGCCTCCAGCAGTTCGCGCACGGAGTTCATCAGTGTCTCCACGTCGACGACGCCCTCGTACGTACCGCGCCCGCTGGTGACCGCCACCCGCCCGGAGCTGTCGGTGAGCACCGCCTCCAGCGCGTCCCGCAGGGTGGCGTCCCGGGTCACCGTGTCGTGCACCAGGGTGCCCGCGCGGGCCAGCGAGCCCTTGGCCCGCATCAGGTCGCCGCGCCGGAGCCACTTGTAGGGGCGGCGGCGCCGGTCGAGCAGCAGGATCTCGTGGGAGCCGCCGGAGCGGAGCAGGTCGAAGATCCGCTGGAGCGGGTCGTCGACGGTCACCGTCGGACAGTCGGTGATCCCCACGTCCCGTACGCGGGTGAGGTTCAGCCGCTTCAGCGCGGCCCCGGCCCCGACGAAGCCGGACACGAAGTCGTCCGCCGGGTGGGTGAGGATCGCCTCCGGGGTGTCGAACTGGGCGATGTGCGAGCGCTCGCGCAGTACCGCGATCCGGTCGCCGAGCTTGATCGCCTCGTCGAAGTCGTGGGTGACGAAGACGATCGTCTTGCGCAGCTCGTGCTGCAGCCGGATCAGCTCGTCCTGGAGGTGGTCGCGGGTGAGGGGGTCCACCGCCCCGAACGGCTCGTCCATCAGCAGCACCGGCGGATCCGCCGCCAGCGCCCGCGCCACGCCCACCCGCTGCTGCTGCCCGCCGGAGAGCCGGCGCGGGTAGCGGCCGTGGAACTCGCCCGGGTCCAGCCCGACCAGGTCCAGCATCTCCTCCACCCGCGCCCGCACCCGGGCCGCCGGCCAGCGCAGCATCTTCGGTACCAGCGCGATGTTCTGGGCCACCGTCATGTGCGGGAACAGCCCGCTGGACTGGATCGCGTACCCGACCCGGCGGCGCAGCCTCACCGGGTCCATGTCGGTGACGTCCTCGCCGCCGATGCGGATGCGGCCGCCGCTCGGCTCGATCAGCCGGTTGATCATCTTCAGGGTGGTCGACTTCCCGCAGCCGGACGGGCCGACGAGGATGACCGTCTCGCCCGCCCGGATCTCCAGGTCGACGTTGTCCACGGCCGGCCGCGGACTGCCCGGATACCGCTTGGTGAGGCTCTCCAGCTCGATGGTCGCGCCGGTGGTGCCGGTAGCGCTGGTGGTGCCGGTCGCGCAGGTGGTGCCGGCGGATCCGGTGGCGGCGCCGGGCGCTTCGGGTGCGCCGGGCGACGCCGAAGCGGGTGACTCAGGCACGGATCCCCCTGGAGATGGTGAGCCGCCCGATCAGGACGTACCCGGCGTCGAACAGCAGCGCGAGGAGGATGATCAGGAGGGTGCCCGCGAGCACCTGGTTGAGCGCGTTGCTGCTGCCCAGCGAGGCGATCCCGCGGAAGATCAGGTTCCCGAGGCCGGGGCCGGAGGCGTACGCGGCGATGGCGGCGATGCCCATCAGCATCTGCGTGGAGACCCGGATCCCGGTGAGGATCGGCGGCCAGGCCAGCGGCAGCTCCACCCGGGCCAGCCGGGCCACCCGCGACATGCCGATACCGGTGGCCGCGTCCACCAGCGCGGGATCGACCCCGCGCAGGCCGACGATCGAGTTCCGCACGATAGGCAGCAGCCCGTACAGCGTCAGCGCGATCACCGTCGGCGGCACCCCGAGCCCCACGATCGGGATCAGCAGGCCGATCATGGCCAGCGACGGGATGGTCAGCAGGGTGGAGGTGGCCGTCGTGGCCATGCTGCCCGCCCAGTCGCTGCGGTACGTCGCCACCCCGATCAGCACGCCGATCACGGTCGCCGCCACCATGCACTGGAAGACCACGCTCGCGTGCTGGTACGTGTCGATGAGCAGCTGCTGGTGGCGGTTGCCCAGGTACTCCCAGAAGTTCACGTCCGCTCACCCCACCTCGGCCACGCCCGTCCGGTCGGCCCGGCTCGGTCCGGCTCAGTCCGGTCCGTCCGGGCCCCCGCCCGGCGGTTCGAGGAGCGCGGCCTGCTCCACCAGCGGGATGATCCGCAGCGGAACGGGGTTCTCCATCACGATCGCCGTGGCGGCCCGGACGATGCCATCAAAACCGACGACACGGTCGATCACCCGTTGGAGATCGGCGTTGGAGCGGGCCACGAGCCGGCACAGCATGTCCCCGCTGCCGGTCGTGGTGTGCAGCTCCAGGACCTCCGGAACGGTCGCCAAGTGCGCCCGGACATCCGCCCCTTGACCCTGCCGGATCTCCAGCGTCGCGAACGCCGTGACCGGGTAGCCGAGGGCCGCCGGATCCACCTGGGGACCGAAGCCGCGGATGACTCCGTTCGACTGAAGACGGTCCAGCCGCGCCTGCACCGTCCCCCGCGCCACCCCCAGCCGCCGGGACATCTCCAGCACCCCGACGCGGGGCTCCCGCGCGAGGAGCAGGATGATCCGGCCGTCCAGCCGATCGATCGCCATGCCGGCCTCCGCTCCTGGTCGCCTGGTCATCCTGTACAGAAAGCCCGCCGATCGCGGCAGGTCACTGGACACCATGCCCAGTGAACAGGCGAACTATTGCGCACCTTGCGGAGCTGGCCCACTCTGCACCTATGACGCAGACCACACACCACGCTCCCGACCCGACCGCCCGGCAGGCCGATCCCTTCCCGGTCAAGGGAATGGACGCGGTCGTCTTCGCCGTGGGCAACGCCAAGCAGGCGGCGCACTACTACTCCACCGCCTTCGGCATGAAGCTGGTCGCCTACTCCGGACCGGAGAACGGCAGCCGCGAGACCGCGAGCTACGTCCTGGAGAGCGGCTCCGCCCGCTTCGTCCTCACCTCGGTGATCAAGCAGTCCACCGAACAGGGCTCCTTCCTCGCCGAGCACGTGGCCGCCCACGGCGACGGCGTCGTCGACCTCGCCCTCGAGGTCCCGGACGCGCGTGCCGCGTTCGCCTACGCCGTCGAGCACGGCGCCCGCCCGCTCGCCGAGCCGTACGAGCTGAAGGACGAGCACGGCACCGTCGTCCTCGCCGCGATCGCCACGTACGGCAGGACCCGGCACACCTTCGTCGAGCGCACCGGCTACGACGGGCCCTACCTGCCCGGCTTCGTCGCCGCCGACCCGATCGTGGAACCGCCCGCCCAGCGCTTCTTCCAGGCCATCGACCACTGCGTCGGCAACGTCGAACTCGGCCGGATGGACGAGTGGGTCGCGTTCTACAACAAGGTCATGGGCTTCACGAACATGAAGGAGTTCGTGGGCGACGACATCGCCACCGAGTACAGCGCGCTGATGTCGAAGGTGGTCGCCGACGGCACCCTCAAGGTCAAGTTCCCGATCAACGAGCCGGCCGTCGCCAAGAAGAAGTCCCAGATCGACGAGTACCTGGAGTTCTACGGCGGCGCCGGCGTCCAGCACATCGCGCTCAACACCAACGACATCGTGCGGACGGTCCGCGCGATGCGCGCGGCCGGTGTGCGGTTCCTGGACACCCCGGACTCGTACTACGACACCCTCGGCGAGTGGGCCGGCGAGACCCGGGTGCCGGTCGACACCCTGCGCGAGCTGAAGATCCTCGTCGACCGGGACGAGGACGGCTACCTGCTGCAGATCTTCACCAAGCCGGTCCAGGACCGGCCGACCGTGTTCTTCGAGATCATCGAGCGGCACGGCTCCATGGGCTTCGGCAAGGGCAACTTCAAGGCCCTCTTCGAGGCGATCGAGCGGGAGCAGGAACGCCGCGGCAACCTGTGACCGGATGACGGCGGGACCGGTGCCGGCGCGCGCCGTAGAACTCCAGGTACTCGTCGATCTGGGACTTCTTCTTGGCGACGGCCGGCTCGTTGATCGGGAACTTGACCTTGAGGGTGCCGTCGGCGACCACCTTCGACATCAGCGCGCTGTACTCGGTGGCGATGTCGTCGCCCACGAACTCCTTCATGTTCGTGAAGCCCATGACCTTGTTGTAGAACGCGACCCACTAGTCCATCCGGCCGAGTTCGACGTTGCCTACGCAGTGGTCGATG
>NZ_LIQT01000171.1 GCF_001418415.1 Streptomyces hirsutus
CGAGGACGACGAGGACGACGACGAGGACACCGAGACGCCCCGTAGTCAGAGCACGCCGGAGGACGAGGAGTCCGAACCCTCCCTCGCCCCCGGAGAGACCGGCCGGCAGACCACCTTCAGCAGCGGTGCCGCGACCATGGACGACGACACGGCGGACTACCGCTTCGCGGCCGTCGACGTGCAGACCCACGACCGGGGCCTGCTCACCGTCTCCGCGGGCGCCCCGCTGGCCGCCGAGCACAGCGCCGTACGCACCGCGCTGACCGTGATGCTGATCGGCTTCCCGCTGCTGGCGGCGCTGGTCGCCGGGATGACCTGGGTGATCACCGGGCGTGCCCTGCGTCCGGTCGCCGGCATCCGCGAGGAGATGGCCGCGATCACCGCGTCCGAGGACCTCAAGCGCCGGGTCCCGGAACCGGGGACCCACGACGAGATCGCGCGGCTCGCCCGCACCACCAACGAGACGCTCGCCGCCCTGGAGACGTCCGTGGAGCGGCAGCGGCGGTTCGTCGCCGACGCCTCGCACGAGCTGCGCAGCCCGATCGCCTCCCTGCGCACCCAGCTGGAGGTGGCCGCCGCCCACCCCGAACTCCTCGACCTGGACGGCGCCGTCGAGGACACCGTGCGGCTCCAGCACCTCGCCGCCGACCTGCTGCTGCTCGCCCGGCTGGACGCGGGGGAGCGGCCCGTCGACGCGCGGGTCGACCTGGCCGCGCTGGCCCGCGAGGAGGCGGCGGGACGGACGGGGGTGACCGTGGACGTGGAGTCGGCGGAGGTGGCCGGGTCACGGGGGCAGCTGGCCCGGGTGCTCGGCAACCTGCTCGACAACGGACGCCGGCACGCCCGCGAGACGGTCTCGGTGAGCGTGCGGCGGGAGGGCGACCGGGCGGTGCTCGCGGTCGCGGACGACGGCGACGGGGTGGCCGAGGCCGACCGGGAGCGGATCTTCGAGCGGTTCGTCCGGCTGGACGCCGCCCGCAGCCGCGACGACGGCGGGGCCGGTCTGGGTCTCGCCATCGCGCGGGACGTCGCGGTACGGCACGGGGGGACGCTCACGGCCGGTGCGGCCCCCTCGGGCGGAGCCCTGTTCGAACTCCGCCTGCCGCTCGCCTGAGCTCCCTCACCGGCCGGCCGCCTCGGTCCCGTCCCTCAGGGGCGGGGCCGGAGCGGGGGCACCGGGTCAGAAACGCCCGCGTTCTCCGCGCAGGTGTTCCGCGATGGGCTTCAGGGCCTTGTCCAGCTCGCCGAGGGTCTCGGGGGAGAGCAGGTCGATGAAGTGCCGGCGCACCGACGCCACGTGATGGGGCGAGACCTTCTGCATGGTCTCCATGCCGTGGTCGGTGAGGACGGCGAAGAGGCCGCGCCGGTCGGACTCGCAGTTCTTCCGCCGGACCAGGTCCGCGTTCTCCAAACGGGTGACCTGGTGCGAGAGGCGGCTCTTGGACTGGAGGGTGGCGGCGGCGAGGTCGCTCATCCGCATCCGGCGGTCCTCCGACTCGGAGAGGTTCACCAGAATCTCGTAGTCGTTCATTGTCAGGCCGAAGGGCTGCAGATCCTTCTCGAGCTGATACGTCAACAGCCTGTTGACCTCCAGGTGGGTGCGCCAGGCGCACTGCTCCGCATTGGTCAGCCAGCGTGTGGCCGTCTCGGTCTCCATGAATGAAGTCTACCTAAGAAGTTGAAAGACGAACTAGCGAAGGGTTCTCTGTGACGGCGACGGCGTGCACGCGTTCGATGTCACACTCCGCAGACTACCGCTCACAGCCCGAAGCGACGTTGGAGGTCGCCCAGCTGTCCGGGAAGGCGCGGTGCCCCCGCGCCCTGTCCGTGCGCTCCGGACCCCCCGCCGCCGGGTACTCCCGCCTGCTGCGGAGTGGCCCCCGTGGCCTGCTCCGGCATCAGCGACTCGGACGACTGCAGCAGTACGGTGCCGGCCCCGACGAACTCGAACTGGTGCTCCTCGCCGGAGACCCCGCCGAGGCCCGTCAGCGCACGTAGACCGCCCATGACGCCGGTCATGTACCCGTGGTCGTAGTGGTGGCACGGGGAGGGGCAGTCCGCCCACCCGACCAGCGCCTGCGGGTCCACCCGGAGCGGGGGTTCCATGAACACCACAGGGCCGTTCGAGGCGGCCACGAACTTTCCGGTTCCGATGAGCGTCAGGAAACCCGGCACGATCGACTGCTTCAGCGACAGACTTGGCTGAAAAGCGAGCAGATTGCCCGAGCGAATGGTCAGATTGCCGTCCTCGAGGTCATACGCATTCACATCGAACGCCCGGTCGGCGAGGAGCATCTTGCCCGAGCCCTCCGCCACGACCCAGTCGCTCGCGTGCAGAGGCGAATGGAACGACGTACGGACAAGTCGGTCGAGTCGGCCGTGCCCGATGCCGTTGAACTCGATCGTGCCGTAGTAGGCGATCATCTTCCCCTTCTGCAGGAACCACCGGCTCCCGGCGAGCTGCACGCAGAAGGTGTAGTGATCGACGTTGTCGTCGGACGGCAGGGTCGTCGGGTCGAAGACCGTGACGCCGGGCTGCGGACCGGCGCCCGGGGTTCCGTAGGGGCTCACAGCTTCTCCTCCGACGCCTGGACGAACACCGCGCCGCTGCCGCTGAGCTCCAGCTGGAACGCCTCGCCGGAGCCGCGCCCCACCATGTCCCGCCAGCCGAGCGCGGTGGACAGCTTGTTGCGGACGTCGCCGTGATGGGCGACGTAGGCCTGCGGGTCGACGTGGATCGGGCGCTGCGGGGTGATCGGGATCTCGATCACGCCCCCGTGCGCCATGACCGCCACGGAGCCGTGCCCCTTGAGCGTGGTGGTGAACAGGCCCTGCCCGGAGACCTGGCCCCGGACCATGCCCATCACCCCGCCCTGCGAGCCCAGGAACATCGTGCCCTGCTCCAGCGTGCCCTCGAACGCCAGCAGGCGGTCCGCCTCGACGTACAGGGTGTCCCCGGAGAGGTTGATCACCTGGATGTGGTGGCCGCCGTGCCCGAACAGGACCGTGCCGTTGCCCTCGACGGTCATCAGGGGCGTGTCCTCGCCCGCCACCCGCCGGCCGATCATCGACCGGAGCCCGCCCTGGCCGCCCATCGTGTTGGGGGTGAAGCCGACCTCGCCCCGGTAGGCGAGCATCGCGCCGCGCTGGCTGAACAGTCGCTGACCGGGCACCACGGTCGCCTCGACGACCTTCGAGTTGATCTCCTGGAAGGGCATGTCAGACGTCTCCCGCGATCGTGTTCCGCTCGCTGGGCTGGACGTACACCAGCCCGTCGCCCTCGAACCGCATCTGGAACGCCTCGCCGCCGCCCTCCCCGAGCAGTGTGCGGAACGTCACCCCGGACTGGAGGGACTGGCGAAGTCTCCCCTGGTGGGCCACATAGGCGCCGGGGTCGACGGTCAGCGGGTACTGCGGGGCGACCCGGAGGACCACCGCGGGACCGTCCGACATGATCGCCGCCTGGCCGTGGCCCTCGACGGTGGTCGTGAACAGCCCGTTGCCCTGCGAGGCGCCGCGCAGGCCGGTGAACTCGGTTCCCGTGCGCAGGCCGCCGTCGGTCGCCAGCAGGTTGCTCGACTCCACGTAGAGGGTGTCCCCCTGAAGGCCCACCAGATTGATCTCGGAGGCCCGGTCCGCGAACCAGCAGACCCCGCGCCCCTTCACCTCCATCACCGTCATCTGCTCACCGGTCAGCCGCCGGGTCACCATCCCCCGGATGCCGTCCCCGCCGCCGCTGAGCTTCTTGAACGCCATGTCGCCGTCGTACGCGACCATCGAGCCGTTCTTCGCCTTCACGGCGTCCCCGGTCATCTCGACGGCGAGCACCTTGCTGCTCTGGAGTCGGAACATCGCCACGTGTGTGACGTTAACCGCAGCTCCGTCCCCGGAACAGGTCCTGTCGGGGGAGATCCCCCTGACGATCCCCCCAGGGGCCGCGCCGGTCGTGCCGGACACGCCGCCGGCGGGGGAGGGCGGTACGGGCGTGCGAGTGGACGGCCGGCCGTGTCGGACCCGGACCCCCTCCGGTGATCGCGGATGCTGTTTGCCACAATGGGTGAACGCTTGTGCGCGCGTTCACAAAGCGTCAGGCGCAGGACACCGGGCCCCCGGGTCCGGTACGACTCGTAGACACCGCTGTCTCTCCCACCGAAGGTGATCCGTGGACCTCAAGACCGCCAGTGCCCTCCGCCGCCTCCGCCTGGTATCGGGCCCCGAGGCGATCTCGTTCCTGCTGCTGCTCGTGGCCTCGGTCCTGAAGCGGACCACGGAGTTCAACGCCGTCCCGGCGCTGGGCGCGATCCACGGATTCCTCTTCGTCGTGTACGTGCTCTTCTGGGCCGACGCGTGGAACCGCGCCAAGTGGCCCCTGAAGACCGCCGCCTTCTACTTCCTGATGTCGGTCCTGCCCACCGGCGGCTTCTTCGCCGAGCGCCGGCTCAAGCGGGAGACCGAGGACGCGGTGATCGCGTCCCGTGCCCGCAAGGAAGAAGGGGTCGTGGGCGCGTGATCGTCGCCTTCTCCGTGACGCCGCTCGGCGTCGGCGAGGACGTGGGGGAGTACGTCGCCGACGCCGTGCGGGTGGTCCGCGAGTCCGGGCTGCCGAACCGCACCGACGCCATGTTCACCTCGGTCGAGGGCGACTGGGACGAGGTGATGGACGTCGTGAAGCGCGCCGTGGCGGCGGTCGAGGCGCGGGCCCCGCGGGTCTCCCTGGTCCTCAAGGCGGACATCCGGCCCGGGGTCGAGGACGGACTCACCTCCAAGGTCGACACCGTCGAGCGGCACCTGGGCCGGGGCGCGGACGGGAGCGCGTAGTACGGCGAGGGGGCGCGGAGCGTCAGCGGCGCCCCGCGCCCCCGCGCCTCACCCGCGCCTCACCCGCGCCTCACCCGCGCCTCACCCGCGCCTCACCCGTGCCTCACCCGCGCCCGGCCGTGCGGCGCAGGTGATGGCGTACCGCGCGGTGGGCGACCGGGCCGAGGCCGTCCAGGGCGGCGACGAGGATCCCGAGCTGCTCCAGGGCGTCCAGCGCCGCACCCGCCCCCGCCGGATCCACCCCCTCGTACAGTTCGAGGCCCACGAAGGACGCCGCCACCGCGCGGGCGAGTCCGCCGGAGTCGGTGAACTCACCGAACGGGGTTCCGGGCAGCACCCGTTCGAGAACCTTCTCGATTTCCACGATCCACAGCTCGAGCCCCGCCGACGTCGCCGCCTTCAGGCTGTCGTGGGTCTGTGCGCCGGCCAGCAGCTGCCCGAGCAGGGCCACTTGGCCCGCGGCGCGCTCCTCGTCGTGCATCTCCCGCCCGAAGGCGAGGAGTTCCGTGAGGGAGTCGACCTCCGCGAGGCGGGTGCGGTAGCGGGCGACCCGCTGTTCGGCCCCGTGGCGGCAGGCGGCGGAGAGCAGTTCGTCCACCGAGCCGAAATGGTAGAAGACCAGCGCCTGGTTGACCCCGGCCGTCGTCGCGATCGCCCGCGCCGAGGCCTTGGCGATGCCCTGTTCGGCGAGCGTGCGCAGGGCGCCCTCCAGCAGCTTCGTCCTGGTGCTGTCGGCGGGACTCACGCGCGCGGCTCCTCACGGACCGGACGCAGACCGGGGCGCACCCCGCACGCGCGGATGTCGCTGTAGACGGCGGTGAAGGAACCCTCGTAGCCGAAGAGCGGCCCGAAGCGGCGGTTGGTGACGTCGACCCGGATCCGGAAGCGGCCGGCGCGTTCGTCGTAGGACTCGCGCACCTCGGCCCTCGCGCCGATGAGCTCGGGCACGCGCACGTCCACCGGCCCCTCCCGGAAGCGGTGCTCGCCCGAGCGGATCAGCAGGGAACCATCGGGTTCCGCGCGGAGGCGGAGGTCGGTGGCGAGATGCTGGTGGGTGCCGAGGTAGTCGACGATGCGGTCGCCCCGGGGGCCCAGCACCATCTGGGCGTCGAAGCGGCGGGGGCGGCCGGGCAGCCGGAAGATGCGCACGAAGGTCACCGTCTCACGGCCGAAGCCGTCGGTGTACGGCACGTTCTCGATGGTGAAGGGGACGTGCCGGCCCTGCCGGGGGACCAGGATGTGCCGGGTCGCGCCGAGCGCCAGGAACGGCTTCACGAAGGCGCCGCCGTGCCAGACGCGGTCCATCACGCCGTGGCCCGTACAGGCCTCGCCGCTCGTCAGGCCGACGGAGAAGCGGCGTCGCAGCGCGGGGTGGAGGCGGTCGAAGTCGGCGCCCATCACGGTGCGGAAGATCGAGGTCATCGCGGGGTCTCCAGGGTGCGCAGCAGCAGCAGCGGCGGCCGGACCGGGTCCGGCGGGGTGCGCAGACAGCGGCGGGCGGCCGGGGTGCGGGCCGGTGGCGGGACGAGGAGCGCGGCGGCGATCGCCGCCATGAGGAGCAGCGGGGACAGGAAGGCTCCCGCGGAGCCGAGCAGGGCGACCGGCCTCAGGGCGAGGACGGTGCCGGCGGCGGTGATCACCGCCGCCCGGAGCGTCAGGCCCGTCAGCCAGTTGCGGCGGGCGCGCTCGGGGGTGACACCGTGCTCCAGCCAGATCCGCAGCCGGTCGAAGGACCAGGCCGTCGCCCAGCCCATCAGGGGCCGCAGCACCAGCCGGTCCGCGAGCACGCCGACGGCACCCCAGCGGGGCCGGTAGTCGTACCCGGTCAGGAAACGCACTCCGTCCCCGTCGGGGACATAACGCCAATAGCCGCTGCCGTCCGCGAGCAGGGACAGCGGGTGCGGGCAGGAGAAGCGGAGCGCGGAGGTGCGGGTGCCGTCCGGGCGCTCCTTCTCACCGGCCGAGACACCGGTGCCGGCGAGGGTGAGGAACGGCAGCACGCGCGTGGCGTAGCGGAAGTGCTGGGACTCGCCCCCGGTGTGCGGGAGGTGACGGATCTCGGTGAAGCGCAGGTCCCAGCGCCGGTGCTCGGCCGGGTCCTGGGTGCGCGTCCACAGCTCGTCGAGATCCGCGCGGACCCGCGTCTCTCTGTACAGCCTCATGTCGGCCCCCTGCCATCAGCGTGTTTGAGCGAACGCTCAAACGCTGCGACGGGGAGCGTACGTCGTTTTGAGCGAACGCTCAACGGTGGGGTGTCGCGCAGGCCCCGATCGAAGGGCGAGACGGAGCTGACCGGCATATGACCGGCCGGTAGGGTCTGCTGCGTGCCGAAGCCGCTCAGTCTCTCGTTCGATCCCATCGCCCGCGCCGACGAACTCTGGAAGCAGCGCTGGGGGAGCGTGCCGTCCATGGCCGCGATCACCTCGGTCATGCGCGCCCACCAGATCCTGCTGGCCGAGGTCGACGCGGTCGTCAAGCCGTACGGGCTCACCTTCGCGCGCTACGAGGCGCTGGTGCTGCTGACCTTCTCGAAGTCCGGCGAGCTGCCGATGTCCAAGATCGGCGAGCGGCTCATGGTGCACCCCACGTCCGTGACGAACACCGTGGACCGGCTGGTGCGCTCGGGCCTGGTCGACAAGCGCCCCAACCCCAACGACGGCCGCGGCACCCTCGCGAGCATCACCGAAAAGGGCCGCGAGGTCGTCGAGGCGGCCACCCGCGACCTGATGGCGATGGACTTCGGCCTCGGCGCCTACGACGCCGCGGAGTGCACCGAGCTGTTCGCGATGCTCCGGCCGCTGCGCCTCGCCGCCGGGGACTTCGAAGAAGGGTGACCAACGGCACTGGGGGGTCGGACCGGGAGCCGCCGGAAGGGACCGTTACGCTCGGCTTCATGAAGCGAAGCGTGCTGACCCGCTACCGGGTCATGGCCTACGTCACTGGTGTCCTGCTGGTTCTGCTGACCTTCGGAATGGTCGGCAAGTACCTGCTCGACATGGGCGGCGCGGCCGACTTCACGCAGGTCGTCAGCATCGCCCACGGCTGGCTGTACGTCCTGTACCTGATTTTCGCCTTCGACCTCGGCTCCAAGCTGAAGTGGCCGGTCAAGAAGCAGATCTGGGTGCTGCTGGCCGGGACCGTCCCGACGGCCGCGTTCTTCGTCGAGCGCAGGATCTCCCGCGAGCTGGAGCCGGCGGTCGCCGCCGACGCGCCCGCGACCGCCGAGGCGTAACCACCGGGTGTCACCGCGGGGCCCACGGTCCCGCGTCATCGCCGGGCCCTCCCGCCGTACGGAGCAGCGTGCGGCGGCCAGCCATCGACATTTACTAGGACGTCCAAGTAAATTCGAGGGTATGGACGCTGACGCCATCGAGGAGGGCCGCCGTCGCTGGCAGGCCCGGTACGACGCCGCGCGCAAGCGCGACGCAGACTTCACCACGCTCTCCGGCGACCCCGTGGAGCCGGTGTACGGGCCCCGGCCCGGCGACGCCTACGAGGGGTTCGAGCGGATCGGCTGGCCGGGGGAGTACCCCTTCACCCGCGGCCTGTATCCGACCGGCTACCGGGGGCGTACCTGGACGATCCGGCAGTTCGCCGGGTTCGGGAACGCCGAGCAGACCAACGAGCGCTACAAGATGATCCTGGGCAACGGCGGCGGCGGACTGTCCGTCGCCTTCGACATGCCCACGCTCATGGGACGCGACTCCGACGACCCGCGCTCCCTGGGCGAGGTCGGGCACTGCGGGGTGGCCATCGACTCGGCCGCCGACATGGAGGTCCTGTTCAAGGACATCCCGCTCGGGGACGTGACGACCTCGATGACGATCAGCGGGCCGGCCGTGCCCGTCTTCTGCATGTACCTCGTCGCCGCCGAGCGCCAGGGCGTGGACCCCGCCGTGCTCAACGGCACGCTGCAGACGGACATCTTCAAGGAGTACATCGCCCAGAAGGAGTGGCTCTTCCAGCCCGAGCCGCATCTGCGCCTCATCGGCGACCTGATGGAGCACTGCGCGGCCGGCATCCCCGCCTACAAGCCGCTCTCCGTCTCCGGCTACCACATCCGCGAGGCCGGGTCGACGGCCGCCCAGGAGCTGGCGTACACGCTCGCGGACGGCTTCGGGTACGTGGAACTGGGACTCAGCCGCGGACTCGACGTGGACGTGTTCGCCCCCGGCCTGTCCTTCTTCTTCGACGCACACCTCGACTTCTTCGAGGAGATCGCCAAGTTCCGCGCCGCGCGCCGCATCTGGGCCCGCTGGATGCGGGACGTGTACGGCGCCAGGAGCGAGAAGGCGCAGTGGCTGCGGTTCCACACCCAGACCGCGGGCGTCTCGCTGACCGCCCAGCAGCCGTACAACAACGTCGTGCGCACCGCCGTCGAGGCGCTCGCCGCCGTGCTCGGCGGGACCAACTCCCTGCACACCAACGCCCTGGACGAGACGCTCGCGCTGCCCAGCGAGCAGGCCGCCGAGATCGCCCTGCGCACCCAGCAGGTGCTCATGGAGGAGACCGGCGTCGCCAACGTGGCCGATCCGCTCGGCGGTTCCTGGTTCGTCGAACAGCTGACGGACCGGATCGAGGCGGACGCGGAGAGGATCTTCGAGCAGATCAAGGAGCGGGGCCTGCGCGCCCACCCCGACGGGCAGCACCCGATCGGCCCCATCACCTCCGGGATCCTGCGCGGCATCGAGGACGGCTGGTTCACCGGCGAGATCGCCGAGGCGGCGTTCCGCTACCAGCAGTCCCTGGAGAAGGACGACAAGAAGGTCGTCGGCGTCAACGTCCACACCGGCTCGGTCACCGGAGACCTGGAGATCCTGCGGGTCAGCCACGAGGTGGAACGCGAGCAGGTGCGCACCCTCGGCGAGCGCAAGGCCGCCCGCGACGACACGGCGGTGCGCACGGCCCTGACCGCCATGCTCGACGCGGCCCGCTCCGGCGCCAACATGATCGGGCCGATGCTGGACGCCGTGCGCGCCGAGGCCACCCTGGGCGAGATCTGCGACGCGCTGCGGGACGAGTGGGGGGTGTACACGGAGCCCCCGGGCTTCTGACCGGACGACCGAACGGACGGGTGGCCGGACGGACGGCGGGACGGCCGAACGGCGCACGGACCCGGCCCGGCGGCGGGGCGTCTCCCGCTACGGGCCGGTGCCGGCCGTGACCAGGCCCGACAGCAGGACCCGGGTGAAACCGTGCAGCCACTCCTCGTCCACCGGCTGTCCGCTGACCAGCGTGCGGTGCACCACCGCACCGGCCACCATGTCGAAGATCAGGCCCACGGTGCGGGCCGCCTCGTCCGGATCCGGCTCGGGCGGCAGCTCGCCCCGGTGCTGGGCGCGCGCCCGGCCGGTGTGGACCAGGCGCTTCTGCCGCTCGACGATCGAGACGCGGATGCGTTCGCGCAGCGCCTCGTCGAGGGTGGACTCCGCGACCACCGCCATCAGCCCGCTTCTGGCCTCCGGGCGGGACAGCAGCGCCGCGAACTGCAGGACCACGCCCTCGACGTCCGCGGCGAGGCTGCCGCGGTCGGGGAGTTCGAGTTCGTCGAAGAGCTCGGCGACCGCGTCCACGACCAGTTCGTTCTTGCCCGCCCAGCGCCGGTAGAGGGTCGTCTTGGCGACCCCCGCGCGGCTCGCGACGTCGCCCAGAGTGAGCTTGGACCACCCCAGCTCGACCAGCGCCTCCCGCGTCGCGGCCAGGATCGCGGCGTCGGCGGCGGCACTGCGCGGGCGTCCGGTGCGGCTGGCGGGCGTGCGGCTCTGCATCGCACGACCATAACCGGCCTCCCTGTGCGCGCTCCCGTGACCGCGCGCCCGTGCGTTCCCGCGTACCCGTGCCCGCCCGCGTACCCGTGCCCGCCCGGGTTCCCGTGAGGGAGATCACCGGGGCGGGCCGTCCCGTACGCCCCGCCCCGTATTACGCTACGGCTCGTAGCGAAAGCGTGGGGTCACTCGGAGGCCGACGCGCTCGAGCGACGACCACCGGCGTGGGGTGGGGACCCGACGCCCGACAGTACGGCGACCAACAACACCCGGACATCCGGGTTTTCGGGCGCTTTTCACAGACACGCGGGGTACGGGGGAGGATAGACGCATGCAGCCACGGAACATGTCCATGAGCGGAGTCGTCGACCTCGCCGCGGTGAAGGCGGCCCAAGAGGCCAAGACGAAGGCGGAGCAGGCCCGCGCGGAAGCGGTCCGGCAGGGTGGCGGGGGCGCCGTCTCCCCGGCCGACCTCGTCATCGACGTCGACGAAGCCGGCTTCGAGAGCGACATTCTGCAGCGGTCCGCCGAGGTCCCGGTCGTCATCGACTTCTGGGCCGAGTGGTGCGAGCCCTGCAAGCAGTTGAGCCCCGTCCTGGAGCGGCTCGCCGTCGAGTACAACGGGCGCTTCCTCCTCGCCAAGATCGACGTCGACGCCAACCAGATGCTGATGCAGCAGTTCGGGATCCAGGGGATCCCGGCGGTCTTCGCGGTGGTGGCCGGACAGGCGCTGCCGCTCTTCCAGGGCGCCGCGGGCGAGGCGCAGATCCGCCAGACCCTGGACCAGTTGGTGCAGGTCGCCGAGGAGCGTTTCGGTCTGACCGGACTCACCGTCGACCCCGACGCCGTGCCCGGGGGCGGCGGTGCCGCCCCGGAGGCCGAGGAGCCCGTCGGCCCGTACGACGCCCTGCTCGAGGCCGCGGTGCAGGCGCTGGACGCCGGTGACCTGGGCGGTGCGATCCAGGCCTACAAGAACGTGCTCACCGACGACCCGGGCAACCCGGAGGCCCAGCTGGGTCTCGCCCAGGCCGAACTGCTCCACCGGGTGCAGGGTCTGGACCCGCAGCAGGTGCGTGCGAACGCCGCCGGAAACCCCAAGGACGTCGAGGCGCAGATCACCGCCGCCGACCTGGACCTGGTGGGCGGTCATGTCGAGGACGCCTTCGGCCGGCTCATCGAGACGGTGGGGCGTACGGCGGGCGACGACCGCGATGCCGTACGGGTGCGGCTGCTGGAGCTGTTCGAGGTGGTCGGGGCCGACGACCCGCGGGTCGTCGCCGCGCGCCGGGCGCTGGCGCGCGCCCTGTTCTGAACGGGGCGGGCACCTGGTTTCCGGTCGCCGAAAGGCGGTTTCCGGACGAGTGATGCCCCGGTGAAGGAATGGCCGACGGAGGCCGATGCGGCCGCGCTTTGCCAAAACTTGGCAATCGCGGCCGCTGTTACTGCGAGTAAGTCACCCGCGGTGGTCTGTCGGATTCTGTCCACCGATCAACTGCTTTGCGGACCCCCTCCAGGGCACCCAGGGTCGCCGTCCGGTGCCGGCGGGTCGCCCCTCGGTCATCCGGTCGTTACTGGCAAGTAATGAAGCCCCTTGTGCGGGCGGCGAGAATGCACCACGATCGGCGACGCTCGGTCCCTTGCCCGTGCCCGACATCCGGTCGGGACGCGGGCGCTCCTGGGTCCCCACCGAGCGGAACCGGTGGCAGTGGAGCCGGTTCTTGGACAGGGGGGTCTTCGCCCGTCCGGCGAAGCCTGTCCGGCAGGTTGTGCGTGATGTGTGTCAGGCGCGACCAGTGGTTGTCGCTCGGGGGTGATCGCCGGTGATTCGGGCGCTTCGTGCGCTGCCGAGCGCGGCGCTCTCCTTCCCGAGGACGTAGTGCTTCTCCCATCCCTGCCCGGCCGTTCGCCGACTGGCGGTGCGTCGGAGCAGGAGATGTACGTCCGAGAAGGAGGAAATATGGAGTCCCAGGTGCGTGGCGGGACGAGATGGAAGCGGTTCGCCGTGGTCATGGTGCCCAGTGTGGTCGCCACGGCCGCGGTGGGCATCGGCCTGGCGCAGGGCGCCCTCGCGGCGTCGTTCAGCGTCTCCGGCCAGCAGTTCAAGGTGACGGCCGATCACCTGCACGGTGAGGGCTTCGCCCAGTACGGCGGCATCGACACCGTCTACACGTCGACCAAGGGCGACAAGAAGACGCAGGTCCCGGTCGCTATATCGTCGTTCGACGACGCGACCATCACCAGGATGTGCCAGTCGGTCAAGACGGAGGTCCCCCTCGTAGGGACGGTCTACCTTCGTCTCGAGGCGGGCAACGACAAGAAGAACCCGGTCGTGGCCAAGAACCTCTACATCGACGTCGCTCAGCTCGACGCCGACGCGGAGTTCAAGAACATCGACATCGGTGTCGCGATCAAGGACAAGACGCGCGGCCCCGCGAACAAGGACGGGGCCACCACTCTGCCGGGCGGCTTCGCCCAGCAGGCGGAGTCGGCCGACCTCTACGGGGTCAAGCAGACGGCGTGGGCGACCACGGCCGGTACGTTCAAGCTCAGCGGTCTGAAGATGCGTCTGGGCGGGGACCCCAAGATGGAGTGCTACTGACGGTCTCCGCTCCGGAGACGTCCTCGGCCGGCTGAGCGGCCGAGTGGGGCGGAGAAGCTTCGCTTCTCCGCCCCGCACACCCAGCCCGGTGCTTCGTACCCGGGCGTTCGCACAGACTCAGACCTTCCGGCTTCTCCACCCCCAGGCCGAGCCGGTAGGTAACTTCACCGGACCAGGGAGCTGTATTCCATGAGTGCCGAGACTCCGGTCCAGAGCACCGGGACTTTCACCCGGCTGCGTCTGCGATTCCGTGACTGGCGGGGCCACCGGCCTTTCTGGGCGGGCTTGTTCACCCTGCTCGGCGGGGTGCCCATCGCCTACTTCCCCTATGCCACGCTGCAGCTGGGCCACATGTCGCTCGCCATGGCGACGACCGCCGGCGCGGGCTCTCTGATCATCGGTGTCCTGCTGATCACGCTGGGTCTGACCATGTGGTTCCAGCAGGCCACCCGGATCTTCGCCGGTGTGGCGTCGATCCTTCTGGCCCTGGTGTCCCTCGTGGTCTCCAACATAGGTGGCTTCGTCGTCGGCTACCTGCTCGCGATGATCGGCGGTGCGCTGTCCCTCGCCTGGGTGCCGGACAAGCCGCAGACCGAGCCGGGCGGGCGCTGGAAGTTCTTCGGCGGGCCGTCCGGCAACGGTGCTCGCAAGGACGTTCCCCGGGGCACGCCCGAGGGCACCGCGGGCGAGGCGGGGCGGCAGCACCCTCCGTACGAGGCCGGCGACCTCGGGGAGGCGGACGACGCCCGGACCGAGGACCGTGACAGGGGCCACCGTGTCAGCTGACGAGATGCGAGACCGGAGCGTCGCCGCGGCCCTGACCCCGGACAGAAGAGGGCCGCGCCACGCGGCCCCCCGGAAGCCGCTGTTCACCAGGTTCCACATGCCGGCCGGGAAGGCGATCGCCCTCGCGGCGATGCCGACCGCGGTCCTGATGGGCATGGGGTTCACGCCGACGCTGGCCCAGGCCGACGAGCAGCCGAAGTCCAGGAGCCTGACCGCCGACGAGTACAAGGACTGCTTGGCAGTGCTGGAGGACACCGAGGAGAACGCGTCCTCCTCGGCCGGCCCGTCCGCGTCGGCGAGCGACACGGCCTCCCCGGACGAGGAGGTTCCCGCCACGGAACCGGACCCCTCGTCCTCCGCCGGCGGCGACGCGGCCGAGGACTCCGGTACGGACGCGGGCACGGACAAGAACTCCTCCTCCAAGAATTCGTCCTCTTCGCCGAATTCAGGTTCTGACGACGAGGACGGCAAGGACGAGGCCGCGCCCGCCACCTCCGAAGCCTCCGGCGACGACGGGGCCGAGGAGCCCGAGCCGTCCCCCTCGGAGACCGACCGCAACGCGCTGGAGAAGGTCGGCGACGCCCTCACCGACCTCTTCACCCCGAAGGACAAGAAGACCGACGAGGCGGCCGCGAGCCCCACCCCGTCGGCCTCCGCGTCCGCCGCGGGCAGCTCCACCGAGGACGAGGCGGACACGGCGGAGGAGACCACCGGGAAGAACGCCGAAGCCGCCGGGGGCGCCGCCGAGGAGCCCGCCGGCACCGCGGACGAGGCAGCCGGGAAGGCGGAGGAGGCGGAGGAGCCCGCCGCGGAGGCCGACGAGGCCACCGCGACCCCGGAGGCCACCGCCTCGCCGAGCCCGTCCGCGAGCGCCACGACCGACGTCGACGACTGCCCGGTCGCCACCGACGCCGAGGGCGGAGTCGACAACGAGATCCTGCTGCCCGAGGACCCGTGGTTCCTGAACGCCAGCTCGCTGACGCTGAAGGGCGCCGACTACCAGGGCATCGTCGAGGTGCGGACCGCGAGCGGCAAGACCAAGAAGGTCCTGAAGTACGTCGTCTCCAACGGCACCGACATCGGCGACCTGCACCAGACGGTCGAGGACAAGCAGTCCGGCAGGACCCACCACGTGCAGGCGGCCAAGGGGTCGACGTCCACCATCCGCGACGGCGACACCGTGATGTACACGGAGAGCATCTCGGGCAAGCTGCTCGGGCTGATACCGGTCACCTTCGACCCGGAGAACCCGCCGCCGCTCAACATCCCCCTGATCTACTTCACGGATGTGACGGTCCAGCAGGCCGGCCAGTTCGGCGGAACACTGCACATACCCGGGCTGCGCCAGTACATCGACTGAGTGCCGGCCGGGACATCCGGCCGAGCACCCGTGACATCCGTTCCGTGAGCCGCGGAAAACACCGAGGGCGCCCCCTGTTCTCCCAGGGGGCGCCCTCGGCGTCCGTGCACGCGCGGTCCGGGTCAGCCGGTGGGGCCGCCCATGTGGTGGACGCGGACCATGTTGGTGGTGCCGGGGACGCCGGGCGGGGAGCCGGCGGTGATCACCACGATGTCGCCCTCGTCGAAGCGGTGCAGCCGGACCAGCTCCTGCTGGACCAGGTCGACCATCTCGTCCGTGCTGTTCACGAACGGCACGACGTACGGCTCCACGCCCCAGCTGAGCGTGAGCTGGTTGCGGGTGTATTCGTCCGTGGTGAACGCCAGGATCGGCTGGATGGCGCGGTAGCGGGACAGCCGGCGGGCGGTGTCGCCGGACTGGGTGAAGGCCACCAGGCCCTTGCCGCCGAGGAAGTCGGCGATCTCGGCGGCGGCACGGGCCACCGAACCGCCCTGCGTGCGCGGCTTCTTGCCGGGCACCAGCGGCTGCAGGCCCTTGGACAGCAGCTCCTGCTCGGCCGCCTGGACGATCTTCGACATCGTCCGCACGGTCTCGATCGGGTACGCGCCCACGCTCGACTCGGCCGACAGCATGACCGCGTCCGCGCCGTCCAGGATCGCGTTGGCCACGTCGGAGGCCTCGGCGCGGGTCGGACGGGAGTTGGTGATCATCGACTCCATCATCTGGGTCGCCACGATCACCGGCTTCGCGTTGCGCCGGCAGAGCTCGATCAGGCGCTTCTGCACCATCGGGACCTTCTCGAGCGGATACTCGACGGCGAGGTCGCCGCGGGCGACCATCACACCGTCGAACGCCATCACGACGTCCTCCATGTTCTCCACCGCCTGCGGCTTCTCCACCTTGGCGATGACGGGCACCCGGCGGCCCTCCTCGTCCATCACGCGGTGGACGTCGGCGACGTCCTTGGCGTCCCGGACGAAGGACAGGGCGACCATGTCGCAGCCCATGCGCAGCGCGAACCGCAGGTCCTCGACGTCCTTCTCGGACAGCGCTGGCACGTTCACGGCCGTGCCGGGCAGGTTGATGCCCTTGTGGTCGGAGATGACGCCGCCCTCGATGACGATCGTCCTGACCCGGCAGCCCTCGACGTCCAGCACCTTCAGCTCGACGTTGCCGTCGTTGATCAGCACCTGGTCGCCGCGGGAGACGTCACCGGGCAGGCCCTTGTAGGTCGTCCCGCAGATCGTCCGGTCGCCCGGGACGTCCTCGGTGGTGATGGTGAACTCGTCACCGCGTACCAGCTCGACGGGACCCTCGGCGAAGGTCTCCAGCCGGATCTTCGGGCCCTGGAGGTCGGCGAGGACGCCGATGGCCCTGCCCGTCTCCTTGGCGGCGGCACGGACCCTCTCGTACCGGCCCTGGTGCTCGGCGTGCGAGCCGTGGCTGAAGTTGAAGCGGGCCACGTTCATGCCGGCTTCGATCAGGGCGACGAGCTGCTCGTGGGAGTCGACCGCGGGGCCGAGAGTACAGACGATTTTGGAACGGCGCATGGGGCGATCCTATCGGTTTGTTTCGCTCCGGAATATTCCGTCTGGCGGAAGGTACACATGAGGAAGCGACTGCTCAATTGCGCTTTCCGACCAGTGCATAGGTCTGTGTGGCGATCTCCATTTCCTCGTCCGTCGGTACCACGGCGACCGCGACCCGCGCACCCTCGGGCGAGACGAGCCGCGGTCCGGTGCCGCGCGCGCCGTTGCGCTCGGCGTCGACCTCCAGGCCCAGCCCCGCCAGGCCCGCCACGGCGGCCTCCCGCACCGGTGCGGCGTTCTCGCCGACCCCGGCGGTGAACGCCACCGCGTCCACCCGGCCGAGAACGGCGTAATAGGCGCCGATGTACTTCTTCAGACGGTGAATGTAGATGTCGAACGCGAGCTTCGCCTCTTCGTCGCCCGCGTCGACCCGGCGGCGGATCTCACGCATGTCGTTGTCACCGCACAGGCCGACCAGACCGCTCTTCTTGTTGAGAAGAGTGTCGATCTCGTCGACGGACATTCCGCCAACGCGCGTCAAATGGAAGATGACGGCGGGATCCACGTCTCCCGACCGGGTACCCATCACGAGCCCTTCCAAGGGCGTCAGCCCCATCGAGGTGTCCACGCACCTTCCGCCCCGCACCGCCGAGGCCGACGCCCCGTTGCCCAGGTGCAGCACGATGACGTTCACGTCCTCGGGCGCCTTCCCGAGCAGCCGGGCCGTCCGACGGGACACGTACGCGTGCGAGGTGCCGTGGAAGCCGTAGCGGCGGACCCGGTGCTCGTCGGCGGTCCGCACGTCGATCGCGTAGCGGGCGGCCGACTCCGGCATCGTGGTGTGGAAGGAGGTGTCGAAGACGGCGACCTGCGGCAGGTCCGGGCGCAGCGCCATCGCGGTGCGGATGCCCGTCAGGTTGGCCGGGTTGTGCAGCGGGGCGACCGGGATGAGCCGCTCGATCTCGGCGAGGACCGCTTCGTCGATGACGGTCGGCTCGGTGAAGTGCATCCCGCCGTGCACCACCCGGTGCCCGATCGCGGCCAGCTCGGGGGAGTCCAGCCCCAAGCCGTCGGCGGCCAGCTCGTCGGCCATCGCCTTCAGGGCGGCCTCGTGGTCCGCGACCGGTCCGGTCCGCTCCCTGGGCTCGCCCGAGGCCGACGGCGTGTGCCGTACCAGCGAGGTCCGCTCGCCGATCCGCTCGACCAGGCCGGACGCGAGCCGACTGCTGTCGCTCATGTCCAGCAGCTGGTACTTCACCGACGAGGAACCGGAGTTGAGGACGAGGACTCGAGAAGGAGGGGCCGAGCGCAGCTCGTCGGGTAGGGCGGTGGCGGGTGACGGGTGGGAAGGAGGGGCCGAGCGC
>NZ_LIQT01000172.1 GCF_001418415.1 Streptomyces hirsutus
GGTGGTCCAAGGAAAGACGCCCCGCTTCCTGCGGGGAAATGCAGGTGCAAGGCCTGCCCGGCGCTCCGACATGAGTCCCGCCCCGTCCTCGGGGCGGGACTCACGTGTGTGCGGGGCCGGGGCGCGGGGAGCGGCGGCTCCCCGCGAAGCCGCCTGCCCACGGGGGTTGCCGAAAGCCGCGGACCGCGGCCGGTCGCCGGCCGTCGGTCGCCGGTCGAGGCGGCACGGCGTCCCTGCCGCCCGCCAAGATGCTCCTACGCGTGTCAGTCCTTCAAGGCGTAGAAGTGCATCGGGGAGTTCGGCTCGAAGCCGATCCGTGGATACACGGGTGCCCCGGCGGCGGTCGCGTGCAGGGTCGCCCGGGTCGTTCCGGTGGCCCGGGCACCCTCGTACAGTGCCTTTCGCGTCACCGCTTCCCCGTAGCCGCGACGCTGCCACCTCGGGTCGGTGGCGACGAGCATGACGAAGAGACGGCCCTCCGCCTCCACCGTGGCGGCGCAGGTCACGGGAGCACCGTTCCGGACGCCCAGATAGGCGTACACCCGGTTCTTCCACAGCGCGGACCAGGCCAGACCGTCACGTCCGTCCTCCAGCGGGAACCCGTACGCGAGGGAGTTGACGTCCGCGAAGGCCCGCAGGTGCTCCTCGGCGGTCACGCGTACGAACGTCAGGTCGGGGTGGGCCGGTTCGGGGATCGGCAACAGGTCTCCCGCCATGCCCGTACCGGGGAAGGCGTGCGCGAGGCCCGCTTGCTCGGCCGCCGCCCCGAGTGCTGCGCGCGCCTCGTCGTCGAGGAGGTCCTCGAAGACCCACAGGAAACCCGGATGCTTCTTCGACCGCATGATCTCCGACGCCTCGTCCAGGCGCTGCTTCACGAGTCCGGCGTCCATGCCGTCCTCGGTCAGCGTGACGCAGTTCCAGAAGGGGAACCGGCAGTCGGCCCAGCGGACGGCGATGCCCGGCAGGTCGCGGACGTCCGCGTCCGGTTCCCGGTCGAGCACCATGACTCGCCAGGCAGCAGCGAGTTGTTCCATCGATTCGATCGAGTCCGCGATATCGCGCATGAGGACCTCCCGATTCGTCGAGTACGCGTAAGCCGTCCCAGTAGTACGCGCCTTCTGCCCGGACGGATCGACGACCCGCGAGGCGTACGCCGCCACTTCAAGCCTTCTGCCGAAGCCCTCGGCTGCCCGGGTGCTCCAGCGGTGGGCTTCAGCCGGACGGGGCGCGGGTTCCGGCACGCGTATGAGGGCGAAAGCCGTGGCGGCGAGCACGAAGGTGACCGCGTCCAGCAGGGCCACTGCCGCGCCGCCGAAGCGGAGGCAGGCCGCGCCCGCACCGACGGGATCAGCCGCAACGGCCAACCGCTCTCCTCGTCGTTCCTCGCCGGGGGCTGCCGGATCGCGCAGAGGGCGCAGGCCCGCCAGCAGCCCGGGGAGCTGGAAGGAGCACCGGTCGAGCGGCCTGTTCCTCTTCTCCGTGCCTTCCGTGCCCTCCGTGCTTTGCTCAACAACCCACTACGGCAAAGGACATGTCCCGCATCGGTCTTCTGTCGGCTCCCCATGTACGGTTCGCGCATGATTCCTGAGGTGTGGGACCGCTTACGTCCCTTCCGTGATGAGGCGATGGCGCAAGGAATACCGGCCGACGATGTGGAGCGATGGCTGACCACCGCCCGCCCCTGCGTGACACTGCAACGGGCCGAGGACGGGGCGGAACCCGTCGTGGGTCGGTTCGGCGGCCCCCTCCTGCTTCCCGTCGACGTCCCCACTCCCCAAGACCCCTTCGTCGCCTCCATCGATCTCGCCGCACTACCGGTCGACGGGACGGACCTGCCCCTGCCACCCGACGGTCACCTGCTGTTCTTCGCCTGGCCCGAGACTCGGGATCGCCGCCCCGCGGGCACAGTGGTGTACGTCCCCGCAGGCGCGGCCGTGACGGAACGGGACAAAAGCTCCTGGAACTCCAGAGGCGTGGCCGAGTACGGCGCGATGTTCGAGAGCTACCCGCAGGGCCCGCTGCGGGCGAGGGTCGAAGCGTCGCTCCCTTACCACTCGTTCGTCGCTCTTCCCGGCGATCCGGGGTACGCATCCCTTCCCGGGCATCCCCGCTGCGGGGAACTCGTCGAAGTCTGGCAGGACATCCAGCCCGACATCGCCCCCGGAGGGCCGTTGCAGATCGGGGGTTACGCGGACGAGGAGGCCGTCGAGTTCGATCCGGTCGCTGTCGCCGCGTCCATTGCCGCGAAGGCGGTGAGAAGGGGCCACTGGGACGGGCCGGTCTCGGCTGACTCCGCTGACTGGGTGCTACTCGCCGACTGGTACGCCGGCAGGTGTGTCGAGGGTTGGGAGGGCTCCACCGTCCACTGGGTGATCCAGCGCGAGGACCTGGCCGCGCGACGCTTCGGGTGTGTGTACACCACGGTCTTCTGGAACCCCTGACCCGTGCCCCGGTTCGCTGGTCCTGGCTTGCTTTTCCAGCGCGCGCGTCACTCGACCTGCTGGGGTTCCCCCCGGCCCTCCGGGAAAGCGCTTCGCGATCTGCGTCGTCGCCTCGGCGTCGCCCCACGGCAGCGGCTGTTTCGACGTGCCGGCCGGCCCGGCGGCCCAGCCCTCCACCCCGGAGTGCGCCATCACCGCCGGTGTACGGCCGCCTTCGACGGCTGCGGGAGCCTGTCCGTATCGGCTGAACGCGGAGTCCTGCGACATCGGTTCGGTTCTCGGACCGCGTGCCCGGGTTCGTGTCCGGGTTCGTGTCCGGGGCCGCGCCCGAGGTCGTGTCCTCGAACGCGAGTTGTTGCGGGACAGGTCGAAGTACCCCTTGACGCCGAGAAGGCTTGGCCGCGATCCGGCATGGACGTTCCTCGAGCTCCGTGACCCGCGGCTCCGGCGTAAAATCATGCAAGCGTGCTTGATTGTTATGGGTGCCCCTGTCATGCTCCACACCACACCGCGCCGCACACCGCCGTGCCCGTGCCCCGAGGGGAGCGCCATCGTGTCCGATCCGTCGTCCGTGATCGACGATCTGCGTGAGGAGAGCGAGCAGGTCGACCGGCTCGTGGCCGGGCTGGGGCCGGAGGACTGGGGGCTCGCGACGCCCGCCGCCGGGTGGGACGTCGCCCATCAGATCGCGCACCTCGCCTGGACCGACCGTTCGGCGCTGCTCGCCGTCACCGACGCGGACGGGTTCCGGAAGCTGGTCGAGCAGGCGCTCGCCGCCCCGCACACCTTCGTCGACGAGGGCGCCGAGGAGTACGCGCGGCTCGCGCCCGCCGAACTGCTCGCGCGGTGGCGCGAGGGGCGGGCGGCGCTGGAGAAGGGGCTGCGGTCCGCGGCCCCCGGTACGCGCTTCCCCTGGTACGGGCCGCCCATGTCGGCGGCCTCCATGGCGACGGCCCGGCTCATGGAGACCTGGGCCCACGGGCTCGACATCGCGGACGCGATCGGTGTGGTGCGGCCCCCCACCGACCGGCTGAGGCATGTGGCCTGGCTCGGAGTGCGGACCCGGGACTTCGCCTACGGAGCGCACGGGCTCACCCCGCCCGCCGACCCCTTCCGCGTCGAACTCGTCGCGCCGGGGGGCGAGCTGTGGGGGTACGGTCCCGTCGACGCCCCGCAGCGCGTCAGCGGGCCCGCGCTCGACTTCTGCCTCCTGGTCACCCAGCGCGCCCACCGCGCCGATCTCGCCCTCACCGCCGACGGGCCCGACGCCGACCGCTGGCTCGACATCGCCCAGGCCTTCGCCGGACCACCCGGCGGCGGACGTCCACCCCAGGGGGAGGGCGAGGACGGCCAGGGGCACACCCCGTGACGGCGGTCCTGCGGATCGGGAACGCCTCCGGGTTCTACGGGGACCGCTTCGACGCCCTGCGCGAGATGCTCACCGGCGGGGAGCTCGACGTCCTCACCGGCGACTACCTCGCCGAGCTGACCATGCTCATCCTCGCCCGCGACCGGCTCAAGGACCCCTCCGCCGGGTACGCCCGCACCTTCCTGCGGCAACTGGAGGAGTGCCTCGGCCTCGCCCACGAGCGGGGGGTGAGGATCGTCGCCAACGCCGGGGGACTCAACCCGGCGGGGCTCGCCGGTGCCGTGCGGGAGCTGGCCGGGCGGCTCGGCATCCCGGTGCGGGTCGCGCACGTCGAGGGCGACGACCTCACCGCCCGCCACCCGGGGAGCCTCGCCGCGCACGCCTACCTCGGCGGCTTCGGCATCGCGGCCTGCCTGCGCGAGGGCGCCGACGTCGTCGTGACGGGGCGGGTCACCGACGCGGCCCTGGTCACCGGTCCGGCCACCGCGCACTTCGGGTGGGCGGGGACGGAGTACGACCGGCTCGCGGGAGCCGTCGTCGCCGGACACGTGCTGGAGTGCGGGGCCCAGGCCACCGGCGGCAACTACGCCTTCTTCGGCGAGCGGCCCCCCGGCGACCTCCTGCGGCCCGGCTTCCCGCTCGCCGAGCTGCACGAGGACGGCAGCAGCGTCATCACCAAGCACCCCGGCACCGGCGGCTTCGTCGACGTCGGCACCGTCACCGCGCAGCTGCTCTACGAGACCGGCGGCGCCCGGTACGCCGGGCCGGACGTCACCGCCCGGCTCGACACCGTACGGCTCACCGAGGACGGGCCCGACCGGGTACGGATCGACGGAGTGCGCGGAGAGGCGCCGCCGCCCACCCTCAAGGTCGGGCTCAACCGGCTCGGCGGTTTCCGCAACGAGGTCGTGTTCGTCCTCACCGGCCTCGACATCGAGGCCAAGGCGGACCTCGTGAAGGAGCAGATGACCGGCGCGCTCGCCAAGTCGCCGCCCGCCGAGGTGCGCTGGGAGCTCGCGCGCACCGACCGGCCCGACGCCGGTACGGAGGAGACCGCGAGCGCGCTGCTGCGGCTCGTCGTGCGGGACCCCGGACAGGAGGCGGTCGGGCGGGCGTTGAGCGGGGCCGCCATCGAGCTGGCGCTGGCCAGTTACCCCGGATTCCATGTGGTGGCGCCACCGGGGAAGGGCGCCCCCTACGGGGTGTTCGAGGATGTGTACGTCCCCCACGGTGCCGTCGACCATGTGGCCGTCCTCCACGACGGCCGCCGCATCCCGGTGGACCGGCCCCACGACACCGCCGTCCTCGCGGACGTGCCGGAGCCGGAGCTGCCCCACCCCCTGCCGTCCGGCCCGGCCCGACGCGCCCCGCTCGGCCTGATCGCCGGCGCCCGCAGCGGGGACAAGGGCGGGAACGCCAACGTCGGGGTGTGGGCGCGCGGCGACGACGCCTGGCGGTGGCTCGCGCACGAGCTGACCGTCGAGCGGTTTCGCGAACTGATCCCCGAGGCCGCCGGCCTGCCCGTCACCCGGCACGTCCTGCCCCGCCTGCGCGCCCTGAACTTCGTCGTCGAGTCCCTCCTCGGCGAGGGCGTCGCCGCGCAGGCCCGTTTCGACCCGCAGGCCAAGGCGCTCGGCGAATGGCTGCGCTCCCGCCACCTGGACATCCCGGAGGCCCTCCTGTGACCGTCCTCGCATCCGCCCTGGACACGGCGGGCCCCGACTACCGGGCCCACCGCGAGGCCATGCTCGGCAAGCTCGCCGCACTCGACACCGAACACGCCAAGGCCCTCGCGGGCGGCGGCGAGAAGTACGTCGAGCGGCACCGGGGGCGCGGCAAGCTGCTCGCCCGCGAACGCATCGAACTCCTCCTCGACCCCGACACCCCGTTCCTGGAGCTGTCCCCGCTGGCCGCCTGGGGGAGCGAGTACACGACCGGCGCCTCCCTGGTCACCGGCATCGGGGTCGTCGAGGGCGTGGAGTGCCTGATCACGGCCAACGACCCGACCGTGCGCGGCGGCGCCAGCAACCCCTGGAGCCTGAAGAAGGCCCTGCGCGCCAACGACATCGCGCTCGCCAACCGGCTACCCGTGATCAGCCTGGTGGAGTCCGGCGGCGCCGACCTGCCCTCGCAGAAGGAGATCTTCATCCCCGGCGGGGCGATCTTCCGGGACCTGACCCGGCTGTCGGCGGCCGGCATCCCGACCGTCGCCGTCGTCTTCGGCAACTCCACCGCCGGGGGCGCGTACATCCCCGGCATGTCCGACCACGTGATCATGGTCAAGGAGCGGGCGAAGGTGTTCCTCGGCGGTCCGCCGCTGGTGAAGATGGCCACCGGGGAGGAGAGCGACGACGAGTCCCTCGGCGGCGCCGACATGCACGCGCGCACGTCCGGCCTCGCCGACTACTTCGCCGTCGACGAACCCGACGCCCTGCGCCAGGCCCGGCGGGTCGTGGCCCGCCTCAACCACCGCAAGGCGTACCCCGATCCGGGGCCGGCCGAGCCGCCCAAGTACGACCAGGACGAGCTGCTGGGCATCGTCCCCGGCGACCTGAAGATCCCCTTCGACCCGCGCGAGGTGATCGCGCGGATCGTCGACGGCTCCGACTTCGACGAGTTCAAACCGCTCTACGGGACCAGCCTGACCACCGGCTGGGCCGCCCTGCACGGCTATCCGATCGGCATCCTCGCGAACGCCCAAGGGGTGCTGTTCAGCGAGGAGTCGCAGAAGGCCGCCCAGTTCATCCAGCTCGCCAACCAGCGCGACATCCCGCTGCTCTTCCTGCACAACACCACCGGCTACATGGTCGGCAAGGAGTACGAACAGGGCGGCATCATCAAGCACGGCGCCATGATGATCAACGCGGTCGGCAACTCGAAGGTCCCCCACCTGTCGGTCCTCCTGGGCGCCTCGTACGGCGCCGGGCACTACGGCATGTGCGGGCGGGCCTACGACCCGCGGTTCCTGTTCGCCTGGCCCGGCGCCAAGTCCGCCGTCATGGGCCCGCAGCAGCTCGCCGGGGTGCTGTCCATCGTCGCCCGCCAGTCGGCGGCGGCGAAGGGCCGGCCCTACGACGACGAGGCGGACGCGGCGCTGCGCGCCATGGTCGAGCAGCAGATCGAGTCCGAGTCGCTGCCCCTGTTCCTGTCGGGGCGGCTGTACGACGACGGCGTCATCGACCCGCGCGACACCCGCACCGTCCTCGGCCTGTGCCTGTCGGCCGTCCACACGGCGCCCTACGAGGGCGTGCGCGGTGGCTTCGGCGTCTTCCGGATGTGAGGGGAACACGGTGATCAGTACTGTCCTCGTCGCCAACCGGGGCGAGATCGCCTGCCGGATCGCCCGCACCTGCGGCGAACTGGGCATCCGGACGGTGACCGTGCACTCGGACGCCGATGCGAACGCCCTGCACGCGCGCGGGGCGGACGAGTCCGTACGCCTCCCGGGGGCGGCGCCCGCCGACACGTATCTGCGCGGCGACCTCCTCGTGAAGGCCGCGCTCGCGGCCGGCGCGGACGCCGTGCACCCCGGCTACGGCTTCCTCTCCGAGAACGCCGACTTCGCGCGCGCCGTCCAGGACGCCGGCCTGGTGTGGATCGGGCCGCCCCCCGAGGCGATCGAGGCGATGGCGTCCAAGACGCGCGCCAAGGAACTCATGGGCATCGCGCCCCTGCGCGAGGTCACCGAGGCCGACCTGCCGGTGCTGGTGAAGGCGGCCGCGGGCGGCGGCGGGCGCGGGATGCGCGTCGTACGCGAGCTCGCCGACCTGGACGCCGAACTGGCCGCCGCGCGCGCGGAGGCCGCGAGCGCCTTCGGCGACGGCGAGGTCTTCGTCGAGCCCTACCTCGGAGGCGACGCGGGCGGACGCCATGTCGAGGTGCAGGTCCTCGCCGACACGCACGGCACGGTGTGGGCGCTCGGCACCCGGGACTGCTCCCTCCAGCGCCGCCACCAGAAGGTGATCGAGGAGTCCCCGGCCCCCGGACTGACCGCGGAACTCACCGCCGAACTCCACGCGCTCGCCGTGCGCGCCGCCCGCGCGGTCGGCTACACCGGCGCCGGAACCGTCGAGTTCCTCGTCGCCGGGGACCGGGCGCACTTCCTGGAGATGAACACCCGGCTGCAAGTGGAACACCCGGTCACGGAAGCCGTGTTCGGCCTCGACCTGGTCGCCGAACAGATCCGCGTCGCCGAGGGCCACCGGCTCGACGGCGACCCGCCCCCCGCGCGCGGGCACGCCGTGGAAGCCCGCCTGTACGCGGAGGACCCCGCCCACGACTGGGCGCCGCAGACCGGCCGCCTGCACCGGCTCGTCGTCCCCGGCGGGGTCCGCCTGGACACCGGGTTCACCGACGGCGACGACATCGGCGTCCACTACGACCCGATGATCGCCAAGGTCGTCGCCCACGCGCCCACCCGCGCGGAGGCGGTCCGCACACTGGCGTCCGCCCTGGAACGGGCGGCGATCCACGGTCCCGTCACCAACCGGGACCTGCTGGTGCGCTCCCTGCGGCACCCGGAGTTCGCGGAAGGCCGCATGGACACCGGCTTCTACGCCCGGCACCTGCCCGCGCTGACCGAGCCGGCCCCCGACCCGTACGCCCCGCTCGCCGCCGCCCTCGCCGACGCCCACGGCCGCTCCCGGTTCGGCGGCTGGCGCAACCTGCCCTCGCAGCCGCAGGTCAAGCGGTACGCCATGGCCGGCGAGGAGCACGAGGCGCGCTACCGGCACACCCGGGACGGGCTCGCCGCCGACACGGCCGGCGGGGCCGGCGGGGTCCAGGTGGTGCACGCCGAGGCCGGGCTCGTCGTCCTCGACGTGGACGGCGTCCGGCGCCGGTTCGAGGTCGGCCGGTACGGCGACCGGGTGTGGGTCAACGGCACCGCCCTCACCGCCCTGCCCCGCTTCCCCGACCCCACTGCCCAGCTCGCGCCGGGCTCCCTGCTGGCCCCGATGCCGGGCACGGTCGTACGCGTCGCGGACGGACTGGCCGCGGGCGCCTCCGTACAAGCCGGAGAGCCCCTGCTCTGGCTGGAGGCGATGAAGATGCAGCACCGGATCTCCGCCCCGGTCACCGGAACACTGACCGCCCTGCACGCGACCGAGGGGCAGCAGGTGGAGGTCGGAGCCCTCCTGGCCGTCGTGGACCCCGCCCGGGCCCCCGCCGGGGACACGGCTTCCGCCTGAGAGCCGCCGCGGAGGCGCCCTCCGCCCGAGACCCCGCCGCGGACACGGCTTCCGCCCGAGATTCCGCCGCGAGCACAGCTTCCACCCGACGTGAAGCCCTTCCCCTAGGAGCGCTCATGCCCGTCATCGAATCCGAAGAGCACAAGGGCCTCCGCGCGGCCGTCTCCGCCCTCGGCAACCGCTACGGCCGCGCCTACTTCACCCGGACCGTCGAAGAAGGCGTGCCCGCCAGTGAACTCTGGGCGGACGCCGGCAAGCTCGGCTACCTCGGCGTCAACCTGCCGGAGGAGTACGGCGGTGGTGGCGGCGGCGTCGCCGAACTGTCCATCGTCCTGGAGGAGCTGGGCGCCGCCGGCTGCCCGCTCCTGCTGCTGGTCGTCTCGCCCGCCATCTGCGGCACGGTCATCGCCCGCTTCGGCACCGAGGCGCAGAAGCGGGAGTGGCTGCCGGGCCTCTCCGACGGCACCCGCACCATGGCGTTCGGCATCACCGAACCCGACGCCGGTTCCAACTCGCACCGCATCACGACCACCGCGCGCCGCGACCCCGACACCGGGGACTGGCTGCTCACCGGCCGCAAGGTGTTCGTCTCCGGCGTCGACATCGCCGACGCCACCCTCATCGTCGGCCGCACCGAGACCGTGTCCGCCAAGGAGGGCCGCACCGGCCACCTCAAGCCGTCCCTGTTCATCGTCCCGCGCGACACCGAGGGCTTCCACCGCCGGAAGATGGACATGGAACTCAGCGCCGCCGAGAAGCAGTTCGAGCTGACCCTCGACGACGTACGGCTGCCCGCCGACGCCCTCGTCGGCGACGAGGACGCGGGTCTGCTCCAGCTGTTCGCCGGGCTCAACCCCGAGCGGATCATGACGGCCGCCTTCGCGATCGGCATGGGCCGCTACGCCCTGACCAAGGCCGTCGAGTACGCGCGGGACCGCACGGTGTGGAAGGCGCCCATCGGCGCGCACCAGGCCATCGCGCACCCTCTCGCGCAGGCGCACATCGAGCTCGAACTGGCCCGCCTGATGATGCAGAAGGCCGCCCACCTCTACGACGCCGGCGACGACGTCGGCGCGGGCGAGGCCGCCAACATGGCCAAGTACGCCGCCGCCGAGGCCTGTGTGAAGGCCGTCGACCAGGCCGTGCACACCCTCGGCGGGAACGGCCTCACGCGCGAGTTCGGCCTCGCCTCGCTGGTGACCGCCGCGCGGGTCTCCCGGATCGCCCCGGTGAGCCGGGAAATGATCCTGAACTACGTCTCCCACCAGACCCTGGGCCTGCCCAAGTCGTACTGAACGGTGGGGGCTTTCACCGGCCGGGGCCGGTGGTGCCGGTGGTGCCGGTAGTGCCGGTGGTTCCGGTGGTTCCGAGCAGCGCCAAGTAGTGCTGAAACAGGCGGTAACCAGTAGTACTGAGAGGCGTCACGGCACATCCAGGAGTACCGAGTCGTACCGAACCGGCACAGCGTTGTGCGAGGAGGAACCATGTTCCGCAGCGAGTACGCAGACGTTCCACCCGTCGATCTCCCCATCCACGACGCGGTGCTCGCGCGCGCCGCCGAGTTCGGGAGCACCCCGGCACTCATCGACGGCACCGACGGCACCACCCTCACCTACGAGCAGGTGGACCGGTTCCACCGGCGCGTCGCCGCCGCTCTCGCCGAGACCGGCGTGCGCAAGGGCGACGTGCTCGCCCTGCACAGCCCCAACACGATCGCCTTCCCGCTCGCCTTCTACGCGGCCACCCGCGCGGGCGCGTCGGTCACCACCATCCATCCGCTCGCCACCGCCGAGGAGTTCGGCAAGCAGCTGGCGGATTCCGGGGCCCGCTGGATCGTCACCGTGTCCCCGCTGCTCCAGACCGCGCGCAGGGCGGCCGAAATCGCGGGCGGCGTCGAGGAGATCCTCGTCTGCGACAGCGCGCCCGGCCACCGCTCGCTGATCGACATGCTGGCCTCCACCGCCCCCGAGCCGCAGGTCGCCATCGACCCCGTCGAGGACGTCGCCGTCCTGCCGTACTCCTCCGGCACCACCGGCACCCCCAAGGGGGTGATGCTCACGCACCGTCAGATCGCCACGAACCTCGCCCAGCTCGAACCGCTGATCACCGCCGGACCCGGCGACCGCATCCTCGCCGTGCTGCCGTTCTTCCACATCTACGGTCTCACGGCCCTGATGAACGCCCCCCTGCGCAGGGGCGCCACCGTCGTCGTCCTGCCGCGCTTCAACCTGGAGACGTTCCTGGCGGCCATCCAGAACCACCGCATCACCGGCCTGTACGTGGCCCCGCCCATCGTCCTGGCGCTCGCCAAGCACCCGCTGGTCGCCGAGTACGACCTCAGCTCCCTGAAGCACGTCATCAGCGCCGCCGCCCCCCTGGACGCGAGCCTCGCCGCCGCCTGCTCGCAGCGGCTCGGCCTGCCGCCCGTCGGCCAGGCGTACGGCATGACGGAACTCTCGCCCGGCACCCACGTCGTCCCCCTGGACGCCATGGACGACGCGCCCCCCGGCACCGTCGGCAAGCTCATCGCCGGCACCGAGATGCGGATCGTCGACCTCGACGACCCGGCCAAGGACCTCGGCCCCGGCGAGTCCGGCGAGATCCTCATCCGCGGCCCCCAGGTCATGAAGGGCTACCTCGGCCGGCCCGACGCCACCGACGCGATGATCGACGAGGACGGCTGGCTGCACACCGGCGACGTCGGGTACGTCGACGGTGGGGGCACCTCCCGCTCATGGGGGTCCCCCCGCTCGAGCGAAGCCGAGAGTGGGGGAGGAGCCGAGAGTGGGGGAGGCTGGCTGTTCGTCGTCGACCGGGTCAAGGAACTCATCAAGTACAAGGGCTTCCAGGTCGCCCCCGCCGAACTCGAGGCGCTGCTCCTGACCCACCCCGGCATCGCCGACGCCGCCGTCATCGGCGTCTACAACGACGACGGCAACGAGGTCCCGCACGCCCACGTCGTCCGCCAGCCGTCCGCCCCCGGGCTCACGGAGAGCGAGGTCATGATGTACGTCGCCGAACACGTCGCCCCGTACAAGCGGGTCCGCCAGGTCACGTTCCTCGACGCCGTCCCCCGCGCGGCCTCCGGGAAGATCCTGCGCCGCGAACTCAGGGCGCGGTCCGAGGAGCCCTCGTGACCCTGATCGGCCGCACGCGCGCGCGGGGCGTCGAGACCCTCAGCCTCGACGCCCCCGAGCGCCGCAACGCCCTGTCCGCCGCCCTCGTCGCCGAGCTGGCCGACGCGCTCACCGACGCCGGCCGGGACGGCGGCGTCCGCGCGGTCGTGCTCACGCACACCGGGAACACCTTCAGCGCGGGCGCCGACCTGCGCGACCCGCCGGCACCTCAGGACCTCACCGGCCTGCTGAAGCAGCTGCTCGAACTGCCGAAACCGGTCGTCGCGCGGGTCACCGGGCACGTCCGCGCGGGCGGCCTCGGACTGCTCGGCGCCTGCGACATCGCCGCCGCCTCGGACGCGGCCACGTTCGCCTTCACCGAGGTCCGCATCGGCGTCGCCCCCGCCGTCATCTCCCTGCCGCTGCTGCCCCGCACCGACCCGCGCGCGCTCGCCCGCTACTACCTCACCGGGGAGCGCCTCGACGCCGCCGAAGCCGTCCGCACCGGCCTGCTCACCGCGTACGGCGAGGACGTCGACGAGGTCCTCGCCCCCGTCCTCGACGGTCTGCGCCGAGCCGCCCCCGAGGCCCTGGCCGAGACGAAACGGCTGCTCACGGCTAGGGTGCTGGAAACCTTCGACCGGGACGCCGCCGACCTGACCGCGCTCTCGGCCCGCCTCTTCTCCTCCGCCACCGCGCGCGAGGGGATGACGGCCTTCCTCGAACGACGGGATCCGGAATGGACGGTTTGAGCACGACCGACCGCAGTGACCGCAGTGACCGTGCCGAACGCGTCCCCAAGCAGGACCGCAGCCGGGCCACCCGGCAGCGCCTCCTGGAAGCCGCCGTGGCCTGCCTCGCCGAACACGGCTGGGCGGGCTCCACGGTCCTCGTCGTCGCCGAACGCGCGGGCGTCTCCCGGGGCGCGGCCCAGCACCACTTCCCGACCCGCGAGGACCTCTTCACGGCCGCCGTGGAGTACGTGGCCGAGGAACGCTCCACCGCCCTGCGCGCCCTCTTCCCCGCCGGCACCACCGCCGGTGACCGCCGCGCGGCGGTCACCGCCCTGATCGACCTCTACACCGGTCCTCTGTTCCGTGCCGCCCTCCACCTGTGGGTCGCCGCCTCCAACGAGGAGCAGTTGCGGCCCCGCGTGACCGAGCTGGAATCCCGTATCGGCCGCGAGAGCCACCGCGTCGCCGTGGACCTCCTCGCCGCCGACGAGACCCGCCCCGGCGTCCGCGAGACCGTCCAGGGCTTCCTCGACATGGCCCGTGGCCTGGGCCTCGCCACCCTCCTCACCGACGACGCGGCCCGGCGCGAACGGGTGGTACGGCAGTGGGCGGCCCTGCTGGACGAGGTGCTGGGCCGAAGGCTCACGGGCTGAGCCGCTCCACCCGCCAGCCGCCGTCGGGCCGGGCCACGTACCGCAGGCGGTCGTGGAGGCGGTTCTCGCGGCCCTGCCAGAACTCCACCGCCTGCGGGGCCACCCGGAAGCCGCCCCAGTGCGGCGGGACCGGCACCTGCTCGCCCTCCGGATACCGGGCCGCCAGTTCCGCGTACGCCGCGTCCAGGTCCGCACGGTCGGCCAGCACCGACGACTGGCCGCTCGCCCACGCGCCCAGCTGCGAGCCGTGCGGCCGGGTGCGGAAGTAGGCGGCCGTCTCGTCCCGGCCGGTGCGCCGCGCGACTCCGTTGACGATGACCTGCCGGGCCATCGGATGCCACGGGAACAGCAGCGAGACGTACGGGTTCCCGGTCAGCTCACGCCCCTTGCGGGAGTCGTAGTTCGTGTAGAACACGAACCCCCGCTCGTCGAAGTGCTTCAGCAGCACCGTGCGGGAGCTGGGCCGGCCCTGGGCGTCCGCCGTGGACACGACCATCGCGTTCGGCTCGAACAGGCCGCCCTCCGTCGCCGCCTGTTTGAACCAGCGCGCGAACTGCTCCAGGGGAGTGGCGGCCAGCTCGGTCTCGGAAAGCCCCTCGGCCCGGTACTGCTTGCGCATCGAGGCGAGAGCGGGGGGAGCGGCGTCGCGGTCGGTCACGCTGTCATCCTGCCGCATGCGCGGATCCTGCGGGAACGCTGTCCCCGGCACTCCAGCCGGACTTTGCCGTCCGACCCGGGACGTTTGAAGTCGACCGCGCGGTCCGAGCGCGCGGGGCAGGTGCCGGGCGGGCCGCGCGCCTTCAGTCGGTCGAGGAGGGGATCGGTCCCGGTGACCGCGGCAGGCAGGCCACCGGAGAGGGTGTACGTGCCGGCCCGCAGCAGCCGGGCGCCGGAGATCTGTCCGACGGCATCGGGTCGGGTGGCGAACGCGTACGGCAGGTCCACCTCGGTGAGAACCGGCGCGACGCGCTCCTCGCTCCCGGAGGTCTGCAGGCGCAGGCCTGGCGCGGTCGCCCGCAGCCGCGGCAGGCGGGCCGCCGTCCGTCTGTCGTCCTAGTGGTCCTCGTCGTCGTCCTCGTCCTCCTCTTCGTCATGGTCGTCCTCCTCGTCCTCCTCGGCTTCGTCATGGTCGTCCTCCTTGCCGTCGCCGGGCGGGACGCTGATGCCTGTTTCCGGGTCTGTCGGGAGGTCCGAGGGAGAAGGGGCGGCAGTTATGGGGGGTGCTGCGGGAGTGGCTGATCCCTCGGGCTGTGTGTTCTGGCCAGGGGGGTTCACGATCGAGGTGTTCTCTCCCGCGGGCTGTGTCTTGTCGGAGGTGAACGTGATGCCGTCGGTGATCATTGACATGACAAAGAGGACGCCGAGGAGGACGAGCCCCGCGGCAGCGGCGGTGACGGCGGTGGCCATGCGGTCGCCCAGTCGGTCCCACAGCCCGGTTCGGTGCTCGTCGGGTTGATCGTCGAGGGGGCCCGGTGCCGTGGGGGAGACCGCGGTGTCGCCGGGTGGCGGCCCGGGGAGCCCGGTGATGACGAAGGCTTCGCCACTGGTGGTTGTGAAATCGAACGGTTCGCCTGCCGCAGCCCGGTCGTCCTGGCGCGCATGCGGAGGGGGCATGTGGGTCGCGTCGGCAGTCGTGGACCACGAGGATCCGGTTTCGGGGTCGGGTGACACGGTGTCCTTTCTCTCGGTCGGGGAAAGGCCGCTGTCCGGCGGTCCGTTGAAGCGGTGAGGCTTCGCTGGGGATGCCTGACCGGGTTCGCCCCACACCCTAGGAGACCGTGGGCGAGGGCGGGACAGCGTTATGACAGCGGATAGTCAAGGAACGGCCAACGCCTTGCCGTCTCCGGTCAGGCTGTCGGTCGGCCCACGAAGCGCACCGATGAGGCTGCCGACGGTGTTGGCCGCGGGCCGGAAGGGCGGGGCGCCGAGCACGCTCTCGATCGAGCGGGCCGGCTCCAGCCGGGCGGCCACGCCCGGCAGTGTGGACCGGTCGTCGCCGGACCCCGGCCGCGCCCCTTCGCACCGCGGTGAGAGCGACCACCCGCCACGATGTCTGAACGTTGAGCACCTCCAGTGCGTACTCGAGGGTGGCGGCCTCGCCGGAGGCCCCGCGGTCCTGCCGCCTGGTCACGCCCACTTCACCGTCACCCCTCAGGACTTGTGAGTCTGCCGATGCGTGTCTTGTTGATCGAGGACGACGACCGGGTGGCCGGTCCGCTGGTGGAGGGGCTGAACCGCTTCGGGTTCACCGTCGACCGTGCCCGCACCGGGAGGGAGGGGCTTGCCGCCGGGGAGGCCGACATGGTCCTGCTGGACCTGGGACTGCCCGACATCGACGGCATCGAAGTGTGCCGGGCGCTCCGGCTCCGCTCCCAGGTGCCCATCATCATCATCACCGCGAGGAGCGATGAGGTCGACCGGGTCCTCGGCCTGGAGATCGGCGCCGACGACTACGTGTCCAAGCCGTTCGGAGTCAGGGAGCTCATAGCCCGGATCCGGGCCGTCACCCGCCGTGCCCAGGCCGCGTCCACCGCAGCCGGTCCGTCCCTGTCCGGGCCGGGTGCCGGGGGACCGGCCGAGCCGGCCGGCTGCCTCCAGCGGATCGGCCCGTTGACGATCGACCGCCGAACCCACCAAGTACACCTGGACCGGACCCCGATCGCGCTGTCGCCGAAGGAATTCGACCTGCTGGCCTGCCTGGCCGACGATCCCGGAGCCGTCTGCACCCGGCAGCACATTCTGGACACCGTGTGGCATCCGAACTACTTCGGCCCGACCAAGACGCTGGACGTGCACATCGCCGCTCTGCGGCGCAAGCTCGGCGACTCCGCCTGGATCGACACCATCCGCGGGGTGGGGTTCCGGCTCCAGCCGCCCGTCGGCCCCCAGCCGCCCGTGGGCCCCCAGCCGCCCGTGGGCCCCCAACCGGCCGTTCCGGTGTGGCAGGCGTCCCCCTGGGGCGTCAGGTGACGCGCCGTCTCCTGCTCAGCTACCTCAGCCTCACGATGCTCGTCCTGCTCGGCCTGGAAGTGCCGCTCGGCTACTTCTACGCCCGCGGCGAGATCTCCCGCTTCACCGGGGACGGACGGCACTCGGCCGAGCTGCTGGCGCAGGTCCTGGAGGTCAGGGTCGAACGGCGGGCGGCGGCCGAAGTGCCGGCGCTGGCAGCCGACTTCGCCCGGGAGAACGGCGGCCGTGTCGTCGTCGTGGACGACACCGGCAGAGTGCTCGCCGACTCGCACGACGCCGTCGCCACCGGAACGGACCTGTCCGCCGAGCCCGACATCGCCACCGCCCTGCGCGACCGGTCCATGTCCACGACCCGCGAGGACCGCGCCGTGGACGGCGACGCGTTCACCGTCACCGTGCCGGGCTCCTCCGGAACCACCGTCCGCTGCGTGGTGCGCGTCTCCTACCCGGTCGCCCCCTTGACGTCGAGGATCCAAGGAACGTGGATGACCCTGGCCCTCATCGGCCTGGGCGTACTGATCGCCGTGGCGGCGATCGCCTTCGCGCTGGCCCACTGGGTCACCGGCCCCGTACGGGCCCTGGAGCACGCCACCGCCGAACTCGCCGACGGCAGCCTCAAGGACCCTCCCGTCATCACTCAGGGACCGCCCGAACTGCGCCGTCTCGCCTCCACGTTCTCGCGGACCGCGATGCGGCTGCAGCATCTGCTGCACGCGCAGCGGGCGTTCGCCTCCGAAGCATCCCACCAGCTCAAGACCCCGTTGACAGCGTTGCGTCTGCGGTTGGAGAACTTCGAGCCCTACCTCGACCCGCGCGCTCACGACAGTCTCGACGAGGCGGTCGGGGAAGTGGAACGGCTCGGTCGCATGGTGCAGGGGCTGCTCGCCCTGGCCCGGCTGGAGAACTCCGCGAGCACTCCGGAGGCCACCGACCTCGACGCCGTCGTCGCCGACCGTGCGGTCACCTGGGCCGCCTTCGCCGCCGAGCACTACGTCGACATCGTCGTGACCGGAGAGCAGGCCGGCCAGGTGTGGGCGATTCCCGGCGCCCTGGAACAGGTCGTCGACAACCTGCTTTCCAACGCGCTGCGGGTCTCGCCGCCGGGGACCACCATCACGTTGGCCAGGACGCTCACCGGCGGCCCGCGGACATCCGGCGTCGAGCTGCATGTGATCGACCAGGGCCCCGGCATGACCGAAACCGAGCGTCGGCGTGCCTTCGACCGCTTCTGGCGGGCGGCCGATTCCTACCACGAGGGCACGGGACTCGGCCTGCCCATCGTTCAGCAGCTCACCCGGGCCGGCGGCGGTGATGTGGTCCTCGACGCCGCGCCCGGCGGCGGCCTCGACGCCGTCGTCCGGCTGAGGCCCGCCGGGGAACATCGCGTCGCGCCGAACCGCGGTCCGCGCTCCGCGGCGCGCAAAGCACCGGTGTCGGCGTTCTGACCGACGGGCTCGACCACGTACAAGTAGAGGTGCCCGGTGTCGCCGTACCCCAGGTCCTGCGAGAGATCCGTCGGTTCCCGGCCGCGCGCCACCGGTCCACCGACGTCGCGCTCCGCAACGCCCTCCCGGCCGCCCGTCGACAGCCCCGCCGCTCCAAGAAATCGATCGGCGCCCCTCACGCGCCGCCTCTGAACATTGGCCGCCCGTTAACTGTTTGCTGGCGAACCACTGGACCAACCCGGCCGCTGCCGGCCATATGGTCGTTGCCATCACTCGGCGTGCGTCCCGTGGCCCTCCCACGGTGGGGCGAACGTCCGCGCCCTCAGCCTCAGCCTGCCGAGGAGAAAGCCGTGCCCCCAGGATCCGACCGCTCCACGCCACCGACACCGCAGGACGAGCGGATTGTCCCGCACGCGCCGTCACCCGCACTCGACGGCCCTCCGCGCACGGAGGCGTCACCCGGGGCCGGGACCGAGGGGAACGGAGAGCGGGCCCAGGGCGCCTCGCCCACCGTGCGGCTGCTGCTCGTCGAGGACGACGACCGGATCGCCGCGCCCTTGGCCGAGGGGCTGAGCCGCCACGGCTTCACGGTGGACCGGGCCGCCACGGGCGCCACCGCCCTGGTGGCGCCCACGACCGACCTCGTGCTGCTCGACCTCGGACTGCCCGACATGGACGGCATCGACGTCTGCCGGACGTTGCGCTCCCGCTCCGCCGTGCCGATCATCATGATCACCGCCCGGAGCGAGGAGACCGACCGTGTCGCCGGCCTGGAGGTCGGGGCGGACGACTACCTCGTCAAACCCTTCGGTGTACGGGAGTTGGTGGCCCGCATCCGGGCCGTCACCCGCCGCACCCCTCCTCGCCGCCACTTCTCGTCGAGCCTCGGCACAGCGGCACCGTCCGCCGTCTCCTCCCCCACCCCCACGCGGCATCGGGCTCCCGCGACGCCGTACGTCCAGCACGTCGGCCCGCTGACCATCGACCGGCGTACCCGGGAGGTCACCGTCGGCGAGGAATCGCTCGCGCTCACACCGAAGGAGTTCGGCATCCTGGCCTGTCTGGCAGGTGACCCCGGTGCGGTGTGGTACCGCCGGCAGATCATGGACGAGGTGTGGGGGCCTCACTTCTTCGGTCCCACCAGGACGTTGGACGTGCATGTGGCGGCACTGCGCCGCAAGCTGGGTGACCCCTCCTGGATCACCACCCTCCACGGGGTCGGATTCCGCCTGGCCGTGCCCTCGGGCAGCGGCACGTCCGCCGGGCCGACGCCCCCCGCGAGCGACGGCAGCCGATGACCGGGACCGACACCCGACCGCCCGCATAGCTCCCGGCAGGGCAACCGAGCCCGAGGCCCGGACTGTCACCACGCTCCCGAGGGGACGCGGTTCGCCCGCCTCCTGGCCTTCGGGCACACGGAGCCGGAAACCGACACCGCGAGCGGTGACGCTCCAGGCCGGGTCGCCGAGCTTGCGGCGCGGCATCGCGACACGGGCGTCGAGCGTCCTGCCGGGCCGAAGAAGTGCGAGTCCCCCACCGTGTCGAGGATCTGCCGACGGCTGTGCGCGGCACGCGGCACCGGGAGCCTGTGCGAGGCGGGCGAACAGGTCGAACTCCCGGAGCGAGAACGCGACGTCGTTGCCGTGGAGGCGGACCCGGCGGGTGCGCCGGTCGATCTGCGGCGGGCCGAGCCGCTGTGATGCGGGCGCACGCTCCGGTCCCGAGGCACCGGCCAACGCCGTGGCCACCGCGGGGAGAGCGCCGGTACGACGCGTGACAGCCCGCGTGCGGGCCGTCGACTCCCGTACGCCGAAAGGCTCGGCCGCACAGTCGTCCGCGCCCGCTTCCAGGCCGGCGAGGCCGGTCACCCGGGTGCGGAGACCCGTCTCACCCTTCGGCGGGATCCCGAGCAAAGGGATAAGGAAAAGCCAGCAGGGAGTTAAGAGCAACAAGATTCCGCGAGCGCTTCACCAAGGTTCCGATCAGCGCCCGGGATTCCCGCCCTCCCGGCCCAATACTCGCTGTTGTCACATCCATCGACGTGGAGGGAACGACCATGCGGAAGAGGAACGCGATCGCAGCGATCGTGGTGAGCGGAATCATGGTGGGCGGCGCCGGTATCGCCATGGGCAGTGAGGTGACGGAGGGGTCCTCCGCACGGGAATCGGCCGTGCAGGTCCGGGCGGACAAGGCGTCGGGGCTCGGGGCGCAGG
>NZ_LIQT01000173.1 GCF_001418415.1 Streptomyces hirsutus
GCAGACCTTCCGGAAAACCCTCGGGCAGACCTTCCGGAAGCTCCTCCGGAAACCCCTCGGGCAGCCCCTCCGGCATGCCACTGGGCAAGTCCTGCGGCGCACCGGAGGGCATCGTGCCTCCTGCAGGGGGTCGCTGCGCGTTGTTCCCACCCGTGGACCCGTTGTCGGCCCCGCCCCCGGCTCCCGCGTTGCCGCCCGGCATGCCGCCGCCCATGCTGACCGAGTCGTCCGGTCCGGTCGCCGTGTCTCCGCTGAAGGTCAGGTTGTAGTCCCAGCCCAGGACGGAGAACTTCCTGGTGTCCAGGTCGTACCACAGCAGGTAGTTCTTGCCGGGGCCCGCCATGTCGTCGAAGTTCAGCAGCAGGTTCTGCGCGGCGAGGTAGGCGGCCAGCGAGTCGACGTCGACGTACTGGTCGAGATCCCGGGCGAACTCCTCGTCCGAGGCGCTGTTGACCCACTTGATGAGCTTCATCACCGGTTCGAGGTCCTGGCTTCCCTTCTTGTTGAGCTGCTTGAAGGAACTCTCGTACTCGGTGGGGTCGTCCCCCTGGTATTCGAAGCTGCCGCTCGCTTTCGCCTTGTACAGCACGCCGTTGCCGTCGGCGACGTCGTCGGCGTAGTCGGTGTCGGGTGCCTCGACCATGAGGCGGGTGGCGGAGGGCCGGTTGTTCACCTTCAGCTCGGTGAAGCCGTACCGCTCGGCCTTCTGCCCGCTCTCCTTGGTCAGCGACAGCGACAGTGCCTCGTTGAGGGGCACCTGGCCGTTGCTGCCGGGGCGCAGCGAGATCTCCCGCTCGCCCTGGTAGGCGCGGCCCTCGACGTACTCGTCGATCTTGACGAGCCAGGGCAGTTCCTCGGGCTTCTCGGCGGACAGGTTGTACTGCACCATCCCGCCCATGCCGCCCATGCCTCCCATGCCGTCGGCTCCGCCGGGACCGCCGCCGACCGTCCGGCCTTGGCCGCGGTCCCGGCCACCGGCCGCGCCGTCGGCGCCGGCCGGAGCGCCCTGCGCGGCATCGGGCAGGGCCCGGCCGCCACCGGGCATGCCCTTGTTGCCCCGCAGGGACGACAGTGTGGAGTTTCCTTTGAGGCGGATCCCGACGTCGTTGAGGTGGACGCCGTCGATGACGAGGTCGGCCTCGATGTAGTCCTTGGTGCCGTCCTCCTTGAACTCCTTCATCATCTTGTCGAAGTCGGTCTGCTCGTAGATGAGCTGGATCGAGTGCGCCACCGAGGTGTCGTACAGGTCCACCGTTCCTTCGACGTTGTCGGTGATGGCGTCCGCCTCGACCCTCGAGGACGACGTCACGTACGGGGAGATCCGCACGTCGCCGAGGAAATAGACCATTGCGGCGAGCCCGACGCCCAGCGTCGCGGCCGGCTTCCAGTGGTGGCGCAGCCGGACGGGCAGCCGGTCCCGCAGCCGCCGTTTGCGCTGCACGGTGGTCTCGCCGCTCATCACAGGTCCGTCGTGTCGTAGCCGGTCAAAACGGTGACCCGCTGGCCGGACGTACGCTCCTGCAGGGCGCTGACCAGGTCGCCGGGCTCGGCACCCTTCTTCAGCCGCACCGTGTAGAAGACCTCGTTCAGCGCACCGCCGCGGATCGTCTCCGTGCTCACCAGCTCGAACTCGCTGGTGTACTTGATCAGGACGTCACGGATCTGCGGCGTGTAGTCCTCGCCGGCCGGGACCTGGACCTTGACCACCTGCCGCTGCACGTTCAGCGCGAACCAGTTGAACTTGAACATCACCAGGACGACGGCGCAGATGACCACGGCGCCGACCGCGGCGAGCGTGTAGAACCGGGCACCGCAGGCCATGCCGATCGCCATGGCCATGAAGATGAAACCGACGTCCCTGGTCTCCTTGACCGCGTTCCGGAAGCGGACCACGGACAAGGCGCCGACCAGCGAGAACGCACGGGCCAGGTTCGAGCCGACGACCAGCATGATCAGGGCGACGATCATGCCGACGATGACCAGGGTCTGCACGTAGGACTGGCTGTAGGAGACGTTGCGGTGCGTGTACCGGTACACAAGGCCGATCAGCGTGGACAGGACGAACGACAGCGCCATCGCCGCCACGACGTCGGCCACGCTGAACGTGCCGCTGAGTTCCTGCAGTTCGAGATCGAAATTCACTGTGCTCCTGCCTTCAACGACGCATCGTGCTGCGCCGGCCGCTGCTGGGGCGGCTGCTCTTCAGTGAGGGTGGGCGGCGGACAGTCCGCCTCGTTGATGTGGAAGACCGAGCGCGGGGCCAGGCCGAACGCCTCGATGGACTGCACGTACTTCGAGATCCGAACGAGGTTGAGGTTGCGCCGCGCCGCCAGGTCGGTGATCCAGTGCGGGGTGCGCTCGTTCACCTTGATCTCCATGACCGACAGGTGCGGCGGGATCGTGAACCGGTTCTCCGGCGTCTGGACACCGAAGTGGAAATCCCGGTCCCGGCCTCGAACACGGCGGTCGAAGGTGACCCTCAGACCGGTGTCCGTCTCCCTCCCGACCAGGGCTTCGCGCTGATACCCGGTGACCGCGGTGGGCTGCAGGTTCAGCCGCACGGTCAGTTCGAGCACCTCCTGGATGAAGGCGCTCTCCTTCGCCGAGTGGTCCACCATCTCCCGGCTGTCGCACAACCGTCGCGCCATGCCGTAGGGAAGGGTGATGCGGCGCTTCTGTGTGACCCGGTTGACCCGCTGCTTGATCTCCACGCAGACCGACGAGTCGTCGGTGACCTGCTCGAGGTTGCCGTAGTGGCGGATACGCAGCTTGCGGCGGAACTTCAGACCCTCGATCTTCTCCCAGTAGAACCGCAGCTGAGGAGTGTCGTAGTACAGGCTCCACACGCCGTACCCGCCGACCGGGCTGTGCAGGTCCCGGTCCATCCGCTCGGCCAGTTCGTCCCTGATCTCTGCCGCCTGCTCCACCGGGACCAGGTACTTCAGCTCGAACCGATTGAAGGCATGAAGCCGACTGGCCACATGCAACGGCTCTTCGCTCCCGCGAGCCCCGCTGTCGTCTGCCCGGGCCTCATCCGCCTGGCCCTCGTACGCCGCGGCTGCCTTCGACAGGAACACCATGCGCCTCCTTGCTCATACGTTGCGGACCGACCGGCCTCGCATACGCAACCAAGGGCGCCTGAAGAGCCCATGAGAAACGCGGGTTGATTTCAGGAGTCTTTGAAGAGACCGGAAAATGAACGCGAGACGATGTCCCCTGTCTACGGGCGACGCAGAAGCCCCGTGCCACAGCTGTGCCGGAGGCAAAGGGCAGTCACGGTCAGCAGCGGAACGAGCGGATGCATCCGCGCCCGCCGGCTCGGCCGACGAAGCCGCAGGCCACCGGCAAGACGTCCCGGCCTCTCCCCTGAAGCGCCGATTACTCGCCCGGCCGCCGTACGCCCGTGCAGGCCACCAGTGCGCCGCTTTCTCCGGTGAGGAAGAGCATGAAGATCCATGTCCCATCGGCGGCTGCGACCTGTCCAAGGCGCACCGGCTGCTCATGCCGGCGAAGGAGCTGTACCGCTCGCTCCAACCCAACGGTTTCGACGCCCTTCCGCTGCGTGTGCCGAAGCGGCGCGCACAGGTCCGGGCATGCCACTCGGCGGGAAAGTCCTGTCCCGCACAACGTGGGTACCACCACTGAGGACGGCAGCCAGGGCAGCCACGGATGCCTCGTCGTCACCGCCCGGCAGCCGCGCCGAAAAGTGCCGCTCCCTGGTCCCCCCGCCGGGATCCTGCTGTACGGCATCGAAGTGCCACAACCGCGCATCCGACATCCGCGGCTGACACCGACGACATGAATCAAATCCTCGCGGGCCACTCCGTGCGAGTCGAGAAGGTCTGACGGGACACCTGCACCTCACTCCGGCCGCTCGCCGGCCCCCAAGCAACCCATGGCTTTCGCCGGACAGCGTCCACCGGCACGTATTCAGCACACATGAGGACGGGAAGCACCGTGAACACGTGAGAACTACGGAGGAGTCCTTTCCCTGGTCAGACACCCTGTGGCCCACGTCTCCGCAGGTCACAGCCCCGCTCCGGGAAAACTCCTAAGCGGGTGTCGCAGGTTCGAATCCTGCCGGGGGCACAGAGAAAAAGCAGGTCGAATGCCCTGTCGCCCGAGTGGGCGGCAGGGCATCCGGTCTCGCACCACATGCATGTGAGGGGCGCCTCAACCTACAGTTGCTGCTCCCATGGATTGACGACCAGAGCCCCGGTTCGGGCCAGGTGTTTGATGTTGCGGGTGGCGACCGTCCACCCGTTGGCCAGGGCGGTGGCGGCGATCAGTGCGTCCGGTGGGTCGATGCTGGCGCCTGCGGCCTTGAGCGCCTTGTGGATGGTCAGGTAGGCAGCCGCTTCCGATTCGCCGATCGGCGCGATGCGGTCGCGGTACTCGTGCCGTACCGCAGCGAGAGCCCGGGCATAGCGCGCCTGTCGCACGGGATCCGGGGCGGCAGCCACGCCGGCCTCGATCTCGGCCACAGTGATCACACTCAGGAAGCGATTGGGCCGCGCCGTGGACCGGAACCAGGTCAGGACGCGCGGGTCAGGCGTGGCCCGAGTCGTGAGTTCGGCGACCACATTGGTGTCGAACAGGTAGATCACTCGGCGTCCGTCTGCTCGTCGTAGGAGCGCGCGCCGAACTCCAGCCCCTCGAACGGCCGGGAGAGCAGGAACTCCTCGAAGCCGTCGTTGCTCAATGCCACCCAACGGTGAAGCATCCTGGGCAGCGCCTCGATCTCCGTGTCGGCGAGCTCCGCATCGAAATGCCGACGCTGGTCCTCCGGCAGGGACTCCCGGATGTCCCGGATGGTCCGCAGCGGATGCGACGACGAGGACGGCGGGTGAGGCACACCGCCAGAAGCTGTGGTCATCGGCATCCCCTCCACTTGATCAGAACCGTGTGCTGCCGGTGGTCTCAGGCTACGGGTTCCCACCCACCCGCTCACAGCTTTGTCACCGGAGCCGGCATCCGCCCGGATCCAGAACCTCACCCTCAGCTCGTGGACCGACCAGAACAGATTCAGCACACATGAGGCCGGGAAACCCTGCGAACACGTGAGAACTACGAAGGAGTGTTTCCCCTGCTCAGACACATCGCGGCCCGCATCTTCTCAGCTCACAGCCCCGCCCAGGGAAAACTCCTCAAGCGGGTGTCGCAGGTTCGAATCCTGCCGGGGGCACAGAGAAACATTTGGTTATAGGCCCTTCCGTCCAACGGACGGGAGGGCCTTCGTACCAGGGCCAGAAGGTCACCGACCGGGCGAACCGGTCGGCCGTCGACGAGATGCGGGGCCCGCCAGGACCGTGACGCTGTTGGCGAATCCGGCGGACGGGGGTCATGGTCCCGCGGACTGTGTCACTTTCCCGGAAAGTGACACAGTCCGCGGCCGGAGCACCCTGGGCCACCGGCACGGGCTCACAAGGGCCCGGAACCGCCGGGAGGGTTTAACCAACAGCATCGGACCGTCGGCGGGCCCCGCATCCGGTCCGGGAGCCAGAGCGGTCCTGTCGTGGAACAGTGGAGGGGAAGAAGGGGGAGGCAGGGCGGCGTGTCGCCCGTGGAGGTACAGGCCGGGCGAAGGAGGACACGATGAGTCACCCTGTGCTGGCGGGCGTCGACGGGTCCGAACGCAGTGCGACGGCAGCCGACTGGGCGGCGCGGGAGGCCGCGCTGCGCGACGTTCCCCTGCGCCTGTTCCATGCCCTTCCATCGCTTCCGGGTGCCGTCGTGCCCCGCCCGGCCCTGGACAGGCTGCGTCACACGGGTGCGCGCATGCTTGAGCGAATGGTCGCCGACCTGGTCGACCGTTACCCGGATGTCGAGGTGCGGGGCGAGCAGGCCGATGACGCCCCGGCCCCGGCTCTCCTCGCCGCGGCCCGCACTGCCGGACTCCTCGTCGTCGGCACACGGGGGACGGGCGGTTTCGACGGTCTCGCGGTCGGCTCGGTGGCCCTGCGGATGGCGGCAGCAGCCCCATGCCCTGTCGTGTTGGTTACCCAGCGGCCCAGCGCCTTCGGGGAGGGGATGGGCGCGGAAGGCGGCGCTGCCCAGGTGGTGGTGGGGTTCGACGCGCATCGCCCGGTCGGGGAGGCGGCGGACTTCGCGTTCTCTGCCGCTGAGGCACGTGGAGCACGTCTGCGGGTGGTCCAGGCATGGGCGTTTCCTGCCGAGGCGGTCTCTCCGCAGACGCTGGTGGTGACCGAGGAGGACCGCGCCACGTGGGAGGACCAGGAGATTCTGCGGCTCTCGGACGCGCTGCGCGTCTGGCAGAAGGAGTACCCCCGTGTGACGGTCCGCACCGATGTCATGTTGCTCCATCCTGCGGAAGCGCTCTTGAACGCGTCCCGGGAAGCGGCCCTGCTCATCGTGGGCCGCCGCACCGGTCCCCAGGCGGCCGAAGGCCGACTGGGTCCGGTCACGCACGCCGTACTGCACCACGCCCACTGCCCGGTGGCGGTCGTACCGCACGCCGGATGACGGCCGTCCAGAGGTCTGTCGGTGGAACGGCGGATCGGCGGACCGGGAGCGATCCGGTGGGCGGCGGGCCGGTCAGCCGAAGAACACCTCGAACTCGTCGTACAGCGACGGATCGACGAGCTTGGTCTTCGCCGTGGCATCGGCGAGGGGGACGCGGACGATCCGGGTGCCCTTCAGGGCGACCATGACGCCGAAGTCACCGTCCTTGACCGCGTCGATGGCATGCAACCCGAAGCGCGTGGCCAGCCACCGGTCGAAGGCGCTCGGGGTGCCGCCACGCTGGATGTGCCCCAGCACCGTGGTGCGGGCATCCTTGCCCGTGCGCTCCGAGATCTCCCGAGCCAGCCACTCGCCGACGCCGGACAGCCGCACATGGCCGAACTCGTCCAGCGACTCATCCTTGAGGACCATCTGCCCCTCTTTTGGGGTGGCCCCCTCGGCCACCACGACGATCGGCGCGTAGTTGATCTTGAACCTGCTCTTCACCTGCTCACAGACCTGATCGATGTCAAAGGGCCGCTCCGGGATGAGGATCACGTTGCCGCCGCCCGCGACGCCGGCGTGCAGCGCGATCCACCCGGAGTGCCGCCCCATGACCTCCACCACCAGGGCGCGCATGTGCGACTCGGCGGTGGTGTGGAGGCGGTCGATGGCCTCGGTCGCGATGCCGACTGCGGTGTCGAAGCCGAAGGTGTAGTCGGTGCCGGAGACGTCGTTGTCGATGGTCTTCGGCACGCCGACCAAGGGGATTCCCTGACGGCTCAGTTCGGTGGCTACGCCGAGCGTGTCCTCGCCGCCGATCACGACGAGCGCATCCACGTCGTGCGTGGCAAGGGTGTCCTGTACCCGTCGCAGCCCGTCCTCGTGTGTGAACGGGTTGGTGCGGGAGGAGCCGAGAATGGTTCCGCCGCGGGGGAGGATCCCCCGCACGCTCGCGATGTCCAGTGGCCTGACATCGTCCTGGAGCAAGCCCAGCCAGCCGTCCCGCAAGCCGACGAAGTCGAAGGCGTATTCGTCGACGCCTTTGCGGACGACACTGCGGATGACGGCGTTGAGGCCGGGGCAGTCACCGCCGCCGGTCAGTACTCCGACCTTCATGGGTTTTCTCCCATCCGCTGGACGGCCCGCGCAGTCGCGGCCGACGATCAAAACCGCTGCCGGGAACATGGTTCGCCTGCTTCCAGCCTCCCCCCGTTCGGTCCGCAGTGGCCACTCGACGGACGCCGGGTCCGAACGGCTCGCTCGTGAGGAGTTCTGTCCGGCTTTTCGGGCGGTCCGGAGCCCGCTGAACAAGTGCGGGCCGCGTCGATCGGTTTGCCCGGTCGACTCTGCGCGGTGATCAGAGGCGGAAGTGGCCCGTCTCGCTGCGTTCGGCCCTGCCGATGGCGGCGAAGGCGTTGATCCTGGAAGGGGAACCGGCGCAGTCGCCGCAGCGGCCCGAAGGTTGGGATGGTGATGAGCTGTCGTACCCTGCGGGAATCCTGGCCCGCCTCTCCTCGACCACCGTGACCCTGCCTGTGCGGAAGTACTCGATGACCTTCTCGGCAATCGACCTGCCCACACCCGGGATCTCTGCCCACACCCGGGATCTCCTTCAGACCCGCGACGTCGAGGTGGGAGACATCGGCGGGATGGCCGCCGATCGAGCGGGCGGCCTTTTCGTAGGCGCGCGCCTTGAACGCCTCGCCTCCGGTGATGGCGATGAGATCCGCGTCCTCCTGAAGGAGCGCTTCGACCTCCTCGTCGGGCCGGACCACGTCTCACAGTCCAGGAACCGACCTGTCCGGCGTGCCGGTTGAGGGCATGCCGGGCGGCACTGCGACCGGACGGAGGCGGTCGCACCCTGAAGTGCCCTCCATGTCTCCAGGCCCCTCCGGCGCGCGAAGCCGTCGGCTCGAGGGTGTACTGGAGGTCAGGAGGATGCGCTCAGCGAGAGGTCCGAGGCGAGCGCTGTCGACGACGACGTGGTGCGCGCACCATGCATCAATCCCGATGAGCCGGCGGGGTCCGGGCCCGTGACCCGGAACTCCTTCCCACAGGTGGTGGTGTTTCCTTCGCGCCGATCCGTTGCACTGCCAGAGGGATCGGGATCTGTGCGCTCGCGTCGGCCGACGATACGGCGGGCGGCGGTGAGACGGAGCGGTGGCCGAAGGAGGACGGCTGTCTTTCGGATGACGGCTCGAGCAGGGGAGAGCGCTGTGAGGGCGACGTTCGTTCTGGGACGGATCGCAGGAGTCCGGGTCGGCGTGCACTGGAGCGTGCTGTTCATCTTCGGCATCATCGTGTTCGGCCTGTCGCAGGGCCGCCTCCCGGAGACGCATCCGGGGCGGGCCTGGGCGCTGTACTGGGCGGCCGGCCTCTGTACCGCCCTGGTCTTCTTCGCCTCCCTGCTCGCACATGAGCTGGCGCACGCCGTCGTGGCCCGGCGCAACGGGGTCGAGGTGGACGACATCGTGCTGTGGTTCCTGGGCGGAGCGGCCCGGCTCAGGACCGAGGCGTCCAGCCCCGGCGCGGAGCTGAGGATCGCCGGGGTCGGCCCCCTCGTCAGCCTCCTGCTGGGCGGGCTCTTCGCACTCGGTGCCTGGCTGCTCGACCTGGCGTCCGGGCCCGGGGTCGTGGTGGAGATGGTGGCGTGGCTGGCGGGCATCAACGTACTGCTCGCCGTCTTCAACGCGCTGCCCGCCGCCCCGCTCGACGGCGGCAGGCTGCTGCGCGCGTTCCTGTGGTGGCGCACGGGGGACCGACTGCGGGCGACAGCCGGCGCGACCGCGGCGGGGAGGGTCCTCGGGTGGCTGCTGGTGGCCCTCGGGCTGATCGCGTTCATGCGGACCGGCACGTTCGGCGCTCTGTGGCTGGCGCTGATCGGCTGGTTCCTCATCGCGGCCGCCACCGCCGAGGGACGGCAGGCCCAGCTGCGCGGGGTGCTCGCCGGCGTCCCCGTCCGGGACGCCATGACGCCCGAACCTCTCACGGTTCCCGCGGACACCACGGTCGCGGGCTTCCTCACCAGCGCGCGCTACCGCTACCGGCACTCGGCGTTCCCGGTGACCGACGACGGGGTCCCGGTCGGGCTGGTGACGCTCGACAGCGCCAGAAAGGTACCGCAGGCCGAGGACCGCGCCGTGACGGTGAGGGAGGTGATGATGCCACTGTCGCAGACCACCGTGGTCGGGCCGGACAGCCCGCTGGCGGATCTGCTGCCGCGCATGGAGCCGGGCGCCGAGCACCGGGTCCTGGTCGTGGATGACGGCAGGCTCGTCGGAATCGTCTCGCTCTCGGACGTCAGCCGGACGATGACCTGGCTGATGCGTACTGCCCCTGGGCGGCGCGATGGTCTGTGACCGCGGGCCGGCACCCGGGCGGGCCGTGTCACAAGGCGCCGTATCGCTCGCTCATGCGGCGCACTGCGACGATTCGCGACTGCTTGTCGGTCGGGGCGTGGCAAGTCGGAAGCCGCCGGTCCCGAACGAGGCCGGCAAGACAACCGCGTCCGCGGGCTGTGCGGATCTACGAGACGGGCCGCGTCGTGCACCGGCGCGCAGCGAGGAGGCGTTCGCGCGGCGTCTGGGCTTCGCGGCTGCGGCCGGCCAGGGTGATGGGCTCCTCCACCCGCCGACGAGGGCGGAGGCTCACGGCGGGGACCTCGCCGCGGTCGTCGCTTCGGCGCGTGTGCGAGGGCCGAAGACTGGCGCTCGTCAGCGGCGACCGTCGTCCCCGGCCCGACCAACCTGACCCAACCCGAATCGAAACGGCTCCGGCACCGCGGCTGGTGGCCGCCGTGACGCGCGCACTCCGCTGCGGACGTCGCACACCTCGGGTGCCTGACCACGTGCGCGGATGCCCGAACGCAGCGCACCGCGTTGAGCCGGGCCGGGCGGATTCTCCGGACTGGTGCCCGGCTCGGTCAGCCAGGGCCTCATGCACCACGCACCTTGCCCGGTCGTCATCGTGCCGCAGCCTGCCGGAGACGGTGCCGCCTGACCATCCTGCGACGGCAGTACCCGTCGGTGCGGCAGGTACGTCAGCCCGCCCGGACACAGTGATCCGGGGGCTTGTCCGTCCCTTCCCTCGGCGCGTGCGGGCCGACCGCACCATCGATTCATGTGCTGCGGACCGCCTGTCCTGCCTCGGGTGGCCTCTGGCGGCGGCCGGTCGGACGCGGCCTGCCGCCACAGCTTCGACGAAGCGGCCGGCCTCGTTGTCGGGGAGGCTTCGCGCGAGGTCGGCTTCGCTCCCCGGGCCGGTTCACCGGCCGTCCTCCTCGGGTCGCCGTCGGCGGCCAGGCCGGGGCGGGTCGCGTGGCGATGCGCATCTGTTCGCTGCGCGGGCGAGGATGGAGGTACGGGGCGGGTGTCGCCCGCCGTGTTCCTCCGGGACGAGGAGGTCGGGTCGTGTTCTTCAGGGATCGTCGTGACGCCGGCAGGCAGCTGGCCGCCCGGCTGGGGCATCTGAAGGGGACCGAGGTGGTGGTGCTGGGGCTGCCCCGTGGAGGGGTGCCGGTTGCCGCGGAGGTCGCGGGGGCGCTCGGCATGCCGCTCGATGTCTGCCTGGTGCGCAAGCTGGGCGTGCCGTTCCAGCCGGAGCTGGGGATGGGGGCAATCGGCGAGGGCGGCGTGCGTGTGATCAACGATGCCGTGGTGCGCACCGCGCATGTCACCCCGGATGAGCTTGCCCAGGTCGAGGCCCGTGAGCGGGAAGTGCTGGAGAGCCGCGCCCGGCGCTACCGAGCAGGGCGGGAACCGGTTGGCGCGGAGGGCCGCACGGTGTTGGTGGTCGACGACGGGGTGGCCACGGGGTCGACGGCGCGTGCGGCCTGCCAGATCGCCCGTGCCAGGGGAGCGGCACGGATCGTGCTCGCCGTCCCTGTGGCACCGCACGACTGGACCGCACGGCTCGGCGAGGACGCCGACGAACTCGTATGCGTGCACACCCCGTGGGACTTCTATGCGATCGGGCAGTTCTACGCCGACTTCTCCCAGACCGGCGACGATGAGGTCGTCGCCTGTCTGGAAGAAGCCGCGGCCCGTCCGGTGAGCACCCGCCGGACTGAGCCGCCTCACGCGGTGCCGGAGGACCCGGAGGTGGATGTGCAGGCCGGTGGGGTGGTGCTGCGCGGGCAACTGACGTTGCCCGAGAGCGCGGCCGGGGTGGTGCTGTTCGCGCACGGCAGCGGCAGCAGCCGGCACAGCCCGCGCAACCGGTTCGTCGCGCTCGGGCTGAACCGGGCCGGGCTCGGCACTCTCCTGTTCGACCTGCTCACCGAGGAGGAAGAGACAGACAGGGCCAACGTGTTCGACTCAGGTCTGCTGGCCCGGCGGCTGGCGGACGCCACCGGCTGGTTGCGCGGTCGGCCGGAGACCCAGGGGCTGGCTGTCGGCTACTTCGGTGCGAGCACCGGCGCGGCCGCCGCGTTGTGGGCGGCCGCCGAACCCGGCGCGCGGATCTCCGCAGTCGTCTCCAGGGGCGGCAGGCCCGACCTGGCCGGGCCACGGCTGCCGGCGGTGAACGCGCCCACGCTGCTGATCGTCGGGGGCCACGACGAGTTGGTGCTCGGCCTCAACCGCGATGCACAGGCCCGGCTGCGCTGCGAGAGCCGGCTCGCGGTCGTCCCCGGCGCGACCCACCTCTTCGAGGAACCCGGTGCCCTGGAGAAGGTCACCGATCTGGCCCGTGACTGGTTCACCGACCACATGGCCCCGGTCCCGCATACGGCGCGCTGAGTCTGGAACGCATGCTCCGGTCATCCGGTTACGGGCGGGTGCCCGAGCGAGCGGCACGATCCCTCTGATGACAGGCGAGCACCTCGTCACCGACCTCTTCCTGGAGGGCAGCCCTCGCGCCTGCCGGAGTGCCCGCGTCAGTACCCACACCCGGGAGGGCGATGTCCGGTACGGATTCGACCACCGACAGCGCACACCACGCCCTCATGACGGCGCGCGGTGCCTCGGTGCGTCGACCGGTGACATCTGGTTTGCCTTCCCCCGCAGCGGTACCGGGACCTGGCTGCCGTTTCGCGTTGGCCGGCGGTACGCCCGGCCACCGTCTCCGACAGCAGCCGACGGTATTCCTGGATGGCCGCGCCCTCGTCCAGGACTCCGAGCAGCGGGGCGTGCCCTACGTACAGGGCCCGCACGACCGCGGCACGTAGGGCGGCCTCCTCGAACGCGAAGTCGACGGCGGCGGCGGTGGAGTGAGGGCTGCCGTCGACCCCGACCACGAAGTACGGCGGCTGCTGGGTGAGGTGCTCCGGCTCCGGTAGGACCACCACGGGGCAGGACGCGTGGGCGATGAGCGGCAGGGCGACGGCGGCAGAGGTGAACAGCTCCTGGCCTCGATCTTTCGCGAGGGTCCACCGACGCCGTCAGCGGGCCCTCGCGAAAGATCGAGGCTAAAGCGGGTGTCGCAGGTTCGAATCCTGCCGGGGGCACAGAAGAAAGGACCAGCTCAGGACGGAGTACAGCGACCACCGCAACCGTAGTCGACTGTCAGAAGCCGTCGATGACTGACTGACCAGCCCACCAGTCCTGAATGACTGCTCAGCCGAGAGTTCGGGACGAAGAGGTCGTGAGTTCACATCCCGCCACCTCGACGCTGGACAGGGTGCCGATCGCATGATCGCGACTGGCACCCTGCCGTGCTCGGGGACCAAAAGCGAACGAAGTTGATCAGGCCCGCGTCACCCTCTTCTCGGTCTTCGGCGCCCTTCCCCTGCTCTTCGGTGTAGAAGCTGAGGAGCGTGGTGGGCAGGGAGCGGGACGGGTACCGGCGGACGAGCCGGCCCCGTGACTGGACCGGCACCACATTGACGCGGTCTCACGCCGCGGTGCGCGGCGAAGTCCCACGGCCGGCACACACGAGCTGATCCACCGGCTGCGCCTGACGGTCGAGGCTTGCGGACGGGCATCCGCAGACCAGAACGCGAGAGGACCAGTGAGCGACGAGGCGTGGCCGGTCAGCCGCGTGCGAATTCGAGGAGGTCGGCGTTGAACCGTTCCGCGAACTCGGGAACCATCGACAGGCCGTGCGGAGCACCCGGGTAGACCTTGAGGGTCACGTCCTTGACGAGCTGTGACGATTTATTCGCGGATGCCACGATGGGAACGATCTGGTCGTCGTCGCCGTGAATGATCAGCGTGGGGATGTCGAACTTTTTGAGGTCCTCAGTGAGGTCGGTCTCGGAGAACGCCTTGATGCAGTCGTGGGCACCCTTGATGCCCACCGTCATGCTCCAGAGCCAGAACTCGTCGCGGATCCCCTGCGAGATGGTCGATCCTTCGCGGTTGGCGCCGTAGAAGGGGGCACTGAGGTCCTTGTAGAACTGGGAACGGTCCGTCAGCACGCCTTTTCGGAGTTCGTCGAAGACGTCGATCGGCAGCCCCTCCGGGTTCGCTTCCGTCTTGAGCATCAACGGGGGAATCGCGCCGAGTAGAACCGCCTTGGTGACGCGACTCGAGCCGTGTCGGCCGATGTAGCGTGTGACCTCTCCCCCACCGGTCGAGTGACCGACCAGGATGACGTTACGAAGGTCGAGGGCCTCGATGACCGAGGCCAGATCTTCAGCGTACGTGTCGAGGTCGTTCCCCTCCCAGGACTGGCCCGAGCGTCCACCCCCGCGCCGGTCGTGGGCCACAACCCGGAAGCCGTTGTCCGCCATCAGCTTCAACTGCGGATCCCACGCGTCCGCGATCAGGGGCCAGCCGTGGGAAAAGACCACCGGTGGGCCCGACCCCCAGTCCTTGAAGTGGATCTGTGTGCCGTCCTTGGCAGTGGCAAAGGCCATGATTGCCTCTCTAGCACTTGTCCGGAACTCCGCACTTCATGGGAATTCAGTGCCCGAGCCGCACTTGGAATGTCACACCACGACCAGCAGCGGACGCGCATGGGGGCTACGGAGAGGCCGGCAGCGGAAGGCGGCTGATGAGCACCTAGTGTGTCCCACCCTACTTGGGAAGCTCCACTTCAGCGCATCGGGCAGGCCACAGCGATCATCCCGCCCGTAGTTCGCATCGAGAGGGCCCCGTGCAGGATCTCGGGGCGTGCCATTCGTGCGCCAGAACGGGCGGGGACTCACGGGGAGCCTTGGTACGCACGGGTACGGCCAACGGATACAGCCAAAAGCAGGAAACCCGCAGGTCGTGCCAACGGCTCCCCAACCTCGCTCCCAAAGCGGGTGTCGCGGGTTCGAATCCTGCCGAGGGCACCACCTGCGCCACAGGTAAGAGAGTTCCAGGCCCCTCGTTCTGTTCGGACGGGGGGCCTGTTTCATGATCGGTGCCACATAGACGCCATGGTCTCGGCGCCTTCGGCATCCGCGCCTGACACCAACGTGGGCGAACGACGGCACCTCACACACCACTACGCTGCGGAGCCGGCTCCTCGAGAAGACCAGGCCGCGCCACACGGAACATGGCATACTTGAAGTATGGCCACTCGGAAGATCACCATCACCGTGCCGGAAGAGCTGGTGGAATCGATCAAGGAGCGCGTCGACGCACGCGGGGTGTCCGGCTACATCGCGGCCGCCGCCGCCCATCAGGACGCGATGGACCGACTGCGCGAGTTGGCCGACCGTCTCGAGGAAGAGCACGGCGCCGTGACGGACGACGAACAGCAAGCGGCGCTGGACCGCATCGCCGCCATCGACGGCTGGCATGACGAGCAGCGATCGCGTGCGAACGAGGCCGCGTGAGCCGCACCGCCCGAGCAAAGCTGCACCGACCGCGCCGGCGCGTCTTCGTGTTCGACTCCGAGGCTCTCTCCAAGGCGGTTCAGGGCGACCGGGAGATGGCTGCGCTGATCAAAACAGCCCCGCGGCTCGACATCCCGATCGTCACCTCGGCGCTCACGACCCTGGAGGCATGGGATCCTTGCGAAACGTCGAGGCAGGCGCTGTGGAACTGGGCGCTGTCCCGGATCCGCATCGTGCACACGGACGATCAGGTGATCGCCATGGCCCGCGACATGCTGAAGGCGGCCGGTCTGCATGGGCACAAATACGCCATCGACGCCATTCTGGCGGCTGTGGCCGGGCGAGAAACCGCACAGGGAGCTCAGACGACCGTCTTCACCTCCGACACCGACGACATGAATCAACTCCTCGCGGGACACTCCGTGCGAGTCGAGAAGGTGTGACGAGACGCCCGCACCTCACTCCGGCCACTCGTCGGCTCCCCGAGCAACCCATGTCTTCATCGGACGGCATCCGCCGCACGTATTCAGCACACACGGGGACGGGAACCACCGTGAACCCGTGAGAACTACGGAGGAGCGTTTCCCCCGGTCAGACACATCGCGGCCCGCATCTCCGCAGGTCACATCCCCGCCCAGGGAAAATTCCTCAAGCGGGTGTCGCAGGTTCGAATCCTGCCGGGGGCACCGGGCGAAAGGCCCCTGACCGATCATGGTCCGGGGCCTTCGACATCCGCTTCCGACGTCAACGCGGGCGGTCACGCCCGATCCGCGGCGGCTACCGGGGCGCTACCGCGTCCTCGGTGCTTTTCGGGCGCATCCGTTCCCGCACCAACGAGACCGCGATCACCAGCACGGCCACGAGCACGGAGAGCAGCACCTGGCTCCGTCCGCCGCCCTCCCTGTCGTCGGTGAGCATGTAGACGAGCACGAACGAGATCATCGCGATCGTCGCCCACGTCAGATAAGGGAACAGCCACATCCGGACGACGAGCTTCTCCGGGTTCTCGCGCAGGATGATTCCCCGCATCCGCAGTTGCGAGAAGCAGATGACCAGCCACACGAAGAGCGCGACCGCGCCCGAGGAGTTCAGCAGGAACTGGAACACCGTGTCCGGCCACAGGTAGTTGAAGGCGACCGCCACGAAGCCGAAGGCCACGGAGGCCAGGATCGCGGCCTGCGGGACACCTTGCGCGTTCGTCCGTACGAAGGACTGCGGGGCGTCGCCGCGTTGGCCCAGGGAGAAGGCCATCCGGGAGGCGGTGTAGAGGCCGGAGTTGAGACAGGACAGCACGGCGGTCAGCACGATGAAGTTCATGATCTCGCCGGCGTGCGGGATGCCGATCGAGTCCAGGGCCGCGACGTACGACCCCTTCTCCTCGATCGCGGGGTCGTTCCACGGCAGCAGGGAGACCACGACGAGGATCGAGCCGACGTAGAAGAGGCCGACCCGCCAGATCACGCTCCTGGTGGCCTTCGCGACCGCCCGCTGCGCGTCCGGGGACTCGGCGGCGGCGAGGGTGACGATCTCGCTGCCCATGAAGGAGAAGACGACCAGCAGGATGCCGGTGAGGATCGCTCCGGGACCGTTCGGCAGGAAGCCGCCGTGTTCGGTGAGGTTGCCGAATCCTGTCACGGCGTTGTCGGAGCCGGGCAGCACACCGAAGATCGCCAGACCGCCGAGGACGATGAAGCCCGCGATGGCGACGACCTTGATGCCCGCGAACCAGAACTCGAACTCGCCGAAGGAACCGACCGAGACCAGGTTCGTGGCGGTGAGGACCACCATCACGATCAGTGCCCAGGCCCACTGCGGTACGGCCGGCACCCACCCTTCCAGGATCACGGCAGCCGCGGTCGCCTCCACGGCGAGCACGACGACCCAGAAGAACCAGTACAGCCAGCCGATCGAGAACCCGGCCCAGCGGCCCAGCGCCCGGTCCGCGTAGGCGGAGAAGGAACCGGAGGTCGGATAGGCCGCGGCCATCTCGCCGAGCATCCGCATCACCAAGACGACCAGGGCTCCGACCAGGGCGTACGACAGCAGGATGCCGGGCCCGGCGGCGGTGATACCGGAGGCGGAGCCCACGAAGAGGCCGGCGCCGATCACACCACCGATGGCGATCATGGACAGATGGCGGTTCTTGAGACCGGCCTTCAGACCCGACTGCTCCGGGGGCTGACCGCCGGCGGGTGGAGCGGTGGCAGGTGGAGCGGTGGCGGGGGCCAGAGAGTCAGGGGCGCGTGCAGTCATGTCGACATCCGTCCAAAGTGGGGTTGGGGAGTCATGCGGGGGGAGTGGCTGTCGTGTTCACCGGGTCACTGGTTCACCGATCACCGGAGATCCGGATCTCCGGATCGCCTCGGCGGCGGGGGCGAGCAGGCCGGTCCGGCAGGGGTCGGCCATGGCCCTGAGGGTTCTCGAAAGCGTTCACGATGCGGGGCGCGGTATGCGGATGCTGTGCAGGTGGTGGGGTCACCGCACGTCGGTGCTGCGCTCCGTCTCCTCGTGAGAGGCGGTCCGCATCACTTGCGGAGATGGATTTGCGCAAGCGTATGGGGGGTCATGAGGCGATGTGTTTGTGCAGCACGACAAATCCGCCTCCGATGGCTGTACGACCGGCCGATGCGGAAGGAAGCGGGATCAGGTGGTGGACGGCGGCAACCGCAGCTGGAGCATGGCAAGCAGACGCTGATCGGGACGACTCATTTCGAGACCGGTCAGCTCCTCGGCCCGGCGAATGCGATAGCGCAGCGTGTTGGGGTGCACGTACAGCTGGGCGGCGGCGGCCCGTACGTCACCGAAGGAGTTCAGGTAGGTCAGGAGGGTCTCCACCAGGCGACTCTGGTGCCGGCTGTCGTGCGCGACGAGGGCGGTCAGCCGTGGATCCCGTATCTCGGGACGGTCGGAAAGCAGCGTCAGCACTTCACTGACCAGTACTTCCGCCTGGATGTCCGGCAGCGCGGCGACCGCGGTGGGTACATCGGCCCTCAGCATGGCGTCGAGGATGCGGTCGGCCTCCCGGCGCGACTCCGGGGCGTCCCCGAGGCCGGACACCACGCACCCGACCGAGCCACGCAGTGGCAGGCCCAGGTGGCGGCGCGCGGCTTCGGTGATCTCCTGGCCCCAGCCGCGCAGCGTGTCTATGTCGATGCTGCGCGGCAACTGGGGCAGGAGCACGTAGATGCGGGGATCGACCTGCGTGACCAGTGCGCTGCGATGCCGGGCGGCTATGTGCACGGAGACCAGGTTGGTGACTTCGGCATGGGTCAGCTCCGGTGCGGCGACGACATCCGCGGTTCCGTACGAGAAGCCCAGGACAGCGGCCGGACGGGTCGCGTCGAATCCCAGGTGGGTGGCCAGCGGCTGCGGCCCGGTGTTCCCCTCCAGAAGTCCGGCCAGCAGGGTCCGGGTGAACGTCAGTCCCTCCGAGAGCTCCCGGCGACGGCGCACCAGGTGGAGCGCGGCGACCCGGGCGGCTCCCAGCAGTGCCTGGTCCGAGCGTTCGGACAGCGGAGTCGAGCCCTCCTGCACCCAGATGGTCCCCAGTTGCCGGTCCCCGGACCGGATGGCCACCGCGAGCCGGCGGCGGATCCCCAGCTCGGGATGACTGTCGATGCTGATCACCTCGTCGCTGGAGTGCAGGTGCTGGAACACCCCCCACTCGCGTAGCTTCGCCAGATACGCCTCCGGTCCCTGCCAGCCGAGGATGGAGCGCCGCCGCAGGTCGTCGATCTCGTCGGAGTCGGTGGAGCGGGAGTACGCCAGTACCCGGTTGGCGGCGTCCTCGATGCTGACGGTGCCGCCGGTGAGGATGGCGGTGGTCTGGGCGAGCGAGAACAGGTCGCCCTCCGCGGCCCCTTCGCCCGGGCGGCCCGGCAGCGCGTCGTCGAGGGCGGCGCGGGCCAGCGCGTTCACCCGTTCCCAGCGCGCTTCGCTGCGCAACGAGAGCAGGGCGACCCCGGCCTCGGCGGCAATCTCACTGAGGCCCGCAGCCTGGCCGGGACCATCCAGTTTGACCACGACGCCGGCGGCTCCGTGCCGCCCGGCGGCCCGTAGTGCGGGATAAGCGGCTCGGCCACGGGCACCGATGACGAGAACCAGCTCGCCCGGCTGAGTGGTCGACGGGTCCTCGGGATCGAGCAGGGCAACGCCGCGGATCTCGACGTCCAATCCGGCGGGAGCGGCCTGCACCTCCACCAGCGAATCACCGAGTGCCATCAGCAACTCGCGCAGGCTGACGCCCGCTGTGAGCGGAGATGTCTCGGCCGAATCCATGATCGTCGCCTCTGCTGGGAGCCATGCCGAGCCGTGATGTTATCTGTCCGGCAACGGGGACCGCACCGGGTCATTCGTGGACCGCCGCGCGTGCGACGGCACGATGCCTTTCGAGGTGGAGTATGAACACGGGGGACGGCGCGCGGCCGTATCCGCGGCGAGGTCGTCCTCCGCGTTCTTTGTCGACGAGTACCGCGCCGGGGCGGCGGGGATCGAGTGCGCGATCAGGCGGGTGGACCGGAAGTTCCCGGCGCAGGCGTTCCGGTGAGCCGTTACGCTCCGCTTTCGGCGCTGCGGCTCGGGCGGGGACGCATCAGCCCCGCCGCGCACACCACCACGGGTACGGCGACGGCGGGCACGGTCCACCACGGGATGCCGATCCACACCGCCGGCAGGCCCACCCCGAAACAGACCGCGATGGTGGTGAGGAGCAGCCGCTTGCCGTACGGATTCCAGGTGTAGGGCTCGTAGTCACGGGGCCTGACCAGACGCACCGCACCGAACACGAGTGCTTGAGCCGCGACGAGCCCGGCGAGCACGCCGACGGCGGCGTTCATCTGGAGTTCGTCGCGGGGCGCCTCCGAGGTGTTCTGCCGTACACCGTCCTTGCTGAGCACCACGATGTCGCGGCGCCAGGCGGTGGCCGTGACCTGGTCGCCGGACTCGAGCCGCTCCAGGAGCGGCCCGGGGTCGCCGAAGGACACGGTTCCCCGCCAGGAGTCCTGGTCCGTCAGGGTCGCCATGTAGGAGGATCCCTTCTCGGCGGGCTTGTTCACCGTCTCCTCCACGGTGAGGTGCCAGGTGCTCAGGCAGTCCGTCCGCGCCTGCTCCCTCGCACGGGAGGAGCACGGCTCGGCCGCGCGGTAGTCCCGGTAGCGGTCGCTGTCGGAGGGCAGCCACCAGCTGAACACCACGTAGCAGGCTGCCGCCGGGATCAGGGACAGCACGATCAGCAGCACACCCGTGAACCGCGTCCGGCCCGGCGACCGCCGGCCGGCACGGCCCTCGCTCGGCGGCCTGCCCGCGCCGGACGTCGTAGCCATCACTCGTGGTGTCATCGCCTGCCTCCTCCGCCCCAGCCTTCATCAGCCGGAAGCGGGAACACCACGAGGTCGGACGGCAGTCTGGGAGGGGCAGTGGCTTCCGTATCCCAGCAAGCGCAGCCGTGATGGGGCCGTCGAAGGGTGGGATCGGATCGCGGGATCCGATCCGGAGATGTCGTGGTGGGCGCGCCCTCACCAGGTTCCCTGCCCAGAGCTGAGCAGGGGAGATCCAGCCGACCGCCGACAGCCGTCGTCCTTTCCCCGTCCGATCTGCGAAAGGTCGACGAAAGGGTCGGATCACGAGGTCGTACGACCCTTGTCCCGAGGCCGGCCGTCGGAAAGTCCGGCACCTTGCGAGGCCATGCGGGATTCGGGAAGTCACCGGCGTCCGACGTCGCTCACCAACCGGTGGTGTCAGGCGCGTTCCGCCTCGGTCGTCTCCTCGGTCGTCTCCTCGGCGGCCGTGGCCCGGGTGCGACGACGGCCCAGCAAGGCGCTTCCCGCGATCACCAGGCCGATGGCGGCGACCCTGGCGGCCTGGTGGTAGCCGGCCGCCAACTCCTCCGGGGTGCCGGGCAGCCGGAAGAAGAACCACGCTGCCGCGAGACCGCCGGTGGCGATCAGTGCGCCCGCCACCGTCACGAATTCGCCGTCCTCGGCGTGCCCGGCCGGCCGGTCGCCGACCCTCCGTCGCGGACGCTGACGATCGCCTTGCGCTACCACCGGCAGGGGCCCTGATGATCAAGATCGGATACCACCGGGCACGGCCCTTCCCCCGTGGCGGGTGAGGCACGGGGCGCGCGCCTCGGGTGCGATGGACAAAGCGGTGGGCGCCGGCTGCTGCCCGGCCTGCCCCACCGGCGTACAGGCGTACCGGCGTACCGGCGTACCGGGCCGACTCAGCGAGGTGGACAGCGTGAAGCACTGGCGGGCTCTGATCGTTCTCGGTACGGCCCAGTTCCTGATGGTCCTGGACACCTCCGTCATGAACGTGTCCATCAGCCGGCTGGTCGAGGACTTCGACACGGAGGTCACCGCCATCCAGGCCGTCATCACGTTGTACGCACTGGTCATGGCGGCGTTCATGATCATCGGTGGGAGGCTCGGGGACATCTTCGGGCGTCGCCGCATGTTCCTTCTGGGGCTGGTCGTCTACGGCGTGGGGTCGGCCCTGACCGCTGTGGCCCCCACGCTGGGGGTCCTCACGCTGGGCTGGTCCGTCATCGAGGGACTCGGAGCCGCGATGGTGCTGCCGGCCATGGCCGCCCTCGTCGCGGAGTCGTACCGCGGGCGGGACCGGGCCGTCGCCTACGCGGTCATCGGCGGGCTCGCCGGCGCCGGGATCGCGGTCGGCCCGTTGCTGGGCGGCTGGGTGACGACGTATCTCACCTGGAGGCTGGTCTTCGCCGGCGAGGTCGTGGTCGTCGTGGCCGTCCTGCTGTGCCGCCGGGTGATCGCGACGCCCGTCCGGACCGGCCCGCCTCCCCGGCTGGACGGCGTCGGTGCCGTGCTCTCGGCGGCCGGACTGGGGCTGGGCGTGCTCGGCGTGCTGCAGAGCAGCACGTGGGGATGGGTGCAGCCCCGGAACCCTCCCTTCACCGTGTTCGGCTTCGCCCCGACGCTGTTCGTCGTCGGCGCCGGGGTGGCCGTCCTGGCCGTCTTCCGGTCCTGGGAGCGGCGGCGCGACAGCCGAGGCGCCGACCCTCTCGTGCACCTGTCCCTGCTGGGCAGGCCCGTGCTGCGGTCCGGCCTGCTGACACTGCTGAGCCAGAACCTCATCCTCCTGGGGCTGTTCTTCACCATCCCGCTGTACTTGCAGGTGGTGCAGGGGTTCGATGCCTTCCAGACGGGGCTGCGCCTGCTCCCGGTGTCCGTCACCATGCTCGTGACTTCCCTGTCCGCGTCCCCACTGGGACGGGTGTGGGGGCCGCGCCGGGTGGTCCGGCTGGCCCTGATCATCCTGGCGGCGGCCATCGTGTGGCTGCTGGCCACCATCGACCCGGTCATCGACGACGCGCAGTTCGCCGGAGCCATGGCCCTGCTGGGCGTGGGCGTCGGCCTGCTCGCCTCGCAACTGGGCAACGTCATCCAGTCCGGCGTCGGCGAGGAAGAACGCAGCGAGGCCGGAGGGCTCCAGTTCACGGCACAGAACCTGGGCTCGGCGCTGGGCACCGCGCTCATCGGGTCGATCCTCATCGGCGCGCTGGCCCACGCCTTCACCACACAGGTGGCGGACGACCCGCGGCTGTCCGAAGAAGCCCGCACGCAGGTCGGTGTCTCCCTCGAAGCCGGGGTCACCTTCGTCTCCACCGAGCAGGTGCGCTCGGCGGCCGGGCGTGCCGGGTTGCCGCCGTCCGAGGTGGACGCCGTCGCGGACTCCTACGCCTCCGCGCAGTTGGCCGGCCTGAAGGCGGCGATCCTGGCCACCGGCGGCATCGCTCTCGCCAGTTTGCTGGTCACACCGCACCTGCCGACCGCCCGGGACAGCCGTCCGCGGCAGCCGAACGCCGGTGACCCGGCCGAAGTGACCGGTCCAACGCGTTGAGACCAAGGGAGTCAGGCGTGTCCAGAACCAGAACCAGGGCCGGCCCGGCCACGGACCGGCGGGCGCGCCGTGCCGAGCGCCGGGTCCACGCGGATTACACGGGCGGCGTCTACGGATCCATGCTCGCGGCCTCCGTGGTGCTCGGCGCCGGTTCGCTGGGCTCGTTCCCCCGCACCGAGCTGGTGCTGCTGCTGTTGCTCACCGGCGTGGTGTTCTGGATCGCGCACGTACACGCCCAGTTGTTCGGGGCGCGGCTGGCGCAGCGGACTCTGGACCGCCGGGTGGTGCTGCACGTGTGCCGTGAGGAGTGGCCCATCGTCAAGGCCGCTCTCCCGCCGGCCGCCGCGGTGGCCTTCAGCCCGCTCCTGGGCCTGGACGTGCGGGGCGCCCTCTGGCTGGCCCTCGCCGTCGCCGTGGCCGAGCAGGTGGGCTGGTCCGTGGCCGCGGCGCACCGTAACGGTGCTTCCCGGCGGCTGATGGCCGCCACCGCGTCGGTCAATCTGCTGCTCGGCCTGCTGATCATCTCCTTCAAGATCATTCTGAAGCATTGAGAACGCGGGGCCCGGTGTCCGCAGCCGGGTGAAGGGTCACCTGTATCGGGTGATGCCCGGAGGGAGCAGGGAGTGGAGGATCAAGAGGAAGGGCGCCGTTCGCCCGTCACCGGCAGTCCGTGGGAGGACAGCCCGTGCGCTGTGAGATCCGAGTCGAGGGACATCTGTCGGAAACGCTGGCCGAAGCCTTCCCGGAGCTGGGCCGGGCGGTGATGTCCGGTCAGACCGTCCTGTTCGGCCCGGTCATGGACGAGGCGCACCTGTACGGGCTGCTGGCGCGCTGCCAGTCACTGGGACTGCGCGTCGTGGAGATGCGACAGCTTCCGGAGTGACGGGACCGGGCGATGCGCGGGGCCGGACGGCCGGATCCCCCCGCGTGGCGACCGGGCGGGAGCCTCGGTGCCGTTCCGCCCTGATCCTGCCTGATCCGCCCTGATTCTGCCTGATCCGGCCGGAGCTGCAGGTGGCTCCCAGCGCCTCGAAGTCCCGCTCGTTCTGGTCGGCGCAGGACCGGGCGATCTCCGCGAGCACGCGGTCGAAGCGGTCGCTGTCGCCCAGGTGGGCCACGAGGGGAGTGGATCGCCCGAGCGAACGTGGGCCCCTGCCAGGGACGGCCCGGACGGGGTTCGCTCCGCGCGGGCTGTGCCCGGGGCTCATCTCGTGCCTCTTCGTTCCGTCCAGCCGGCGGGCCGGATGGGTCGGACGGGTCGGACGGACCGGACGAGCCGGCGAGCCCGGCGCCCGGGGACTCCCGCCTCGCGGCCACGCCGGCGTCGAGGGACCACCCGTGGTGGGTGATCCCGGCACCCGGTGACAGACGTGACCCTGGATCGGTCAGGTCCTCGCGCACCGCCGGACGTGCACCGCCCCGTCGGCGCATCCGGAAGCGACCGACCGATCATGCGAGGAGGAGTCATGGCCATGTCGCGTGGTCCGGCATCGCGTACCGGGCCGGAACACCAGTCCGGCGGAGCGGCCCTCGATCCGATGGGCGATCCCGCACGCGCACTCGCGCGGCTCGGCCGTTCATGGACCTGGCTCCTGGGCTCGGCCGTCGTGACGCTGGTGCCCGGCGTCCTGGTTCTGGTCTGGCCGGAGGCGACCCTGCACGCCCTGGCGGTCCTCATCGGCCTGTACCTGCTGGTGACCGGGGCGTTCCGGTTCGTGGCCGTCTTCGCGCGGGAGGGGCACGAGCGGCTCCCGGGGCTGCTCCTGGCCGTGCTGTACGTCCTGGCCGGGGTGTTGTGCCTGCGGAACCCGCTGCAGACGATCGCCGCGCTCTCTCTGATCGTCGGGGTGGTCTGGCTCGTCTCCGGCGTCCTCACCCTCTACACGGCCCTCGCTGCCCAGGACCTGCCGCACCGTGGCGTCGTCCTGGGCATGGCCGTACTCGCCATCGTCGCGGGGATCGTGGTCCTCGCCCTGCCTGCCGAATCGGCCCGCGCCCTGACCCGGTTGCTCGGCCTGTGGCTCGTCCTGCTCGGCCTGGCCGAGGTGGTGGTCGCCTTCGCGTGGCGGGCCGCGCTCCGAAGGACGCACCCCACGGGGCCGCACATGCCCGCCCCGACGGCCTGACACCGCGACCGCCGCGGAGGAGCACCCATGAACCCGGCCACGGCCCCGGGCCCGCCGGACTCCGACGGAGCCGCGGACCCGGAGCGCGCCTTCACCGCCGACGAACGAGCGGAGTACGAGCGGCTGCGCCGTCACGCGGCGGTGCGACACCGGCGGGTACGCCTGGCGGGCTCCTCGGTCCTCCTGCTGCTGACCTTGCTGCTCGCTCCCCTGGCCGTCGTCGCGGCCTGGGTCCAGGACACGGTCTCCGACACCGACAGGTACGTGGAGACGGTCGCGCCCCTGGCGTCCGACCCGGCCGTGCAGGAGGCCGTGATCAACCGGCTCACGGACCGCGTGGTGGAGAACGCGGACGTCGCGGCGGTGACGGACTCGCTCGCCGAGGCCCTCCAGGAATCCGGAGCACCACCGCGCGTCGTGGAGGGGGCCGAGTCCCTCGAGGTCCCGCTGCGCAACGCGGTCAGGACCACCGTGGAGCGCACTGTCAGCCGCGTGATCACCAGCGATGCCTTCCAGCAGGTGTGGGAGGGCGCCAACCGGCGGTCGCACGCCGCGGTGGTGGCCATGCTCACCGGTGCCGGCACGGCTGCCGTGCGCACCGAGGGCGACACCGTTCGGCTGGACGTGGGAGAGGTCGTCGACCAGGTGCGGGAGCGGCTCGTCGACGCGGGCTTCGACAAGGCGGCCGCCATCCCGGACACCGACCGGACGATCACGCTGTTCCAGACCGAGGAACTGGGCAAGGCGCAGGACACGATGCTGCTGCTGGACGTCCTCGGCATGTGGCTGCCCGTCCTGACCGTCGTACTCGCCGCGCTCGCCGTGTGGACCGCCCCGGCACACCGCGTGATGCTGATGATCACCGGGGCGGGTGTCGGCGTGATGACGGCGGTGCTGCTCGTCGCGCTGGCCGTGGTCCGACGGGTCTACCTGGACTCGGTTCCGCCCGCGACGCTGCCGCCCGACGCGGCGGCGGCGATCTACGACACGTTCGTCCGCTTCCTGCGTGACAGCACGCGCACCCTGCTGGTCGTCTCGGTGATCACTGCACTGGTGGCTTACCTGTACGGTCCCGGACGCCCTGCCCGCGCCGTCCGCACGACGGCGCGACGGGGCATGACGGCCGCCGGCCGGGCGCTGCGCCGCGCCGGAGTGCGCACCGGGTCCACCGGGCACTGGCTGGCGGAGCATCAGGCGTGGACCACCGGCGGCGTCTTCGCGGCCGGGGTGCTGGCGCTGGTGCTCTGGAACCACCCCACGGTCGGAGCGGTGGTGCTCGTGATCGGCGTCGTCCTGGCCGTCCTGGTGGGCCTGGCGATCCTCGCGGCCGCCGCACCCCGTGGCCACGAGGAGTCCGGCCCCTGATCCGAGGGCAGGAACCCGTCCGCCGATGGCGCCTCACTCAGTGCGCACACTCACCCGCGTCGGGTGAGGCCGCCCGGTGCTTGCCGTGGGCACGCTGAAGACGGCACGCAACCGCTGCCGGGCGAGCGCCCGGGACGGAGGACGGACATGAGCTCACCGACCTACCTGGCGTACGACTACCCGCTGCTGAGCACCTTCTGGACCATGCTCTGGTTCTTTCTGTGGATCATGTGGTTCGTCCTGCTCTTCCGGATCATCACCGACATCTTCCGCGACGACCGGCTGAGTGGCTGGGCGAAGGCGGGCTGGCTGGTGTTCTGCATCGTCCTGCCCTTCCTGGGCGTGTTCGTCTACGTGATCGCCCGCGGCAGGAACATGGGCCGCCGAGAGGTCTCCCAGGCACGCGCACAGCAGGAGGAGTTCAACGCCTACATCAGGCAGACCGCGGCCGGCGGCCGGCCCAGCAGCATCGACGAGCTCGCCAGGCTGTCCGAGATCCACGACCAAGGCGCCCTCACGGACGAGGAGTTCCGCAGGGCGAAGGAACTGGTCCTGACCGGCCACGGCCCGGCGGAACACCCGGACTCCACCTCCCGCGCCCCCGGCCGCTGAGCACCCGCACACCACGGAACGAGGCGCAGGATGACCGCGACACACACCCGTCCGGCACACACGGCGAGGCAGGAATGGGCAAACAGCCTGACCGTCTTCGCGGCCGTGATGCTCTTCCTCGTCGGCCTGCTCGACATCCTCCGGGGCATCATGGCCATCGCCGAGGACGACATCTTCGTCACGACACCCCACTACGTGTTCGAGTTCGACCTGACCAGCTGGGGCTGGATCCATCTCGTCCTGGGCGCGATCGCCGTGATCGTCAGCATCGGGCTGCTCCGGACCGCGCCGTGGGCGCGCGTCACCGGCGTGGCCATCGCCGGACTCGTCATCATCGCCAACTTCCTCTCCATGCCGTACTACCCGTTGTGGTCGGTCGTGATGATCACCATCTCGGGCTTCATCATCTGGGCCTTGTGCGTGGTCCCGCGCGGCAACCTCTTCGACCTGTCCGGGGAGCCCACACCGCGCGACGTGTGAAGCGGCCCCGGCACGGCGCGGACGGCGTGAGAGAGGGCGAGGCCGGCGCGTGCCCGGGAGCGCGAGGAGAAAGGCCGACAGGTGGGACGACATGGAGGCAGCCCGAGGGGATCGGGTGAGGCAGGGGCCGCGACCGTACGCGAGGGCGGTGCCGGACCGGCCCGCCTCGCCCTGCTCGCCCTCCTCGGAAGCATCCTGGTGCCGCTCGTCGTCGCCGGGCTGCGGAGCGTGCTGTGGGTGCTGGTCGGCATCGCGGGGCTCGCGCTCGCCGCCGTCGGCGTGTGGTGGGTCCTGGCACACACAGGTGTGCTCCGTGTCCTCGGGGGAGTCCTGTCGGTGGCCGCGCCGGTCACCGTGCTCGCCCTGTACGCCGCGTTCGGCCTGCTGGGACCGGCCCTGTTGTCCCTGGTCCTGTGGGCGCTGGCCGTCACGGCGGCACGTACGGCCCTGGCACCCGGTCGCACCGCCTCCGAACAGGCTGTCGTCACGGCACCCCGCGCCCCCTGGATCCTCATGAATCCACGCTCCGGCGGCGGCAAGGTGGGCCGTTTCCGGCTGGCGGAGAAGGCGCGGGCGGCGGGCTGCCGGGTGGTCCTGCTCGACGCGGGCCAGGATGTCACCGAGCTGGCCCGGCAGGCCGTCGCCGAGGGAGCCGACCTGCTGGCGGTGGCGGGAGGCGACGGCACCCAGGCACTGGTGGCCGAGGTCGCGGCGCGCCACGACCTGCCGTTCGTGGTGATCCCCGCGGGCACCCGCAACCACTTCGCCCTCGATCTCGGCCTCGACCGCGACGATCCGGCTGCGGCCCTGCAAGCCCTGAGCGACGGCGTCGAACTCCGCATCGACCTCGGGTACGCCGCGGACCGGGTCTTCGTCAACAACGCTTCGTTCGGAACGTACGCGTCCGTCGTCACCGACCCCGCGTACCGGGATGCCAAGACGCGCACAACCCTGCGCACCCTCCCCGGCCTCCTCACCGGCGAGGACGCGCTCAGCCTGCGGACACGGGCCGGCCGAACGCACATCGACGGGCTCCAGGCACTGCTCATCAGCAACAACCCCTACGGACGTGCCGTCGACGCGGCCCGTCCGGGGCGCAGGGAGCGGCTGGACTCGGGGCTCCTCGGCCTGGTGTGCGTGCGGGTCGGCAACACCGCTGAGGCAGCGCGCATCGTGCGCGGTCCACGCTCCGGGGGGCTCATCCGGCTGAACGCCGAAGAAGTCGTCGTCGAAGCCGGCGGGGACACCCTCCCGGTCGGCATCGACGGAGAACACGTCGTCCTGCCGTCACCCGTCGTGTGCCGCAGCGCGCCCGGTGCACTCCGGGTCCGCGTGCCACGCCGCCGCCCTCACACGCTGCGAGGCAGCGGAGCGGCGGCCGACTGGCCGCGCGTGGCACGGTTGGCGCTGGGTCGTCTGCTACCGAGCCGGGAGCAGGACGTCGCGGCGGTCCGAGAACCACCACCGTGATGACCTACTCGGGCGTCTCGCGGTTTCCGCGTGCGAGATCCCTTCGTCGCGGCTGAGCAGCCACTCCGTGCGAACGCACCCGATGAGTTCGCGACGGCAGCGCCACCGCCGGGAAGCGTCGGCTTCGACCCGGCGGAACGGATTCAGCACACATGAGGCCGGGAAACCCCGTGAACATACGAGAACCACCGAAGCGTGTTTTCTCAGGCCAGACGCACTCAAGGCAGCGTTTACCCAGTTCAGGACCTTGACCCGGGAAACTCCTCAAGCGGGTGTCGCAGGTTCGAATCCTGCCGAGGGCACCAGAAAAGGCCCCGGACCCATCAAGGTCCGGGGCCTTTTGGAATCAAGGCCGACATGCCCTCAGCCAGCGGTCTTGGCGATGATGCGATCCATCTCCTCTCGCTCAAAGGCCCGCAGGGTCGTCGTACGGACGTTGCCCACTCCGCCGAGCTGCAGGAGCACCGCGGTGGCGGTTTCGTCGTCGGGTGCCTCGACAACGGCCACGAGGTCGTACGAACCGACGGTCCAGTAGAGGTTCAGGACCTTCGTCTTGAGCTTCTGCGCCGCTGCGGCGAAGGCCTCGGCACGCTTTGCGGTGTCCTTGTAGTTTCGGACGCCTTGATCGGTCCAGTTCAGCAACGTGACATACGTCGGCATAGCCCTTCACCTTCATGAGGGAACACATCGCGAGGCCAATCCTGGGCATCGCGGCCGAAACGCGCACAAGGTGTGCGCCCGAATGAGCAACAGCAACCGATCACCTGCGGCTGATCGCAGTGGCTGGAACCGGCGAAATCGCACTTTTCATGGCACGCGCCACCCTCTGTCGGGGCCACCCTCACCCAGCGTGAACAGGCCCTGGCGACACCCACCCCAGCGCCCTCACCAGCCGCAAACAACCTCGCCCATACCCGTCAAGTCACCCAAGGTGTACAGCAGAGAAGCGCAGGTCACCGGCAAGGCATCCCAGCCTCTCCCCCACAGCGGGTGTCGCAGGTTCGAATCCTGTCGGGGGCACAGACTGTGCAGCAGGCAAGAGGGGTTGAGGGGCCTCCCGTTTTCGAACAGGAGGCTCCTTTTCGCGATTCAGAGTCCCCTTGGGGTCCACGTCCCCAGGCCACCTGTTCACCGCTTATCGCTCACCCGACAGAGGGACCGGACTGCCTGCACACCATGTGCAGCGCTCCCTGCGAGAAGGGCAAGCGGGACTCCCGCACACGCCCGAGGCACGCCTCTCGCCACCTCACGGCACCCTTGGCGAGCGGACCCGTACACCCAGAGCCATTCCCCACCACGCCCGGTCTTGCTGCCAGGTGGCCTTCATGTCATGGACGCGACGAATCCGCTCACCGGCCGAGTCGCCGGGCCAGGGAGCACTCCGCACCCCCTGCGCGTTCGCCACTGAGCGCTCACCGGCGAGGGTCCGGGCTCGGCCGCCAACAGGCTGGCGCCTGCGATGACGGGCCGACGACGATCACGCCCGACCCCGACCCACACTTCGCGCCACAGATCGTAAAGAGATTCGAAACATTCGAATGATCGATCCCTCATCTCGCTCTCGAATCTGATGGATTCAGTGATCAATTTTCAATTCGGTCGATGCGCATGAGTCAGACCAGGTAAAACGCACACCCGAAGAGTCCGCCGTGAGCGAATGTTTTGGGATCACTACCGAAACTATTGACAGTTGACGGGCCCACATCAAAACTGTTCGCCATCGACAGCGCTCCCTCACTGTCGAGCCGGGTCGCCACCGTGCCCCGGTCCTCCGGTCGCCCAGCACCCCCGCGACCGGCCAAGTCCGGCCGCGTCGCGCGACGCACAAGCGGTCGCCGTCACCTGCTCCGCAGGGTCGTGTCACGCTGCCTGATCCCCCACCGGCCTCACGAGGACGAGGAGGAAGCACGCACATGAACGACGTATCCGCACACCACGCGAGCCGCAGACACGGCCGCTTCGGGCCACTCAGCCGCTTCAGGCTGCTCATCAGCAGTTTCTGCACCACCGTGCTGGTCGCTGTGGCCTCGGTAGCCCTGCCCGGCACCGCCCACGCCGACACGGTCGTCACCACGAACCAGACCGGCACCGACAACGGCTACTACTACTCGTTCTGGACCGACGCACCCGGCACGGTCTCCATGACCCTGAGCTCCGGTGGCACCTACAGCACCTCCTGGCGCAACACCGGGAACTTCGTCGCCGGCAAGGGCTGGGCCAACGGCGGACGCAGGGCCGTGACCTACTCGGGCACCTTCAATCCGTCCGGCAACGCCTACCTGACGCTCTACGGATGGACGTCGAACCCGCTCGTCGAGTACTACATCGTCGACAACTGGGGCACCTACCGGCCCACGGGAACGTTCATGGGCACCGTCACCAGCGACGGCGGTACGTACGACATCTACAAGACGACGCGGTACAACGCCCCGTCCGTCGAGGGCACCCGCACCTTCGACCAGTACTGGAGCGTCCGGCAGTCGAAGCGGACCGGCGGAACCATCACCACCGGCAACCACTTCGACGCCTGGACCCGCGCCGGAATGCCCCTGGGGACCTTCAACTACTACATGATCATGGCGACCGAGGGATACCAGAGCAGCGGCAGCTCCAACATCACGGTGGGAGGCACCGGTTCCGGCGGTGGTGGCGGCGGAAGCGGTGGATGCAGCGCGACCCTGTCCGCGGGCCAGCAGTGGAGCGACCGGTACAACCTCGACGTCTCGGTCACCGGCTCCAGCAACTGGACCGCGACGATGAACATCCCTTCCCCCGCGAAGGTCCTCTCCACCTGGAACGTCAGCGCCACCTACCCCAGCTCCCAGGTACTGACCGCCAAACCCAACGGCAACGGCAACAACTGGGGCGTCACCATCCAGCACAACGGCAACCGGACCTGGCCAACGATCTCCTGCAGCGCGAACTGACCCGCGAATCAACGATGCTGAAGGAGGACCACTCCGCATGAGAACCGGACCGCATCTCTCGCTACGCTCCCTGGTCACGCGGCTGGCCGTCGTCGCGATGGCCGCCGCGAGCACCCTCACCGTCAACGCCGCCCCGGCCCAGGCCGCGGCCTGCAACGGATATGTCGGGCTCACCTACGACGACGGACCGTCCGGCAGTACGCCGAACCTGCTCAACGCGCTCAAGCAGAACGGGTTGCGGGCCACGATGTTCAACCAGGGCCAGTACGCCGCAGCCAACCCGGCGCAGGTCCGGGCCCAGGTCGATGCCGGCATGTGGGTCGGCAACCACAGCTACACCCATCCGCACCTGACTCAGCAGAGCCAGGCTCAGATCGACTCGGAGATCTCCCGGACCCAGCAGGCCGTCGCGAACGCGGGCGGCGGCACTCCGAAACTGTTCCGCCCGCCGTACGGCGAGACCAACTCGACGGTGAAGTCGGTCGCGGCCAGGTACGGTCTGACCGAGATCATCTGGGACGTCGACTCGCAGGACTGGAACGGCGCCAGTACCGACGCGATCGTGCAGGCCGCCGCCCGGCTCACCGACGGCCAGATCATCCTCATGCACGACTGGTCCGCCAACTCGCTCGCCGCGATTCCGCGGATCGCACAGGGGCTGGCCGGTCGTGGCCTGTGCGCCGGAATGATCTCGCCGCAGACCGGCCGCGCCGTGGCACCCGACGGCGGCGGCTCCGGTGGTGGCGGCGGAAGCGGCGGATGCAGCGCGACCCTGTCCGCGGGCCAGCAGTGGAGCGACCGGTACAACCTCGACGTCTCGGTCACCGGCTCCAGCAACTGGACCGCGACGATGAACATCCCTTCCCCCGCGAAGGTCCTCTCCACCTGGAACGTCAGCGCCACCTACCCCAGCTCCCAGGTACTGACCGCCAAACCCAACGGCAACGGCAACAACTGGGGCGTCACCATCCAGCACAACGGCAACCGGACCTGGCCAACGATCTCCTGCAGCGCGAACTGACCCCGAGAACACACCGAGGAAACACCGCTCCTGCGGCATGGCGGCCATAGCCTGTTTTCCCGGGCCAGACGCGCTCAAAGCAACGTTTACCCAGATCAGGACCTTGATCAGGAAAACTCCTGAAGCGGGTGTCGCAGGTTCGCATCCTGCCGGAGGCACAGTGCCCAAGGGCCGGTTCGAGGGAGTTGGTCCTCCGAACCGGCTCTTCTACATGATCGCGTCCGCGCCGCGCTCGCACCACGAAGTCCGTTGCGCTCCCAGCGCACCGGCGCCCTGGCATCAACCTTCGTGGGGCACCTTCGGGCGGGTGACCGGTACGACGGTGAGGAGGTCGTCCAGCCCATTGAAGCCGATGTGCCCGACTCCCCCTGATCGACCTGATAAGGATGCGGCTGGTTCCTGGAACTTGTGCCCGGCGTGGGCTGCCGTCCTTCGGCTGATGGACGGCAGCCCGTCGGTTGACTGGGCCGTGGGGACTCCACCGGCCTCGTGTCGTACACCCTCACTGGGGGGCGCCGCATCCAAAGAGTGACGAGGGGCCCGCCGCGGAGGACTACGGGGTGCGCACGGGCTCCGGTACGGGTGGCACGTGGGCAGGTACCCGCTCCGGCTGCTGCGGCCCGGGCGTGGCGGGGGCGAACAGCCAGCCGGTGGACGGCCGGGTCAGCGGACGGACCAGGTGGCGCACCGGCGGGGATCCGAGCACCATCGTCAGCAGAATCGCGCACAGCACCAGGCCGACGATCTCGACCGGGGTGTTCACCCGTGATATCCAGCCCAGTTCCCGGACCGGCAAGATGACCAGCGGGTGCAGGAGGTAGATCGTGAACCCGCCGGCGCCCAGCGTGGTGATCAGCGGCAGCCGTCGCCGGGGCATCAGCCGCAGCAGACAGAGCACCAGGGCCGCGGCCGAGGCCAGTACCAGCAGTCGGATGACCCAGGCCCATTCCAGGCTCAGCGGGTCGGCGACGGAGTAGGGATGGCGCATGGAAAGCCAGTTGCCCTTGATGTCCCTGTGCCACAGCCACCCCACGGCGCAGGAGGCAAGGATCCCGGCGGCCGCCACGAACAGGCTCCAGCGGCTGGTGAACCAGGTGTTCAGGAAGCCCTGGCCGATCCGCCAGCCGAGGTAGAACAGCGGGAGGTAGACGAGCGTGCGGCTCGCCGAGAAGGCCAACCCGAATTCCTCGACGTACCCCACGGCGAGGGCGACGCCCGTGGTGACGAGCAGGGGGTGACGCAGCTGGACCACCAGCGGCAGGAGCAGCCGCCAGAAGAAGAGGGACATCAGGAACCACAGAGTCCACGGCAGTTGGACGACATGCACGATGAACTCGTTGCCCATCCAGTACTTCTCCAGCGAGTAGAGCAAGCTGAACGCGAGGGCGGGCAGCACGATGCTCTGCAGCAGGGTGCGCAGGGAACGGGGGCCGAGGGGCCCCGCACTGCTGAACACACCGGCCAGCATGACGAAGGCGGGCACCCGGAAGGCCCAGGTGGCGATGTGGAAGGAGTGCAGTACTTCTTCTCGCGCCAGGAGGCTGCCGCCGGTGTGCAGAATCACGATCAGCGCGGCGGAGAGGAACCGGGCGTTGTCCCACCACGGATTCCTGGCCCGGTCCGCCCCGCCGACGCGGTCGGTGGAGACAGTGGTGGCACGTCTCGGGAGTGGCTTGTCCATCATGACGACGGGCTCCTGACAGCGGCTCGACAGCGTAATTGGCCGCCGCACCGGTGCTCGACTTGACGGGGCTGGGCATACCGTGACGATCTCCGTGAAGGGCTCGGTTGCCGGCTCGGGTTCCCACGGTGAACTCCGCATGTACACCAGGAGCCCCGGCGTACCTCTCGCCGGCGCCCTCGCCGCATCGGCTCCCTCGTACCAGGTCGGCCGCAGCGAGGGGCGATGGCGATCTCGGCTTGCTCAAGCCGCTACCTGCGGTTTCTCCGCCGGCAGGGGGCTCGGAGCGGGCCTGGTCCGCTGATGAATGACGGCCCGCAGCTTCCCGCGTCACTTCCGCGCGGCCTTGCGTTGCGGCCGTGCGGCCTTGCGTTGCGGCCGTGCGACGCGTCATGGCGTGCTCGGCGAGCCGGGCAGCAAAAGCTCGGCACTCTCACAGCTCCTCGACAGCGGTCGGTGGAACAAGGCTCGGGTTCCAACGAGTGAATTCGGTCGTCCGCGAGCAGCGGCCGATGTGACAGCGGGAAGTCCCTTGCACACCCGACAAGCGATGGACAGGAAGCATCCCCATGCCGAAGTTCCTCATCCAGGCCACCTACACGCCCGAGGGCACCAAAGGGCTGCTCAAGGAAGGCGCGAGCGGCCGTCGCGCCGCTGTCGACCAGGTCGTCACCGGCCTCGGCGGGCAGGTCGAGGCCATGTACTTCGCCTTCGGAGAAGACGACATCGTGCTCATCGTCGACTTCCCCGACCCGGTCTCCATGGCCGCCGTCAGCCTCACCGTCAAGGCCGGCGGAGCCCTCCGCACCCGGGCCACCCCTCTCCTCACCCTCGACGAGATCGACGAGGCCACCCGCCGGCAGGTCACCTTCCGCGCCCCCGGCATGTGAACCCCTCGGAGTCCAGGGGAGAGACGCCGAAGGGTCCGTCGGAGCCGGCGGCTGCAGTCCGGGCATGCTGCTGCCACGTCCCGTCGAGGGTGCCGAGGGCCCGCACGACACCGGGGAGCCGCTGGACTTCATCGGGCAGGTGCCCGTCCCCCGCGGAAGTCGGCGAGCTGCGGCGCATGGCGTACCTCTTCCTGTCGCACGACGACTGCGAGACCGGCGGGAGCGTCCCGGAGGACGGCGAAGCCGCCCTCCTCATCCAGCTTGGAGGGCGGCTTCCCGCGTTCGCATCCATCGGGCCGGCCGGTACGAAAGGCCGGTCGCTGACTTGCGGCCTCGTCGTAAGCCTTCCGGGCAGTTGCCCGGTCCCGCGCCGTGAGCCGCAACCGAGGGGTCGGGAGCCGAGCCTTGTCGTGCCGGAGACGAGCAGACTCGACCTCTCCTCGGGCACTGACCAGTCGCCCAAGGGCAGCGGCACGTTCGGCAGGGGCCGGTGCCATCAAGCCGTAAGCCCCCGCCAAACGTTCAGTCCACCCGTGGTCGTCGTCCCGTGGTCATCGCGCTGGCGTCTCCCGGAGACGGCTGTCCCGGGCCGCCGCGGCCCCACCGGTCAGCATGTACCGGCCGGTTCGGAGGTCTGGCAGACGTTGTTGATGAACGTGTTGTCCTTCCCCTTGGCGTCGCGGGTGGCCAGGTCCGCCGGGCTGTTGCCCAGCACGAGGTTGTCGCGGACGACGTTCCGGTCGTTGGAGACGCCGTCCATGCTGCCGAACACGACGATCCCGCCGGAATACGGCGAGTCACCCACGTTGTCGTGGACCGCGTTCTGCGTCACCAGTACTTTCTCCGTACCGACGAGGACGATGCCGACCCCTTGGAGGTGGGGCAGGCGCGCGGCGGCGGGGCAGTATGCGTTGTTCTCGTAGACCGCGTTGCGGCGGACGGTCAGGTCGCCCACCGTGCGCGGCAGCACGACGAAGACACCTGCGCAGTTCTCGGTGACGACGTTGTGCTCGACGGTGAGGTTCCCGAGCCGACGGGTGGTCATGCCGATCCGGTTGCCCGTCAGGCGGTTGCCGCTGATCACCGTGCCACGGGTGTCGAAGGTCTTGCTCTCCGCGTCGGCCTCGAACACGTTGGCGGTGTAGAGCCCGGCGTCGCCGTTGCCGCTTGCGGTGTTGTAGCGGAACGAGGCGCGGGTGGAGCGATCCTGCGCGATGCCCCACTGGCCGTTGTCCCGGGCGGTCACCCGGCGGACCTCCATCTGGTCGGTGCGCGTGGCCGAGACACCGTTCTTCTTGAACCCTTCGACGGTCAGCGACTGGATCCGCACCCCGGTGACGGGTTGTTCGTCCGTGCCGGTGACGCAGATGCCGTTCCCCGCCTTGGCGCACGCACTTCCTGCTTCCTCTTCCTTTCCGGGCACGATCACGGTCTTCTCGCCCGCGCCCCGGAGGGTCAGCGGCTTGGTGATCGTGACGCTTCCGCGGTAGGTGCCCCGCGCCAGGATGACGGTGGCTCCGGGTGTGGCCGCGTCGACGGCCTTCTGGAGGGACTGGCCCGGACGGACCACTTGCTCGGGGCTGCTCTGGGCGGAGGCGGCCGGAGCGAGGGCACCCATGCCGACGACAAGGGGTGCGATGGCGCAACTAAGGCATGTGGCCTGGTATTTCCTCATGCTCCCGACGTTATGGACCACTCCGCAGCCCCGCCACTCTTAGCAACCATATGGATATGGAAAGTCACCTATAGGACTTGTTTCCCGGATCCGCTGTCGGATGCCCGGCCGGGACAGGGAAGGGGCAAACGCCTACGTCTTCCACCGCACCGTCGCCGTGCTGTTGCCGTTGCCGTCGCCGTCGCCGTCGCCGCGATCCGGCTCCGGCTCCGGCTGACATCCGCAGGTGACATCAACAGCACCGGACGCGAATGCCCAAGCCCGGCCTGGTGCGTTCGACCCGACCGTGTGGGGACGTCGCCGGGCCGCGTTCGGATCGAACTCCCCAAACAGGTGTCGCAGGTTCGAATCCCGCCAGGGGCATGGGGGAGCACCTGGTCGGAGGTCCCTCCGTCCCACGGGCGGGAGGGTCTTCGTACGCGCGGTACGGGTAACGACCCTGACAGGGGCTCTTCAGTCTGTGGTGTGTCCTGTCACCCGGCGGGGCCGCCGTGGACGCGCGTATGACGAGCCGCGTCGGGTCCCGGCCTCCCCTCCGGTCCGGTGCCCGGGGGAAGTGTGCGTGGTCAAGGGGCGAGGGCCTGGCTCAGGTCGGGGTAGCAGTGGATGAGGTCGTCGACGCGGACGAGTTGGAGGACCCGCAGCACGGGGGCGGTGGGTGCGGCGAGTCGGATCCAGCCGTCGGCCGCGGTGACGTTCTTGTAGGCGGCGATGAGGATGTTGATGCCGCTGGAGTCCATGAAGGTGACCCGGCTCAGGTCGACGACCACGCGGGGCCGGTCGGCAGTGAGTGTGTTCAGGGCCTGCTGCAGTTGTCCGCAGGTGTGGTGGTCGATCTCCCCGGTCGGGTGGATCACGCGGATGCCGTCGGCGGCGGTGGTCGTGACCGACAGTCCGCCGGGCTGCCCGGCTCGTTCGCTGTCCGGTGCTGGTTCCTCGGCCATGTCGGTGATACTTGCACATCAGACCTTCCGCCCGAAGTGCTGCCCCGCACGGCTAGGACGATGCTCCGCCGCTGGGGAAGGGAGCCCGGCGGGGGTGTGCAGGGCGTGTACCAGCGCGAACTCGGGTATGCGCGGGGGTGTGAGCCGGGAAGCGAAGGCGATTGGATGGAACCTGTGCCCATGGGCGAGGACGGAGCCACGCCGGACCGGCCCGACCGGCCGGCTTTGCAGACCACAGTGGCTCTGGCAGGGGAGGGTGCGTCCATCGCCCGGGCCCGCCACCTCGCCGCGGACTTCCTCACCCGGATACAGGCCGAGCACGGCCTGCGCGTCTCGCAGCGCGCCCTGGATCTGACCCAGCTGGTGGTCAGCGAGCTGGTCACCAACGCGCGCAAGTACGCACCGGGCCCCGTGCTGATGGACCTGCGTATCACAGGGGACGTGGTGGAGGTGGTGGTGTGGGACTCCGAGCCGGTCCTGCCGACGGCCCGGGCCACCGATGCCGAGCGGGTGGGGCAGCACGGGCTGGAGATCGTCATGGCCGTCGCGCAGAGTCTCGCGGTCCGGCGCGAGCCCGTCGGCAAACGCGTCACCGCCCGCATCGCCCTGCTCGACGACCCGGCCGGCAGTATCGCCGGGCGGAGCCCCGTGTGACGGTTGCGCGCTGTTCAGGGAGATCTCCCGGCGCACCCGCATCGACCGGACCGCCGTCGCCGGGCAGGTCGACCCGGACTGCGCGGACGGCGCGGTGGTTCAGGCCGACGTCGCCCGTCCCCTTCCCGACCCGGAAGTGGGCGACCGCACGTCACACGCTCAACGCCTTGGCGGCCGAAGACGCGCGGCCGACGGGGTTCGACTGCGCGGTACCGCTGCGCGGAGGGTCGGCCTCCAGGGCCTGCCCCCGTGCGGCTGAACCGCTCCGCAGGGTCCGCCGGGGCCCGCAGCGGCGATGCCGCTCCGGCACGGCGGCCGAAACGCATCGACCCCGGCTCCGGTACGCCGCTGTCCGCCTTCACCGGTGCGGATCTTCGTCTTCGTGGCCGGAGTAGGGAATTTACGGACCAGCGGGGCCGGGACACCATTATATCTGTATCCGCGGAGTGAGAGTTTTACGGAACCGTGCGGACAGTTTCCTTGCAGTAACGACCGGAGCGGAATTCTTCCACGCACACGGGCCGCCGTAACGTGCTACTGTCGGTCTCAGTTGCAGTTGTGGTTCCCGAATTCCAAGTCCTTCTCAGTCGGCGTTTTCGCCACTGGAAGTGCCTTTTGGCGCCGGTCTTTTCCGGGCGGGGTGATCATCGCGGCGACGCGGCATCCGCACAGTGCGGATGCCGATTCACTGCCCCGAAGGAGAAAAAGACATGGCTACTGGCACCGTGAAGTGGTTCAACGCAGAAAAGGGCTTCGGCTTCATCGAGCAGGACGGTGGCGGCGCCGACGTGTTCGCCCACTACTCGAACATCGCTGCCCAGGGCTTCCGTGAGCTTCAGGAAGGCCAGAAGGTCAGCTTCGACATCGCGCAGGGCCAGAAGGGCCCGACGGCCGAGAACATCGTTCCCGCCTGACGTCGACGCACACTTACAGCTGGGGCCCGCATCCTTCGGGGTGCGGGCCCCAGCTGTATGCACGTTCCGCAGTGGTTTCACCTGCGGGACAACTGCGGAATCCGCGGGCTTACGCACACGGATTCCCTTTTCGGGGATGTCAGAACCTCCCCTCCCGATCACATCATGGCGCACGATTTATTTCGCGCCCCATTCGGCCGTTCTTGCAATTCTCCATGCTGCTCACTGCTGCGGGAATTCCTTGATATGTGCCGCATCAAGGAAGGTCCCGCATGAACCGCACACGCACGAACGACCGATTCTCCCGTACCCGGAACGGCATCGCCGCCCCCGGGAGCAGCGGCAAACGGTTCGGCTCATCGTCCCCGAGCCGCTCCGGCGGACCGGTGCGTTCCAACGGTCCCAGCCGCCGCCCCGCCGCGCTGCAGGGTGAGTTCGCCCTCCCGAAGACGATCACTCCGGCGCTGCCCGCCGTGGCGAGCTTCGCCGATCTCGACATGCCCGCGGAGCTGCTGGCCGCGCTCGGCTCGCAGGGCGTGACCGTCCCGTTCCCGATCCAGGCCGCGACGCTGCCGAACTCCCTCGCCGGCCGTGACGTCCTCGGCCGGGGGCGCACCGGCTCCGGCAAGACCCTCGCCTTCGGGCTGGCCCTGCTGGCCCGTACGGCCGGGCAGCGCGCGGAGCCCGGGCAGCCGCTGGGGCTGATCCTCGTGCCGACGCGTGAGCTGGCGCAGCAGGTCACCGACGCGCTGACGCCGTACGCCCGCTCCGTGAAGCTGCGCCTGGCCACGGTCGTCGGAGGGATGCCGATCGGCAGGCAGTCCGGCGCGCTGCGCCGCGGCGTCGAGATCGTCGTCGCCACCCCCGGCCGCCTCAAGGACCTCATCGAACGCGGCGACTGCCGGCTGGACCAGGTCCTGGTCACCGTCCTCGACGAAGCGGACCAGATGGCCGACATGGGCTTCATGCCGCAGGTCACCGCCCTGCTCGACCAGGTCCGCCCTCAGGGTCAGCGCATGCTGTTCTCCGCCACGCTCGACCGCAACGTCGATCTGCTCGTGCGCCGCTACCTGAGCGACCCCGTCGTGCACTCCGTCGACCCGTCGGCCGGCGCGGTCACGACGATGGAGCACCACGTGCTCCACGTCCACGGTGCCGACAAGAATGCGGCCATCACCGAGATCGCCGCACGCGACGGCCGCGTGATCATGTTCCTGGACACCAAGCACGCCGTCGACCGCCTCACCGAGCACCTCCTGAACAGCGGGGTGCGGGCCGCGTCCCTGCACGGGGGCAAGTCGCAGCCGCAGCGCACCCGTACGCTGACGCAGTTCAAGGACGGGCACGTCAGCGTGCTGGTGGCAACCAACGTCGCCGCGCGCGGCATTCACGTCGACAGTCTCGACCTCGTCGTCAACGTCGACCCTCCGACCGACCACAAGGACTACCTCCACCGCGGCGGCCGCACGGCCCGCGCCGGTGAGTCCGGCAGTGTCGTCACTCTGGTCACCCCGAACCAGCGCCGCGCCATGACCCGCCTGATGGCAATGGCCGGCATCGTCCCGCAGACCACCCAGGTCCGGGCGGGCGCGGAGGCCTTGCAGCGCATCACCGGCGCCCAGGCCCCCTCCGGCATCCCGGTCGTCATCACCGCACCGGTGGTCGAACGCCCCAAGCGCGGCACCACCTCACGCGGCCGGCGCCGCTCCGTTCCGGCGGCCCGGCGCGCGCCCGCACGGCGGTCCGTCTCCGACGCGGCGGCCTAGAACCCTGGATCCGGAACCCGGAACCGCCCCACCACGGGCGGTCCCCCTTCTTCTCCTCTTCCTTTCCTTGTGAGGCATCGTGCGCTGTGTCATCGCCCGTTTTCCGTTCGAGCTCACCAAGGCCGGCGTGCTGGAGTCGATGAAGGGCGTCAAGCCCGAGCCGGTCACCGGCGACTCCGTGATCATCGGGCGCCGCCACTACCCCGCCAAGCAGGTCGGCCAGGTCATCACCCGCCAGGACCGCCGTGATTTCAGCGGCGGCGAAGTCCTCAGGGCCATGGCCCAGCTCGGCTTCACCTGTCGCACCGCCCCCCGGGCCGCAGAGACCGCGGAGGCGGCAGCCGCGAGGATCGTGGACCCGCTCCAGCGGGCTTCCGCGCTGCTCGGCGCCCCCCTGTCCATCTGACCGACGGGGAGGAACCGCGAGCCGGTGCCAGGACAGCGGTGAGGGCGCAGGGGGCGCCTTGCGAGCCGTGGTCTGCGCGACCAGTACCTCGTGTGCGGATCGGACGGCGGGAGTCGGAGTCGCGACCGCCGGTCCGAAGATCGACACGACGGCACCGGCCCCGCGTCTCCTCGGGCCGCCGTCCCGGCCGGACTGCGACGCCCGGCCCGACCGGCGGTTGTCGGCTCCGGACCCGGCGGGGCTCCCGTCCGATGGAAGGCGCAGGTCAGGCGTCCGCCTTGTGGCCGGCCCCGACATCACCGCGTCGCAGTTCCTCGTTGATGCGCTGGGCCTCTTCGAGTTGGTCCTCCAGGATGATGATGCGGCAAGCCGCCTCGATGGAGGTGCCCTGGTCAACCATCTCCCGGGCGCGGGCAGCGATACGCAACTGATAGCGGGAGTAGCGGCGGTGGCCGCCCTCGGAACGCAGGGGCGTGATCAACCGGGCCTCGCCGAGAGCCCGCAGGAAAGCGGGCGTGGTACCGAGCATCTCTGCTGCCCGTCCCATGGTGTAAGCGGGGTAGTCGTCGTCGTCGATGCGGTCGAGCGGTGTGTCTGCGGTCATCTGCACCTCTGATGGGGGAATGCGTCGAGGGGCCTTGGTGCCGTACGGCACCAAGGCCCCGAGGGATTTGTAACACCATCGACCGGCTTCCTACGAGGCCGGCCTCCTGTTTCCGCACCAGCCCCCGAAGAGGGGCGGAGAGTGCGGGGATCGCGGATGAGTGACCGTGGGACCACCTTCCGTTCCGGGGCCTGCGGTACCCGAGCGAACCGTTCTCGCCCGGGCGATCCTGATGGCGTTCGCCTCCTTTTCTCTTTCTTCTGACAAACCTCTTGGTACTGCGGGTCCTGCGTACTGCCGGCGGCCCTCACGAGGCCACCCGGCCCGGCGACCAGCGAGGGGACCCAAAGCCTACTCCGGCCCCACCGCTCCACCGCCGTGCCACAACCTTTGATGCCTGCGGGCAGTTCATGCCTGCCGCGCCTCGCTGACTTCCTGGATACAGCAGACACGTTAACCCTCTCGCGGAGGCATGTCTACATCAGCCATGACAGATTTCAGCCCGTGCGAGTGAAAGGTTCTGCGGACGTCGGCTCCCGTGCCGTGTCCCTGACCCCGTGCCCGTGCCCGTGCCCGTGCCCGCCCTCAGTGTTCGGTCACGAGTCGTTCGAGGGCGATGTTCAGTTCCAGCACGTTGACCCGGGGTTCGCCGAGGAAGCCAAGGGTGCGGCCCTCGGTGTGCTCGTCGACGAGGTGGTGGACGTGCCCGACCGGCAGGCCGTTCCTCTCGGCGATCCGGTGGACCTGGAGGTCCGCGTACGCCGGGGAGATGTCCGGGTCCAGGCCGGAGCCGGAGGAGGTGACCGCGTCGGCGGGCACGTCGGAGGGCTTGACGGTGTATCCGCCGACGGAGTTGTCCCTGATGACGGCGGCCTTGGCGTCCCTCACCCACTGGACGAGTTCCGCGTTGTCCGCGGAACGGTTGGTGGCTCCGGAGAGGATCAGGTCGTACTGGGTGTTGACGCTGTTGGCGCCGAGGCCGTTCTGCGGGCGGCCCTGGAACCATTTCAGGTCCGGCTCAGGGGTCTGCTGCCCCTCCTTCAGCGGCAGGTTGTACGACTGGCCGATGAGCGCCGAGCCGACGACCCGGCCGTTCGCCTCGGTCTTCGAGCCGTTCGCCCTGCCGGGGAACAGCCCTTGGGCGAGGCCGGTGATCAGCAGCGGGTAGAGGACGCCGGTGACCAGGGTCAGGACGAGAAGGGCGCGCAGACCCGCTCCGAGCAGCCGGGCGGTGTGGGGTACGGAGATGTTCATGTGCTTCAGCCGATCCCGGGGATGAGCGAGACGATCAGGTCGATGATCTTGATGCCGATGAACGGGGCGATCAGCCCGCCGAGGCCGTAGACGGCGAGGTTGCGGCGGAGCAGCCGGTCGGCGCTCACCGGCCGGTAGCGCACGCCCCTCAGGGCGAGCGGGACCAGCACGACGATGATCAGCGCGTTGAAGATCACCGCGGACAGGATCGCGGAGTCGGGCGAGGACAGGCCCATGATGTTGAGCCTGTCCAGGCCCGGGTGGACGGCCGCGAACAGCGCCGGGATGATCGCGAAGTACTTCGCGACGTCGTTGGCGAGGGAGAACGTCGTCAGCGCACCGCGCGTGATCAGCAACTGCTTGCCGATCTCCACGATCTCGATGAGCTTGGTCGGGTCGGAGTCGAGGTCGACCATGTTGCCGGCCTCCTTGGCGGCCGACGTACCGGTGTTCATCGCCACACCGACGTCCGCCCGGGCCAGCGCGGGCGCGTCGTTCGTGCCGTCGCCGGTCATCGCGACCAGCTTGCCGCCGTCCTGTTCCCGTTCGATCAGCGCCATCTTGTCCTCGGGGGTGGCTTCCGCGAGGAAGTCGTCGACGCCGGCCTCGTCGGCGATCGCCCTGGCGGTCAGCGGGTTGTCGCCCGTGATCATGACGGTTCTGATGCCCATCCGGCGCAGCGCCTCGAACCGCTCCCGCATGCCCTCCTTGACGACGTCCTTGAGGTGGACGACGCCCAGGACACGGGCGCCCCGGTCGTCCTCGACCGCAACCAGCAGCGGTGTACCGCCCGCCTCGGCGATGCGGTCGGCGGTCGCTTCCGCGTCCTCGGCCACCGTGCCGCCCCGCGCCCCGACCCAGGCGACGACCGAACCGGCCGCGCCCTTGCGGACCTTGCGGCCGTCGACGTCGACGCCCGACAGCCGGGTCCGCGCGGTGAACGGCACCCATGCGGCGCCGGCGAGTTCGCCCTGCCGGCGCTCGCGCAGCCCGTACCTCTCCTTGGCCAGGACGACGACGGAGCGGCCCTCGGGTGTCTCGTCGGCCAGCGAGGAGAGCTGGGCGGCGTCGGCGAGCTCGGCCTCGGTCGCCCCGCGCACCGGCACGAACTCCGCTGCCTGCCGGTTGCCGAGCGTGATGGTGCCGGTCTTGTCCAGCAGCAGCGTGGAGACGTCACCGGCGGCCTCGACCGCACGGCCCGACAGGGCCAGCACGTTGCGCTGCACCAGACGGTCCATGCCCGCGATGCCGATCGCGGAGAGCAGGGCGCCGATCGTGGTCGGGATCAGGCAGACCAGCAGCGCCACCAGCACCACCGTCGTCAGGTGGGCGCCCGCGTGGTCCGCGAGCGGCGGCAGGGTGGCGCAGGCGAGCAGGAAGACGAGGGTCAGCGAGGCCAGCAGGATGTTCAACGCGATCTCGTTGGGTGTCTTCTGCCGTGCGGCGCCCTCGACCAGGCCGATCATCCGGTCGATGAAGGTCTCACCCGGCTTCGTCGTGATCCTGACGACGATACGGTCGGAGAGGACCGTCGTTCCGCCGGTGACCGCGCTGCGGTCGCCGCCGGACTCCCGGATGACGGGTGCCGACTCCCCGGTGATCGCCGACTCGTCGACGGACGCGACGCCCTCGACGACGTCACCGTCGCCGGGGACGATGTCGCCCGCCTCGCAGACCACCAGGTCACCGATCCGCAGTGCGGTACCGGGCACCGGCTCCTCGCGCCCGCCGGCCAGGCGGCGGGCGACGGTGTCGGTGGTGGCCCTGCGCAGCGTGTCGGCCTGTGCCTTGCCGCGGCCCTCGGCGACCGCCTCCGCCAGGTTGGCGAAGAGCACGGTCAGCCAGAGCCAGGCGCTGATGGTCCAGCCGAACCAGTCGCCCGGGTCCAGGAAGGAGAACACCGTCGTCAGGACGGATCCGATCAGGACCACGAACATGACGGGCGACTTCACCATCAGGCGTGGATCGAGCTTGCGGAAGGCGTCGGGCAGCGACCTGACCAGTTGCCTCGGATCGAACAGGCCCGCGCCGACCCGGTCGCCCGTCGCGGATACGGCGGGCGCGGACCCGCTGGACGCGGGCCCGGCGGGTCCGTCGCTGTGCGGCGTCCGGTGCGGAGCGGCTGTGGACATCGGGTCCTCGTGGTTCTGGGTGTCGGTGGTCATGACGCCAGCCCCTCGGCGAGCGGACCCAGCGCGAGCGCCGGGAAGTAGGTCAGGCCGGCGATGATCAGGACGGCGCCCGCCAGCAGGCCGGTGAACAGCGGCTTCTCGGTGCGCAGGGTGCCCGCGGTGGCCGGGACGGGGATCTGCCGCGCCAGCGAGCCCGCGAGCGCCAGGACGAACACCATCGGCAGGAAACGGCCGAGCAGCATCGCCAGGCCCAGGGTGGTGTTGAACCACTGGGTGTCGGCGTCGAGGCCGGCGAAGGCCGAGCCGTTGTTGTTCGCGGCGGAGGTGTAGGCGTACAGGACCTCGGAGAAGCCGTGCGCGCCGCTGTTCGTCATCGAGTGGCCCGGCGTGGGCAGGGCCATCGCCGCGGCCGTGAGGACCAGCACCAGTGCCGGGGTGATCAGGATGGAGCAGGCGGCGAACTTGATCTCGCGGCCGCCGATCTTCTTGCCGAGGTACTCGGGGGTCCGGCCGACCATCAGCCCGGCGATGAACACCGCGACGACCGCCATGATCAGCATGCCGTACAGGCCGGACCCCACACCGCCGGGCGCGATCTCGCCCAGCATCATGCCGAGCATCGTGATGCCGCCGCCGAGACCGGTGAACGAAGAGTGGAAGGAGTCCACCGCGCCCGTGGAGGTCAGGGTGGTCGACACCGCGAAGATCGACGAGCCGCCGATCCCGAAGCGGACCTCCTTGCCCTCCATCGCGCCGCCCGCGATCTCGAGGGCCGGGCCCCGGTGGGTGAACTCCGTCCACATCATCAGGGCGACGAAACCGGCCCAGATCGTGGCCATGGTCGCGAGGATCGCGTAGCCCTGCCTGACCGAGCCGACCATGAGGCCGAAGGCACGCGGGAGCGAGAACGGGATCAGCAGCATCAGGAAGAGCTCGAACAGGTTGGTGAACGGGGTGGGGTTCTCGAAGGGGTGGGCCGAGTTGGCGTTGAAGTAACCGCCACCGTTGGTGCCCAGCATCTTGACGGCCTCCTGCGAGGCGACCGCACCGCCGTTCCACTCCTGCGAGCCGCCCGTGCCGTGTCCATGGACGAACTGGCCGACCTCGTGGATGCCGGAGAAGTTCTGGATCACTCCGCCGGCCACGAGCACGACCGCGGCGACCGCGGCGAGCGGCACCAGGACGCGGACGACACCGCGGACCAGGTCGGCCCAGAAGTTGCCCAGTTCACCGGTACGCGACCTGGCGAAACCGCGCACCAGCGCCGCGGCGACCGCCATGCCGACCGCCGCCGACACGAAGTTCTGCACCGCCAGCCCGGCGGTCTGCACGACGTGGCCCATGGCCTGCTCGCCGTAGTACGACTGCCAGTTGGTGTTGGTCACGAAGGACACGGCGGTGTTGAACGCCTGGTCCGGGTCGATGGACGCGAAGCCCAGCGAGCCCGGCAGCACGCCCTGGAGCCGTTGGAGCAGGTAGAGGAAGAGGACACCGGCCACCGAGAAGACCAGCACGCCGCGCAGGTATGCGGGCCAGCGCATTTCGGCGTCCGGGTCGACACCGACGCCCCGGTAGATCCACCGCTCCACACGCCGGTGCGTGCCGGAGGAGTAGACCCTGGCCAGGTGATTGCCGAGAGGGAGGTGGGCGAGCGCCAGCGCGGCGATGAGCGCGAGCAGCTGGAGCAGGCCGGCGAGGACGGGGCTCATGTGCGGCTCAGAACCTCTCCGGGTGGATCAGGGCGAGGACGAGGTAACCCACCAGGGCGACGGCCACGATCAGGCCGACGACGTTCTCGGCGGTCACAGCTTCGTCACCCCCTTGGCGATGAGGGCCACGAGCGCGAACACCGCGATCGTGGTGACGACGAAGGCCACGTCGGCCATCGCAAGCTCCTAAGAGGTGCGGGGAGGAATCTGACACGTACGAGGAAAACTCCGCAGTGACCGGATTCGAGCACCGTTGATGGCTTCCTTACGGCGACCCGAGCACCTTTGATGGCTCCCTTACGGCAGCCCGAACGACCTTGACGGCTTCCTGACGACAGCCCTCGAGCACCGCCCATGACGCCCCGGCAGGCGGAGTCGGGGAGGTTCCGCGGTGGCCGGAAGAAGGTGTGCCGGGCACCCCGTTTGACGGCAACCAGGAGGATTCCGCCGCGAGTTCGCCTAGGTTGGCCTCACTGGTCACGCTCATCACAGGAGGCTCAGCCGTGTCGGAGGACACTACTCAGGACAGCGCCGGTTTCGAGACACGTGCCCGCATCGATACGACGAAGCCGCACTCGGCGCGGTTCTGGAACTACTTCGTCGGCGGCAAGGACAACTACAAGGTCGACCGGGAGGTCGGGGAGCAGATCAAGGACATCTTCCCCGGGCTGGTCGACGTGGCGCACACCAGCCGGCAGTTCCTGGGGCGGGCTGTCACGCACCTGGCCGGGAAGGAGGGGATACGGCAGTTCCTGGACGTCGGTACGGGACTGCCGACCGCCGACAACACGCATCAGGTGGCGCAGCGCGTCGCTCCGGACGCGCGGATCGTGTACGTCGACAACGACCCGATCGTGCTGACCCACGCCAATGCGCTGTTGACCAGCACGCCCGAGGGCCGGACCGACTATCTGGACGCCGACCTCTACGACCCCGAGTCCGTCCTGCGGGCCGCCGCCGGGACGCTGGACCTGTCCCGGCCGGTCGCCCTGATGATCCTCAACACGCTCGGCCATGTCGCCGACTACGAGCAGGCACGTGACCTGGTGAACCGCCTCATGGCCGGGCTCCCCTCGGGCAGCTACCTCGTGATCAGCGACAGTACGGCGACGAGCGAGGGCATGATCGCGGCGTCGAACGCGTACAACTCGAGCGGCGCCGTGCCGTACTACGTACGCGAGGTCGAGGAGATCGCCGGGTTCTTCGACGGCCTGGAGCTGGTGGAGCCCGGAGTCGTACGGGTCCCGGAGTGGCGGCCCGAGGCCGGGGCGCCGGGCGAGCACGACGAGAAGGCCGTGGACGCCTACTGCGGAGTGGCGCGCAAGGCGTAAGACGCTCGGTGAGCGGGTGAGCGGGCGGGGAGCCGAACCGTATCGGCTTCCCGCCCGCTCGTCGTCCCCGGGAGGATGACGAGCGGGCCGACGGTGCGCGGTGTTCGGCGTGCCGGCGTGTCGGCGTGCCGGCGTGTCGGCGGGCCCACCGGTGAGGTGGACGGGGCGGCGGCGTGGGGGCGGCCGCGTAGCACGGGAGCGTCGCGTGGCGTGTGCCACTCCCTTTCATGTCTCGTCATGTCCCGGAGCTAGCATCCGGGACATGACGACTCAAGAGACCAAAGAGACCAACGGTTCCTCCCCCCTCGATGTTGAGATCGGTGCTCTGAGCGGCGGGTCCGCCGGGCTCGCGCGGTATGCGGGCCAGGTCGTGCTCGTCGTGAACGTGGCCTCCAAGTGTGGGCTGACCCCGCAGTACGCCGGGCTGGAGCGCCTGCACGAGCAGTACGCGGCGAAGGGCTTCACGGTGCTCGGCGTGCCCTGCAACCAGTTCATGGGGCAGGAGCCGGGCACCTCGGAGGAGATCGCCGAGTTCTGCTCCGCGACGTACGGCGTGACCTTCCCGATGACCGAGAAGGTCGAGGTCAACGGGGAGGGGCGGCACGCGCTGTACGAGCGGCTGGTCGGCTTCGCCGATGCCGAGGGTCACCGCGGGGACGTCCGCTGGAACTTCGAGAAGTTCCTGATCGGGCGGGACGGCGAGGTCGTCGCCCGTTTCTCGCCGCAGGTCGAGCCGGAGGCGGCGGAGCTCGTGGCGGCGGTCGAGGGCGCGCTCGGCTAGCCGGACGGAACTCCCTCGAGCAGAGCGGTCTCGGGCGCGTCGAGGACGTTGACCTTGCCCCTGGGGCAGGGGTGAGCGTTCGGGTCGTCGGGCGGAAGGGCCGCCCGACGGCGGAGGATGGCGCGGTGGACGAGGAACTGCTCGGGATCGGTGCGTTCGCGGCGCGGGCGCGGCTGTCGGCCAAGGCGTTGCGGTTGTACGACCGGCTGGGGCTGCTGGCTCCGGCACGGGTCGACGAGGTCACCGGGTACCGGTTCTACCGGACGAGCCAGGTCGAGCGGGCCCGGACGGTGGCGCTGTTGCGGCAGCTGGACATGCCGCTCGCCCGGATCGCCGAGGTCGTCGACGCGGACGACGGTGTCGTGGCGGCCGGCCGGCTCGCCGCCTACTGGGCGGATGTCGAGGCGCGGCTCGCCGGGCAGCGGACACTCGCCGAGTACCTCCGTGGACGACTCTCCGGGAGGAGTTCCGAGATGTACGGGAAGTTCGTGGTCGAGACGGTGGACGTGCCGCGGCAGGTATTGATCACCGAGACGCGGCACACGCTGGCGGACGAGTTGCCGGCGTGGATCGGGTCGGCGCTGGGACGGCTGGAGGAGGCCGCGTCCGTGTGCGGGGGCGTGGCCGGAGTGCCGTTCGTCGCCTATCACTCCGAGGTGTCGACGGAGAGCGACGGCCCGGCCGAGGCGTGCGTGCCGGTCGCCGACGAGGCGGCGGCCCGGGCCTGGGCCGCGGCGCAGGGGCGGGCCCGGTCGACGGCGGTGCGGGTGGAGCCAGCCCAGCGGCTGGCCCGTACCCGGATCACCAAGGCGCAGGTGGCTCATCCGCAGATTCTGGCCGCGTTCGAGGCGGTGGAGCAGTGGATGGCGGCCGAGGGTCTGACGGCCGCGGGACCCTGCCGGGAGGTGTACTTCGCGGACTGGGACGCCGCGGGGGCCGAGGATCCGGTGTGCGACGTGGCGTTCCCGGTGCGGTGAGAACTGCGCGATGGGAGCGGCGCGGTAGCGAAGCCGCCGCTGGGGAACATGGGCCCGAGCCGAGCCCTCTCGGCAAGGACGGCGATCTCGTCGAGAGGGCTCTCCAGCCGTGCTGGGAGTGGCACCGGGCCTGTGGTGGGTGCCGCCGGCAGGCAGTCCGTCGCGGCAGGGCTGCCGACGGGGCTGCCGACGGCCCTCCGACCGCCTCTGCCGGCTGTCCCCGGGGCCGGCCCGTCCCCGTATGGTGGTGGCCTTCTCAGGCCTTCACCGAGGCCACGAAAGCGCTCCACGCGTCCGTGGGGAAGGCCAGCTTCGGACCCTCGGGAATCTTGGTGTCCCCGAGTTCCAGTGCCTCCTCGGTGGTCGACCTGACCATCACGCACGCGCCGTTGTTGTTGGTGTAGGAGGACGTCGTCCACGTTTCCGTGGCGCCCAGACGAATTGCCATGTTCGCTCCGTAGCCAGTTGCTGAGTTGCTGTCACCGGGCTGCGCATTCCAGCAGGGACCCGCAGAACGGATTGCGCCAACCTTCACTGACGGCTGGCGTGATCGACGCTACTCGCCAACATCCTCTACAGGAGCAGCCATTCACTCGACCGGGTGGCATATTCCAGGTGAGACTTCCAGCACGGCATGTCAGCGGTGTACAGTGCCGCTCCTTTGCCCACCGGAGAGCCGTAGCCGTCCTGCCGGGGCGTCAGCGCGCGTACTCCTTCGCGACCCGCTCGACCAACTGGCGGGACTGCTCCACGTTCAGGGACTGGGCCCGCAGGTGCTCGTACATCACGGTGTACTTCTGCACGTCGTGCGGCTTCTCCAGGTACAGGTCGCTGGTCACGCCCTCGATGTACACGACGCTCGAATCGGCCGCGTCCGCGAACTCCAGGATGGAGTACTGGCCGTTGATGCCCGAGTGCGCGCCGACCTCGAACGGCAGCACCTGCACGGTGATGTGCGGCTGCTGCGACAGCTCCATCACGTGCTCCAGCTGTTCACGCATGACCTGCCGGTTCCCGACGACCCTGCGCAGCGACGCCTCGTCCAGGACCACCCACAGGCGCAGCGGGTCCGTCTCGGCGGTGATGCGGCTCTGCCGGCGCAGACGCACCTCGACGCGCTTGTCGTTCTCCTGCTCCGACGCCTCCGGCGAACCGCCCCGGATGATGGCCTCCGCGTACGCCCCGGTCTGCAACAGACCGGTGATGATCTGGGGTTCGTAGACCCTGAGCGACTCCGCGTCCGTCTCCAGGCCGATGTAAACGCTGTACGGGATGTCGCCGAAGGCGTGCCACCAGCCCTGCTGGCGCGAGTCCTTGGCCATTTGCATCAGCGACTCGACGACCCGCTGGTCCGCGACCTCGTAGACGCCGCAGAGGTCGCGGACGTCACGCTGGCTGATGCTGCGCCGGCCGTTCTCCAGCCGGCTGATCTTCGACTGCGACACCAGCAGTCGTTCCGCCACTTCCTCCGCCGTCATGCCCTTGAGCTCACGGAGCCTGCGCAGCTCCTGGCCCAGCCGGCGTCGCCTGACGGTGGGATTGACATTGGACGCCACGGGACGTGCACCTCCGGCTGTGTGCCTCGTACTTACTCGTACTTGCCACTTTGCGTATCTGGTGTTGAGCAGACTGCCACCAAGGCGCTTCCTGCCGCTGGAGAACAGCGGATATCCAGCGGTTGCACCCCGGTTCGCAGGGTGACGGCGGCACGGATCGGAGAGGCACAGAACAGTGCGAAGCGGCACGGAGCGGTGCGGTGACGGTTTTCCGGCACGCCGAGCGGGGCGGAGAGAGTACGCACTCTCTCCGCCCCGCTCGGACAGCGGCTCCCGTGACCGGGCCTGCGGTGCCGTGGCCGGTCAGTGGTCCTAATGGGCCACGGCGCGCGCCATGGATCCGTGGTGCGGTTGGGCCGGAACACCACGGGCGGGTTCCGGTCCGCCCCTGCCGCCGGGGGTGGCGACCTGACGGCCTCCTGCCGGGGCCGGGTTGCGGCGCGGCTGGGCCGCCACACCGCTCTGCACGTCCATCACGGCGTGCGCCACCAGGCCGCCCATCGGGTCGTGCCGGATCAGATCCCGCAACCGGGAACGTGAGGAGCGACCCTCGTTCCCCGGGTACAGGTGCTTGCCGAGGCCCACGGCGTGCGCCAGTGCGGCGAGCGCCGCGGTCCGTGGGTCCGGTGGCACGCCCGTACGGATCGCGGAGTCCAGCCGGGCCTTGATCTCCCGGCTGATCTCGGTGTCCGTCGCCTGATAGCGAGTCGTCGGCAGCACCCCGCACATCTGACCGGCCACGGCATGCACCATGCCGCACCGCTCCAGATGCGAGAGGTAGGTCTGGCGGAGCCCTAGACGCGGCCCGCCAATCCAGTTGACCGCCCGGACCGGAGCGCCGCGCCTTCGCAGCAACTCCAACGCGCAGTCCAATGTCGGATCTCCAGTCGGCCGTGGTACCACCACGGCGATACGATCCCCGTCTGGGGCTATCCGTCCGGCCAGCGCCAGCTCCACTAGCTGCGCTCCGGCCAGACCGAGGTCGAGCGACTGCGGCTGTGCAGTGGTACCCGTGGTCGGGTCCAATGCCAGCAGCAGAAGCTCTTCCGGAAGTGTTCTGCGGCTCCTGCCCATCCATGCCTCCCCGCGTGGATGAATGACAGGGTGACCCCTCTCACATTGGTCTGTCGAGAGCACGTGACTGCTTTGTAAGGGAACCGATAGGTATGTCGTTCTCGTCTACCGCAGGGGGGAAGTCCACACACAGGACACTGGTAGATGGTTCGGACAGCGCCGCGGAGCGCTGTCGTGGGTGGCGGAACGGTTTCACGGTTCGGTTGGCGTACGCGCGACGCGCGGCGCATGGAGGAGGCATCGGTGGCGGGCGAGTCCCCCGACAGGTCGAAGCAGCGCGAGTCGTCGGAAGAACCGACGCCGGGGAGCGCGGGTCCGGTTCCTGAAGCCAGGAGCGAGGGGGGTGCCGCCGGCAAGCGGGACCCCCGGTTGCCGGTGACCCGGGACACTTCGTCACCGTCGCCGTCGTCAACCGCTTCGGCTTCGGCCTCGACTTCGGATTCGTCCACGTCGTCGTCGAAGGCCACGGCCTCCGCGAACGATCGCGGAGGCGTGGACACGGCCACTCGGGTGCTTTCGGTGCGCGACACGCAGACCGAGGGCGAGGAGGCCGAGGACTCCGTCGAGGCCGCGGGCTTCGGGGCCGCGGATTCCGGCTCCGCGGACTCCGAGTCCGAGTCCACGGACGGAAAGCCTGACGGGCGTGACGATTCCGCTACGGAAGGTGACGAACAACTGCACGCCGTCGTCACAGCGTGGGTACGGTCCGCCGAGGAGGTGGATCAGGACGAGGACGGCGAGAGCGCCCAAGGGGCCCAGGGGGCCCAGGACTCCGCCGACGGTGACACGGGCGCCAAGAACGGCCCGGAGGACGGCAAGGACGGCAGTGCGAGCCGGGACGAGGGCTCCAGCGGGGCTTCCGAGGGCGGGGCGGCCGACGACACCGGTACGACCGAGGAGTCCGAGGAGTCCGAGGAGTCCGACGGAGCCGACGCGGAGGACGAGTCCGGAAGCACGCGCGACACCGACACCGACTCGGACGCCGAGTCCGACTCCGAGACCGAGTCGGAGGCTGACGCCGACACAGCCCCCGAGGACGAAGCCGCCCCCGCGGCCGAGGACGACGGCGACAGCACCTCCGGGAGCGCCGACGGCGACGACACCGACGCGAGCCCGGAGCCGCAGCCCGAGGCCGAGCCCGAGCCCGAGGGTGCGAAGGTCACCCCCGAGCCCAGCGCGGACAAGGCCGACGACGGCGACGACGGCGAGGGCACCGGCGACGCCAAGCCCCCCACCGATCAGCCCACCGCCGTCTTCAAGGCCCCGCGCCCCTCCGCGCCCGCCGTCGACCAGCCCACCACCATGCTCAAGCTGGGCGACGCGGCCAAGGAAGCGGACAAGGCCGAGAGGGTCGACAGGTCCGATTCCAAGGGCGATTCCAGGGGCGGGGCCGCCCCCGACGCGGACCCCGAGTCCGGCCCCGAACGCGCCGGCACGTTCGTGCCGCTCAAGGACCTGGACGCCCCCGAGACCCGTAAGCCCCCGAAGCGTGTGGACTCCGCCACCACCTCGCTGCGGCTGCCGCCCTCGGCTCAGGCACGGCCCGCCGCGTCCCCGGCCGAGGGCACCCGTGCCGTCCCGCAGGTCGGGCCGGAGCTGACGCGGCAGCAGCCGCTGCCGCCCAAGCCGCCGCTGGACCTGCTGGCCGAACTGACCAACACCCCGCCGCCGCCGGACACCCCGCTGCGCACGACCCTGCGGCGGGTCAAGGTCTGGACGCCGCTGGTCGCGCTTCTGGTGATCGTCTTCGCCGTCGTGCAGAACATGCGTGCGCTCCCCGCACCCACGCTCGAACTGACCGCCGAGGACACGTTCACCTTCGACGGCGGCAAGGTCGACATCCCGTGGCCGGCCGCCGGGCAGGCCGCGCTGGACGTGCAGGGCATCGGCACCTTCGGCTCCTCCGGTGAGCAGAAGCCCCTGCCGATCGCCAGTGTCGCCAAGGTCATGACCACGTATCTGATCCTGCGCGAGCACCCGCTCAAGAGCGGCGCCAAGGGCCCGATGATCGAGATCGACGATGCCGCGGAGAAGCAGTCCGACGCCGGGCAGGAGTCGACCGTCGATGTGACCGCCGGTGACAAGATCTCGCAGCGGGAGGCCCTGGAGGCCGTCCTGATCGCGTCCGCGAACAACGTGGCGCGGCTGGTCGCCCGTTGGGACGCGGGGTCCGAGGAGGCGTTCGTCGAGAAGATGAACAAGGCCGCGAAGGACCTCGGCATGACGAACACGACGTACACGGACCCCTCGGGTCTGAACAACACCACGGTGAGCACGGCCGTGGACCAGGTGAAGCTGGCCAGGGCCGCGATGGAGCAGCCCGCCTTCCGCGAGATCGCCGCGATGATGTCGTACGACGACTACAAGGGCGTCAACCACTCCAACTGGAACCAGCTGGTGGGGCACAACAACGTCGTCGGCATCAAGACCGGCACCACCACCTCGGCACTGGGCAACCTCGTCTTCGCCGCGAAGAAGGACGTCGACGGCGAGACCCGCACCATCGTCGGCGCCGTGGTGCGCCAGCCCGCGGGCGGTGCCGACAACACGATCCTGGCCGGCGCGCTCTCCGCGGGCGACCGGCTGATCCGGGCGGCGCAGGACGCGCTGGAGTCGACGACGGTGCTGAAGAAGGGCACCGTCGTCGGATACGTGGACGACGGGCTGGGCGGCCGTACGCCCGTCGCCCTCACCGAGGACGTCAGGGCCGCCGGCTGGGCGGGGCTGAAGGTGAAGCTGACGTTCACCGGCGGGGAGCTGCCGCACCGGGCGAAGGCCGGTACCGAGGTGGGCTCGCTCACCGTGGGCGACGGCACGAACAGCGGCGCCGTCAAGGTCCCGGTCGCTCTCCAGGAGGACCTCGTGGAGCCGGGCTTCCCGGCGAAGCTGACGCGTCTGGGCTGACCGACGGAGCACGGTGGGCGCCGCCCCGCCGACCGGCGCCCACCGCGGGCGACGGTCGGCGGGGCGCGTGCTAGCGTCACGAAACGGGCAGGTCGCCGGTGACCGCGCCGTTACCGTGAGCAGAAGACGCGCTACGACGACGCGCACACGAAGACGCGATACGAAGACGCCATACGGGGAGTGCCTTCAGGTGGCCACAGCGGAGCCGACACGCGCCGACGACACCGAGCCGGGCCCGGAGTCCGGCCCGCGAATACCCCTGCCGGAAGCGGACGGCCGACGACCGGGCGCGGGCACGCCGGAAGCGTCGCCCCCTGCTCCCGCCTCCACCC
>NZ_LIQT01000174.1 GCF_001418415.1 Streptomyces hirsutus
GGGTGGGCGACACCGCGGGGACGGGGAAAGGAACCGGGAGACGGGCCGGGGCAGGGGTCGGGACACGGACGGGGCCCGGGACAGGGGCCGGGTTCGATTTCGGGTTCGGAGCCGAGTCGTACGCCGCGCTGGAGGCCCGCGCGTCCACGCCACAGACGGTGGCCTCCGTGACCTCCCTGGCGTACGACGCGCCCCTGACGTCCCGGCTGGAGGCGCTGCGCGAACTGGTGGGACTGTCCAGGGCCCGGCTCGACAGCCGGACGCTGGCCGGGGCGAGCCGGGTCCTCGACGAGGCCGCCGCGCGGCGCAGGCTCTCCGGGCAGCACACCGTCGTCGCCATCGCGGGTGCGACCGGCAGCGGCAAGTCGCAGCTGTTCAACGTCCTCGCCGGAGCGACCATTTCGGAGACCGGCGTACGACGGCCGACCACCGCCGCGCCCATCGCGTGCAGTTGGAGCGACGGCGCCGCGGGTCTCATCGAACGGCTCGGCATCCCGCCCCGGTTGCGCCGGCGCCCGTTGCAGGCGACGGCGGACGCGGACGAGCAGCTGCGCGGACTCGTCCTCGTCGACCTGCCGGACCACGACTCGGCGGCCGTGCAGCACCGCGAACAGGTCGACCGGGTGCTGGGCCTGGTCGACGCCGTCATCTGGGTCGTCGACCCGGAGAAGTACGCCGACGCGATGCTGCACGAGCGCTATCTGCGGCCCATGGCGGCCCACGCGGAGGTCATGTTCGTCGTCCTCAACCAGATCGACCGGCTGCCCGGGGAGGCCGCCGAACAGGTCCTGGACGATCTGCGCCGCCTGCTCGACGAGGACGGCATCGCCCTGGGCGAGTACGGAGAACCCGGTACGACGGTCCTCGCGCTGTCCGCGCTCACCGGCGACGGGGTCGGCGAACTGCGTGAAGCGCTCGGCCAGTTCGTGGTCGAGCGGGGAGCGGCCGGCCGCCGTGTCGCGGCGGACGTGGACATCACCGCGGCCCGGCTGTGGCCCGTCTACGCCAACCGCCGGTGGGCCGGGCTCAGCGAGGAGGCGCGGGAGGAGTTCACGGACCGGCTCGCGGACGCGGTGGGCGCCACCGCGGCGGGCGAGGCCGCCGAACGCGCGTGGCTGCGCAACGCCAACCGCGCGTGCGGCACCCCGTGGCTGCGGCTGTGGCGCTGGTACGAGGACCGGGGCGGGCCGCTCACCGGGAGACTTCCGCAGCGGACGCAGCCCGACGAGGAGATCACGGCCAGGCAGCGGGTGGAGCAGGCGGTGCGCACGGTGTCCGACCAGGCCTCGGACGGGCTGCCCGAGCCGTGGGCGCAGGCGGTGCGCGAGGCGGCCGTACGGGGCTCCCACGGACTGTCGGAGGCGCTGGACGACCTCGCCGCGCGCGCCGCACTGCCGCCGGGGCGGCCGCCGCGGCCCGGCTGGTGGCCGGCGGCCGTACTCGCCCAGGCATCCATGACGATCATCCAGTTCATCGGCGGGCTGTGGCTGATGGGCCAGATCATCGGGTTCATGTCACCGAACCTGGGGGTGCCGGTGCTGCTGATGGTAATCGGCATCGTCGGCGGCCCGATCGTCGAGTGGAGCTGCCGGATGGCGGCCCGCGGACCGGCCCGGCGGCACGGGCTGGAGGCGGCGAGACGGCTGCGGGAGGCGGCCGCGGGGTGCGGCCGCGCCCGGGTCCTGGACCCGGTGGCCTCGGAACTGCTGCGGTACCGGGAGGTACGGGAGGAGTACGGACGGGTGGCGGGGGTGGGCGTAGGGATGGGTTGAGGCGTACGAGCGGCCCCTGCCGCGCAGCTTCTTTGCGCGGCCGCTCGTACGGGTGGCGGAGTTGTCCACAGACCGGCGGTGGTCCACAGGCGTCAGCGGGCCCGGTCCGACGGCGGCAGTCTGACTCGCAGCCGTACGGGACGGGCCCGTACGCGTATCCGCCCGGTCGCCGGCGCCGGTGTCCGGGCGGGGGAGGCAGGCACGATGAACGAGACGATGATCTGTGCGGTGGGCAACGTGGCGACGCAGCCGGTGTTCCGGGAGACGGCGTCCGGACCGGTGGCGAGGTTCCGGCTGGCGGTCACGTCGCGGTACTGGAACCGGGACAAGGCCATGTGGGCGGACGGACACACCAACTTCTTCACGGTGTGGGCCAATCGCCAGCTCGCCACCAACGCCACGGCCTCGCTGTCGGTGGGCGAACCCGTGATCGTGCAGGGGCGGTTGAAGGTGCGCACGGAGACACGCGAGGGGCAGCAGGGCCGTACCTCGGCGGACCTCGACGCGGTGGCGATCGGCCACGACCTGGCCCGGGGCACGTCGGCCTTCCGCCGTGCGGGCCGCCCGGACTCCCCACAGGCCTCCCCGGACCGGCCGGAACCCGCGTGGGAAACCAGGCCGGGTGAGGGAGCCAAGGAGCCTGAAGCGGTCGAACCCTCTGAAGCGGTTGAAGCCGCCGAAGTGGCGGATGTGGCCGAAGCGGTCACCGCAACCACCGCAGCCGAGCCCGCCGCCACCGCACAACAATCACCGGAACCAGCCATGGTGACGTGATGTCGCCGGTCCGGCCCTCGGCGGCGGAGCCGACCGAAGTGCGGCTTATCGGCGAATCCATGGCGAACGATCCCGAGATGATTTATCGACAAGCCCTGCTCTTACCCACTCCGGCGATAACGATTCCACGTCGGATCAGGCCTCCGACCTGATCACCGTCGGGCGCGGTTCGCGGCGTACTTAGGATTCCGGGCATGGCTCCCGGGGTTCTCGGGGCCGGTGATTCTGCTGGTGGGACCCGTCCCCCACGTCAACGGGTCCCGCTCGGAAGGGAAATCGGTGTTTGCTGCGTCCTCTGGATTCTCTGCGTCGTCCGCACGCGGGCTCGGGCCGGTGAGACGTCTCGCCGCCGGAACGTTGGTGTCCGGATTCATCGCCGCCGGTGTACTGACCGGCGCCGGGACGGCGGTGGCCGACGACGGGACGACGCGCGGTGAGGGCGGAGCGGCCGCGACCGTGGAGGGCCTGAAGACGTACGGCGAGGCCGTGATCCGCGACGCCGCCGGAGACCAGCAGGTGTCGGCGGGACTGTTCGAGATGTCCGTCGAGGGCGGTGGCATGCTGCAGACCTACTGCGTCGACATCCACACCCCCACGCAGACGGACGCCGAGTACCACGAGACCGACTGGAGCGGGACCTCGCTGGGCGCCAACAAGGACGCCGGCCGGATCCACTGGATCCTGCGGAACTCCTACCCCCAGGTGAACAACCTCGCGGCGCTCGCCGACCGGGCGGGCGTCCGGGGCGAGCTGACCGAGCAGGACGCGGCGGCCGGCACGCAGGTGGCGATCTGGCGCTACTCCGACAACGTGGACGTGGACGCCGTCGACCCCCAGGCGGAGCAGCTCGCCGACTACCTGGAGAAGAGCGCGCGCAACCAGGCGGAGCCGCAGGCGTCGCTCGCCCTGGACCCGCCGGCCGTCTCCGGACGCCCCGGCGAACTGCTCGGCCCGGTGACGGTACGGACGGACGCGCGCAGTGTGACGATGTCGCCGCAGGCGGACACCGCCACGAGCGGGGTGCGGATCCTGGACGCGGACGGTCTGCCGGCCATCAGCGCGGTGGACGGCACCGAGGTGTTCTTCGAGATACCCGAGGACGCGCCCGAGGGCACGGTCCAGGTGACCGCGCAGGCCTCGACCACGGTGCCGGTCGGCCGGGCGTTCGCCGCCGAGAGCCGCAGCCAGACGCAGATCCTGGCCGGCTCCAGCACCTCGACGGTCTCCGCGACGGCGAGCGCGACGTGGGCGGAGCAGGGCGCGATCCCGGCGATGACCGCCCGGAAGAACTGCGCCGAAGGCGGCGTCGACGTCATCACTACCAATCAGGACGACGAGCCCTTCACCTTCGAAGTGGCGGAGCGCGAGTACACCGTGGAGCCGGGCGAGACCCGCACGGTGACGGTTCCGGTGGCCGAGGACCGGACGTACGACTTCACCGTCCAGGGCGCGGACGGCTTCGAGAAGCGGTTCACCGGCATGCTCGACTGCAGGACCAAGGCCGCCGAAACCGGCGTCGACGTCCACACCCTGAGCGGCCCCACCCCCGCCCCCGTGGTGGGCGGGTCCACCACCGACGTCAACCTCGCCGACACCGGCGCCCCCAGCATCGCCCCCTGGATCGTCGGCACCGCCATCACCCTGGTCGTCCTCGGCGGAACGGCTCTGGTCATCACCCGGCAGCGCGAGGCGAGGCGCGGCAACTGACGCCCTCGATCGACGCACTCGATCGACGCGGCAAAGGACCACGGGCGTCACGGAGTGGAAGCCGTGTTCGTGACCATGGGCCTGCTGAACCGCGGTCTCGCCGAAGCTCGACGAGCCTCCTTCAACACCCCATGCCGCGACGCCGAACGCCGCTTCCACAACCGCGCCATGGACGTGCTCGAAGAGGCCGCCGACACCGATCTCTGACAGCGCCGACGGCCGGCGGAGCCTCTTGACTCAGCCGTCAAGACTCCACCGGCCTCGTCAAAAGCAGCAATCGCGTCCGGGGACAACCGCACGCGCATCGGTGTCCTCGGTTCGCGGTGTCGTGCGGGCTGTGGGCACAGCGCAGCGGCCTTTGCCCTGCCAGGCGGCCGAGGCCGCGCCCTCGGCCCGCCCGGCTCAGCGCAAACGTCGCGAGCCGCCGTGTGGTGTACCGACGTCCTCCGGAAGGCCCTGGACCTCGCGCAGGTCGAGGGTGACGGCCTTCGCGGCGTCGTACCAGTTCCCGTAGAGGTCGGCGAAGAACGGGGCCGACATGCCGTGCAGCAGAACACTGAGGCCGATGGTGACCGCGACGACCTGGCCCATCAGTCCGACCCCGGGCACGTGGTCCTCCACCATGAGGAGCCCAAAGACCACGGAGGCCAGGCCCCGGGGGCCGAACCGACCGACGTAGGCGACGGTGGGCAGCCGGACACCGGTGCCGGCCGGCGCGAGGGCCACCGGAAGCATTCCGACCACAGTCAGGCTGAGCACGGCGTACGTGATGACCCGCCAGTTCAGGTGCTCCAGCGCCGGGCCGAGCAAGACCGCGCCGAAGGCCGGGAAGCTCAGAGTTCCCAGCAGCCCGCCCTCGTACTCGGCCAGGTCCGCGGGCCGCTCCTTGGCCTGCGCCTCTCCCGTCGGTTCGCCCTTGCGCAGTGCCACGCCGAATGCGAAGCCGCCCGTCCAGGCGGCGACGAAGCCGCTTCCGTCCACGGCCGTCGCCGCGCTGTACGCGCAGAAGGCCACCGCCAGGACGGCGACCTGTTGCCATTCATCGGTCACCCAGCCCCGGGCTGCAGACCCCGGAAACCGGAACGCCGGACGAGCCTGCCGCGAAGTCGCCCCTCGCAGCGGATGCGAATGCGGATGCGAATGCGTTGCCCGTACTGGTGAATACCCACAGCCCGACTCGCGAAAATGTGCGGTCGTACGCGCTGCGACAGAGGGCATCATCCGCGCCGCTGGGCGCTCCCTTGCCCGAGCACCGCACCGCAAGTGCACCGGATCGGGCGGAGAACAGCGGGGAATCACTCGGTCACCTGGTACCTGAGAAGGGGTACCTCGTGGCCGGGGCAGTAGGCATGCCACCGAACAGTGCACGCGTAAAGGCCCCCTGCGGCGAAACAGGGGGCCAAGCGTGCTGCCACATCCGGGCAAGGAGTTGGTCAGGCACGTCCCGCGATGCGGGTATCCCCCTATTGGGGCACCCATAGCCGGTGACCTCAAGGGTTTCGGCAGAGTGTTTACAAACAACCTCCGACACTGGCGGCATCGTTCACCTTGGCTCCAGGATGTCAGTGGTCGGTGGAAAGCGGGCGAACGCACACAGACCACGTCATCATCCGGGCTTTGAGTTGCAGGAGCTGACGCCATGGAATGGCGAACTTTCGGCCAACTGCTGATCTTCTTCGGTGTGCTGGGCGGCCCCCTCATCCTTCTGATCGGCATGGATGTCGACCCGTGGACCGCGCTGAAGCTGATCGGTGCGCTGGTGGGACTGGTACGCGGCCTCTTCGCCTTGACGCCGCATCAGGAGTCGTCCACCAGAACAGCGAAGGGCGGTGAGACCGAGGGGGGCGGCATGCGGTCGGCCATCGGCCCCCGAGGGAATGCGCGCGCGAGTGCGGCTCCACCCCAGGGCGCCCACGAGGGAGGTGGGGACCCCGAAGGCTTTGGCCCGATGCAGGATGCCGACTCCACGGAGCCTGAGGGGGACGCACGCTCGTGACACTGACGGAGACGCCGCTGCCCGATCCGGCCGTCGAAATGTTCGACGCGCTTTTGACGGCAAAGGAGAACAGCGGAAAGACCTACGGACAGCTGGCGAAGCTCACCAAGGTGTCCAGGTCCTCGGTGCATCACTACTTCAGTGGCATGCGCTGGCCGCCCCTGCCCTCCTATTTGGAGTTGATCTACCGCATGGGCGAAGATCCGCTTCAGGGGGATTGGGTCAGCCTCTACAGGAAGGCTGCGAAGAGCGTGGACCGGCCGACCGAGCCGGTCGAGAAGCTGGAGGAAAAACTCGCCGGCATCGCGAGCGCCGGCAAGAGGGTCCGGTACATGCCGATGAGCGGTCAGCACAAGGTATCGAATATCGTACTGTTGCGGTCGGTGACAGGGAAAGCCCTCATCGCGGCTTTCCTGGTCCTCGGCGCAACGGTAGGGCTGCTGCTAACGCGGGATATCAGGGAAGAGGCCCTCGCACCTCGGGACCGCAACAACGTTTGTGAGCACGGAGCAGAGTGTGGCGATCTCGGCGCCGACGACTCGAACCTGACCGATCCTGACTCACCCTCGTACAAGGCCGTGGTGAAGCCTAACAAGGTAGCGGTCGTCTATTGGTTGCCGCCGTACGATCACTCTCCTGGTGCTGTGGCCGGACATCTTCGGGCGGGCACCAGGGTGACGATTGAGTACTGCCTTCAGGCAGGGGGGCAACCCAGCTGGATGGTCATTTCCTATAAGGGGAGCGAAGCCTACGTGGAATCCACATTCCTGAAGCCGCTCGACGACTCACCTGATTGCGAGAGTCACTAGGGTCTGTAGCGCATGAGGGCCCCGCGTCGTCGTCACCGGTCGGCGCGCGCACCGTCGTGGCTGGCTGTCGTCGGCTGAGGTACAGACGTGGTCCCGGAACTGCTTGGAGTGATGGCCGCGCCGCAGCCCCTGGTGTGCCCGATCAGCGGGAGCCGAGCGGGGAACCACGGAGGATCCGGCACTCCCACGCAGGTCGCGGCACCGCAGGTCAGCACCGATCCACAAAGGTCGGCCGCAGCCAGTCGCATGTCCTGTTCGATGAAGGCGCGTTCGTCCGGCCGGTCTTCCCAGTACCGGCTGCAAAGGATCGCAGCTTCCCCGGCTGAGGGCGCTCTGCCCGATGGGTACTTGGCCGACCCCTCAGCCGCTCAATCCCCTCTCGCCCGCGCGCACTCCGGCCTGGAACCGTGAGCCCGCGTCGAGGGCGTCGAGCAGGTGGGCGACGCGGCGACGGTAGGTTCGCAAGGACATGCCGAGCTCCCGCGCGGCTGTCTCGTCGGTGGCGCCCGATGCCAGGGCGTGCAGGACTGTTCGGCTCTGGGCATCGAGCTGGGGGTGCTTGCCGCTCAGGAACGCTTGGAGGTCGGTGGCGCTCTCCCAGGCGGCTTCGAACAGTGCGTACACGCTGCCGACCAGGGTGGGTGCGGTGGTCAGGGTGTATGCGCGGCCGCCGGGGGTGTTCAAGCCGGCGAGGATCGCGAACCGGCGGTCGATGATGATCGTCTCGTGGGGGAGGGCGGTGGCGGCGATCCGCACGCGGGCGCCCTTGTCGACGAGCATGCTGAGGTGCTCGCGGCTGTGCTGGTCGGCGAGCGAAGCCGGGCTGAACAGCTTGCGGATCTGTTGGGTGTCCCTGTTTAGGAGCCCGTCGCCGACGGCCTGCCGGGCTCCGGGACGGGACCAGGTGTCGAGGTCGCGGGCGGCGCAGACGAACTCCTCGTGGACAGAGGAGAAGACCTGCTCGGTACGGGCGAGGAGTTCCAGGTCACCGCGGATCGTCACGACGTCGGCCACTCCCCCATTCTGCCCGACGGCAGCAAGCTGCCACGGGTTCGCAGCCCGAACGCCCCTTGGTCCAGGCTGTGTTCATGAGCAACGACTTCCGCCTTGGTGGCGACCTGCTGATCAACCGGATCGGCTTCGGGGCCATGCGCCTGCCCACGAACAGCTTCCACGGACCGGCGCGCGATCCCCGAACCGGTCGCGCCGTCCTGCGCCGTGCCGTGGAGCTGGGCATCAACCACATCGACACCGCCGCCTTCTACACCAGCGGCGACGGCACCGTCCGTGCCAACGCCCTGATCCGGGAAGCCCTTCACCCTTACCCGGCCGACCTGGTCATCGCCACCAAGGTCGGCCCGGCCCGTACTCCCGACGGCGGCTTGGCCGCAACCTCCGATCCCGCTGCCCTGCGGCCGATGGTCGAGGAGAACCTCGAAACCCTCGGTGTGGATCGCCTCGATCTGGTCTATCTGCGCATCGGGGGCATCGAGTCGCTGCCGCACGGGGAATCCGTGGCCGAACGCTTCGAGGCGCTGGCCACGCTGCGCGAGGAGGGCCTGATCCGCCATCTCGGCCTGAGCAACGTCGACGCCGGCCATCTCGCCGAGGCCCGCGCGATCGCGCCCGTCGCGGCCGTCCAGAACCACTTCCACGCCGCCAAGCGCGATGACACGGAGGTCCTGGCCCTCTGCGAGGAGGCCGGCATCGCCTACGTGCCGTTCTTCCCGCTGGGCGGCGGCCTGAGCGACCTCACGGGTGACCGCATGGCCAAGGTCGCGGACCGGCACGGCGCCACGATCCCTCGGATCGCCCTGGCCTGGCTGCTTGCCTCTTCCCCGGTCACTCTGGCCATCCCCGGCACCGGCTCCCTCGCCCACCTGGAGGAGAACACTGCCGCCAGGTCGACAGCCCTCACCCCGGAGGATCTGTCCGACCTCACCTGACGTGAGGACCGCTCCGCACCGCCTCGGCTCCGCAGAATGCCGCCGCGCTCCTCCTGAACCGCGATGCCGTCACCGACCGCCTCCGCTCTCGTCTCGTTCCACCGCGTGCACCGCCGTTGAACGAGACGAGAACCGGAGCCCGGCGCCCCTCAGCGACCAGCCGCCCATGGACCCGGGAAACGCCCCTCCGCCAAGCCCACCACCCCCCACTGGCTCTGTGCATGAGAACGGGCTCTGGTCCAACTTCCGCCTTGCTGCCGAGCTTCTGGCACCCGTTCGCAGCCGACGAAGATCATGGCTACTGCTTCGGCTCACTCCTCGTGGCCCGGCCCAGCTCCTACGACACCTCTGCTCAGGCCGCGGAGCGACTCCGGCGGAGCTCGTGACAGACCAGCGACCGGGCCGTCGGGCGCGCCTCACCGTTCACCTCGCGGACGTCATGACGTCGCGCACCCCTCGCATTTCATGACTACGAGTTAGATCACTCTTACGCATCGTTACTTTTCTGCATGCCGAGGGGAAACCCACATCACAGTGGTCCCACGCAAAAGCCCACCGATCGCTGCGCAGGCTTCCTGGCAGGAGCAGCGATCGGTGAGCGGGCACCCAGGAGGTACTGCTATGAGTGTGACCTCGGCAAACTCACCTTCCATCCCCCGACCGCGAGGCTGGGCTACCGTCCTCGTCGTCATCGTGGTCGTCTACGTCCCCGTCGCGCAGATCCAAGACGTTCTGACCAACTTGATCGCGCTGTCAGCAGTCCTGGTCTGCGGCTCCGCGGTGAGCGCAGTATCAGCCCGACGGCCGCGGACGACCGCGTGACCGCCGACTAGACCCAACGAGGCTTTTCCCCCCGGCCTCCCTTCCCCGGGAAGCCGGGAGAGAGCCGCCCGTGCGACGAAGATCGCCCGGAACAGCCGGCTCTCCCGCGGGGGCGACGTGTCGAGCACGAGGCTCCGCAGACGCATGCTTCACCTTCTCCGCGGACAGGCACCCCGGGCCGGGCGCCGACCGCAGGAGGGGTAGCTTGATCACCCCGGACCACGGACAAGCAGGGGGGAACGGCATGCGGCTGCGGTGTGCGGTGCTGGACGACTTCCAGGGGGCGGCCGCCGAGGCCGCCGACTGGGGGCCGGTCACGGAGGACGTCGAAGTGGTCTCGTTCGACGGTCACTTCACCGACGAGGACGCCCTGGCCGACGCGCTCGCCGACGCCGACATCGTGGTGACGCTGCGGGAGCGGGTGGCCTTCCCCGGGTCGTTGATCGCCCGGCTGCCCCGGCTGAGGCTGATCGTCGCCTCCGGCATGCGCAACTCGGTCATCGACTACGCCGCCGCCGAGGCACACGGCGTCACCGTGTGCGGTACGGCCAGTTCCTCCACCCCGCCGGTCGAGTTGACCTGGGCCCTGCTCCTCGGCCTGGCGCGCGGCATCGTCGAGGAGAGCAACGGCCTGCGCACCGGCGGCCCCTGGCAGCGCACCGTGGGTGCCGACCTGCACGGACGGCGCCTCGGGCTGCTCGGCCTGGGGAAGATCGGGAGCCGGGTGGCCCAGGTCGGTCTCGCCTTCGGCATGCGGGTCGGGGCCTGGAGCCACCACCTCACCCAGGAGCGTGCCGACGAGGTGGGCGTGGAACTCGCGCCGTCCATGGAGGACCTGTTGCGCGAGAGCGACTTCGTCTCCGTGCACCTCGCGCTCGGCGAGCGCAGCCGCGGCCTGCTCGGTGCCGCCGAACTCGCCCTGCTCAAGCCCACGGCCTACCTGGTCAACACCTCCCGCGCGGCGATCGTCGACCAGGACGCCCTGCTCACCGCCCTGCACGACGGCCGGATCGCCGGTGCCGGCGTCGATGTCTTCGACATCGAACCGCTGCCCGCCGGCCACCCGATGCGCACCGCCCCCCGTCTGCTCGCCACCCCGCACCTCGGCTACGTCTCCCGTGCCAACTACGCCACGTACTACGGCCAGGCGGTCGAGAACATCCGTGCCTTCCTCGACGGCGCACCGGTCCGGCGCCTGCCCTGAAAGCGGCCGGAAACCCGGGACAGAGGACCGGGCCGGAAGGCCGGCCGGAAGAAAACCCCTCCGCCCAGGGTGATCCGTGGCTGATCACCGTGACCCGTCGCGCGTCTTCGCGTTGAACGGGGAGCACGGCCGCGCCCCCTGCGTCCGTGCTCATCGAATAAGAAGGAGAACGTGATGTCGCGCATCGCGAAGGTTGCCTGCGTCGCACTCGGCACGGGTGCCGTGGCCCTGAGCGGGGCCGGTACGGCTCTGGCGGACGCGGGTGCCCAGGGCACCGCCGCCCACTCCCCGGGATTCCTGTCGGGCAACTTCGTGCAGGCCCCGGTGCACGTGCCGGTCAACGTGTGCGGGAACACCGTCGACGTCGTCGGTGCGCTGAACCCGGCGTTCGGCAACGAGTGCGTGTGAACAAGGACGGCAAGAACCACAAGAGCACTTACGGGAACTGATCGCCCGTACGTGTCATCGGCAGCACACCCAGAGCCCCGGCACCTCGAGCGCCGGGGCTCTCGGCGCTCCTGGCGCCGCTTCCGGGACCCGGGCCCTCAGGCACAGCGGTGGAACCGCCGACGGTTCCCGCACATCGGGCTGCATATGCCTCAATACCGGGATCGCCCACAAATGAGTGATTACAAACAAGAGACGTGGCTGTTGGTCATCATGGACTGGTTCGCCCTCATTTCCCTGTTCCGGAGCCGTCCATGCGTCCTGCCCTCACCACCGCCCAGGTTGCCCTGACCACACAGCGCCGCGGGTCCACTCCTCCACCGCCGGAGCAGGTGGAGGAACGGAGCCTGATGTTCGAGGGTTTCGCGTACAGGTGCCGGATCGTCCGTCAGAGCGCTCCACACACAGCGCCGCTGCTGCTGCTCGGCGGCTCGTCCCAGAACCGGTACTCCTGGCAGGGGCACGAGAAGTGGCTGGCACCGCTGTGCACGGTGATCACCGTGGATCTCCCCGGATACGGCAGTGCGGACTTCCTGCCCGCCCGCTACGGGATCGACTTTCTCGCCGCCGCGGTCCAGCACATGCTGGTGGAGACGGGGATGCCGCGGGTGAATCTCTTCGGCGGTTGCTTCGGTGAAGTCGTCGGCCTCCGCTTCGCGCAGCTGTACCCCGAGTCCGTCCGTCGCATCGTCTTCTGCGGCGCCGCGATGCGTCTTCCCGAGATCTACACCGAGGCGGTACCGCGTCTGGCGCAGGCGCTGGAACGGGGGGAGATCGAGGCGGCGGCCGACGGTCTGGTGGGGCTGTTCATGTCGAACCCGGGTGCCGGTCAGGTCCGCAGGCACGCGGCCGTCGCACGCCTTTTGCATCACCAGTTCATGACCCAGACGCCCGACGAGCTGAGGAAGGCGGTCGAACACAACACGAGGCTGGTGACGCACGGCTGTTACGAGCCCCTGCCGGTCCCCGCCGTGCCCGCCCTGGTGTTCACGGGCGAGTACGACACCCTGTGCACCCCGCAGATGGGCCGGGAGCTCGCCGCGACGATTCCGGCGGCGCGGTTCACCACGGTCAAGGAAGCGGACCATCTGGTCACCGTCGAGCGCAGACAGGAGGCATCGGACCTGATCGGCCGCTTCTGCACTGACCGCCCCATCGACGACCTGCCGTACTGCGCCCCCGTGGAGTCACCGGGCGCCGGCCTCGCCTGCGCGACGGCATACCGGTGACGGACATACGACGAGTGGCCGGGACCCGGTACCGGGTCCCGGCCACTCTCCGCTGTACGGGTGGTCCGACGCGGGGATGCCGCCGTGCGGGAAGCCGTGCACAACGGCTCTCGGCCGACAAAGACGTCAGGACTTTTTACCCGGCAGGACAACGCTGTTGGTGCAGGAGACCTCGGCATTCCCGCCGGAGCAGGTCTGCTTCGACTCGTTGACGAAGTGGATCTTTCCGTACTGGTCGGTCGTGATCTCCTGCTCACTTACCTGCACGCAGCGAACGGTGCCGTCCTCGCCCTTGACGCAGTTGTCCGGGTCTTCGGCACCGAAGGCCTGGACGGCACCGGCGCCGATCAGCGCGAGCCCACCGAGGACCCCCGCCGCCGCTGCGATCTTGTTCGACTTCACCATCTACCTTTTTCCTTGACGGTCAACTCGCCGCGACTGGGCGGCGGAGCCGGCCCGGACCTCCGGGCCGGCCGATGTGCCGGGCGGGCCCGGGGCTCGAACGCGTGGTTCGAGCCCCGGGCCCCACCTGGCTCACCTGAGGGTGATCAGCCGCCGATGGCGAAGCTGGAGGCGCAGGAGATCGCGTTGGTCTCCTCGTTCTCCGCGTTGCCGAGGCCCAGGATGCCGACCGCGAGGTTGATGTCGTCGATGTTGACGAGGCCCTGCTTCGAGTTGTCCTGGGCGCAGGTCGTGGTCTGCGAGTTGTTGAGCTCGGCCTCCGGCCCGTCACCGGCGTGGCTGACGCCGGCGCCGAGGAAGCCGACACTACCGAGCATGGCCATGACGACAGCGGCCTTCTGGTACTTGCGCATTACTGCTCCATTCTCGTACTGGCACGGTCCGTGTCGGACCAGCCACTTACAGTCGCTAATTTAGGCGACATTTACGGCAGTTGTTAGATGAAACGCCGCGTCGCGCCTAGGGAAACGGGATGCCGCCACCCTGAGCAGCGGAGCCGGTCCGGACACCCGGACCGGCCGACATGCCGGGCGGCCCCGGGGCTCGAACACCTGGGTTCGAGCCCCGGGACCCACCTGGATCACCTGACGGTGATCAGCCGCCGAAGGCGAGGCTGGAGGCGCAGGACACCGCGTTGGTCTCCTTGTTCTCCGCGTTGCCGAGGCCCAGCAGGGCGCCGACACCGGCGTTGACGTCGTCGATGTTGACGAGACCCTGGACGGAGTTGTCCTGGGCGCAGGTCGTGGCCTGCTTGTTGTTCAGCTCGAACGAGGGGTCGTCACCGGCGTGGCTGACGCCAGCGCCGAGGAAGCCGACACTGCCGAGCATGGCCATGACGACGGCGGCCTTCTGGTACTTGCGCATTACTTCTCCGATTTCCCGAGTGGACACAACCCGTGTCGGGTCGGTCACTTACGGTGGTTAACGTAAACGACGTTTCGGACTTTGGATAGCCAAAACGCCCATGCACGTAATTTTCTCGTGAAGATGCAGGTCACCGGCCCGACACGCGTGCATCAGGTGGCCGAACGTGCGTCAGGCGGCCGGGAGCGGAGGCCGCCCGTCCGGTGCGGCGGCTTCCCCAGGGGTGGTCCCGGAAGGAACACCGTGACCGGCGCGAGATGCTCGCCTTGAGCGAGGCGTGCGGCCGCGCGTCATGCGGCCGCGCTCACCGGGCGAGTCCGGGCGAATCCGGAGAACGTGATGCCTCGCATCGCGAAGATCGGCGCTGCGGCTCTCGGCACGGGGCCGTGGTGCTCAGCGGGGCCGGTAGGGCCGCAGCGGACGCCGGCGCCCACGCTGCGGCGTCCCACGCGCCGGGGGTCACGTCCGGCCACGTGGTCCAGGTCCCGCTTCACGCGCCGATCAACGCGTGCGGCAACACCGTCAACGTGCTCGGCTTCCTCAACCCCGCCATGGGCAACCGCTGCGTGAACGACAGCCACAACAAGCACCACCAGGGCTACGGCAACTGACGTTCGTCGTGGTGACCCAAGAGCCCCGCCGCCCCGAGCGCCGGGGCTCTCCCCATGAAGCCCGAGACCGCGTCCCTTCACGCGTACCGGTAGATCCGGCCGATGTCCTCCAGTTCGTCCGGTGTCACGTCCCACGGCGGCAGCTTCTCGTGCCGTGCCACGATCCGGCGGTACTGCTCGTCGCCCCGGCCCGGCGGTTCCGCGGGGAGGTAGCGGGCCCCGCCGCCGTGCCGGCGCTGCCAGCGGTACCACTGCAGATCGACGAAGGCGTGGTGCAGCCAGAAGACGGGGTCGTTGACGGAGGCGGCACCGAGCATGGCCCCGCCGACCCAGCGGTGCACCCTGTTGTGGTTGCGCCAGGACGGGCTGCCCCAGCCGGTGCTCCAGCCCTCCAGCTTGTTGCGGAAACCCCGCGTGACCGTCGAGTCCCAGGGTCCCGCGTCGTAGACGGGGTCCTCCAGCGCCTGCTCCAGGTCGCTCGTGGTGGGCAGCTCGATCGGATCGCGGCGGCGGCCGAGGTCCCGGGTGAGGAACCCCCCGTCGGTCATGCCCACTTCGATGGTCCAGTTGCCCTGCCCGTACGCGAACGGCCCCGTCATCACCTGCTGGTCGGACCGGCGCCCGTCGCCGCCGAGGAAGTCCGCCGTCCACAGTGCGGAGGTGGTCGTGCGGTCACGGGTCCAGTCCCAGTACGGAATGGTCACCGCCGAGTCCACCCGGCGCAGGGCGTCCTCCAGGTCGAGCAGGAACCGGCGGTGCCAGGGCAGGAAGGAGGGCGCCATGTGCGCGGTGCGCAGTCCGCGCTCGCCGTCGGAGGAGTAGTACGCGAGGTGCATCCGCACGAACTCGTCGTACTCGCCCCGCCGTTTGACCTCCAGCAGCGCCTTGACGAACCGTAGCCTCTCGACCGCCGTGAGCGTGCCTGCGTCCTTACGCACGTACGCCATGCCGGCCCTCCCCGTGCGCGTGTCCCGCACCTCCCGGCTCCGACGCCGCATCACTCAGCCGCTCGCCGGGGCCGAGCGTGTCGACGGCCGCGTAGACGGCCTCTAGCGGCGTCGGGTGGGAGAAGTAGTGGTCCACCGTGCTCAGCCAGCCGCCGTCGGCGCGGCGCATCAGATGCAGGGGGCGGCCGTCCACCGTGACGTGCCACCGGCCGTCCTCGGCCGTGGTGCGCCCCGGCACCCACACCCCTCGGATGCGGCGGCCGCGGTAGGTCCGCTCGAAGGCGGAGGCGGTGTCGCCCGAGGGGTCCGTTTCCGCGGGCCCGGGGCGCGGAGACCGGAAGGCGGCGAGCACCGGGGCCAGGACGCCGGCGAGGGCACCGGCCCGCAGGCCTCGTGCCACGTCCCGCCGTGTTCTGCCCGCCGGTCCGGGCGGCGCCGGGCGCGGCACCGCGTCCTCGGCACCCACGGGTGCTGAGCCAATGGGAACGACCATGATCCACTCCTTGTCCGAACGGTTGTCGCTGTTCCAACCGTCGAACCTGCCGCATGGTCACCTCCGCATGGCGAAGGGGTGAACACACGAAGTCGGCCCCCGGTCCGGACCGGGGGCCGACTTCGTACGGCGCGTCTCAGGCGTGCAGCCCCAGATCGCCGTGCACCGGCTTGGCCTGGTTCACCACGTCCGCCGCCTCCTCCGCGGTGCCGAACATCGACGTCCGGGACTCGGTGGCGCTCGACTCGTCCTGCGGCGACATGAGTTCGAAGGGGACCGCAGCGCGCGTGTTCAGGCCGGTGTCGAGGCCGGTGGACGCCAGGTCGATCTCCTGCGCGTACGCGGGCGCGGCCATGCCGGCGGCGATCAGGGACCCGGCAATGACGGCGGCAGCCTTCAGGGACTTCATCATGTTCCTTTCTTCGGCAACGCGGGTCGCCGGAGGGGGCTTTGTGTCGCCGTGCTCAACGATCCTCGGCCGGTGCGGAAACCGGGGAACCACGGATTGGCGAGTCGTCATATGAGATCAAACGGGTGGTGACGCCACCGGCGCCGGCGGAACGGTGACCGCGGGCGTCGAGGTTTCCGGTCCGCACGAGCGGCGTGGCAAGCCTTCGACGTCCCCTTTTCACCCGCACGGCCCTGATCCGCCCGATGAGGTGGCGGGGCGGGACCGCCCGGGTGTCACCCACGGAGGGCCGAATTCACGATTCCAACACACTTGTCGGCGTTGATTGAGTTTCGGCAAATTTGTCCGGCTGGTGGCTAGAGTTGTGCCGACGCACCCCCAGAAGCGGACGCATCGCACTCGTCGCGCTGCCTGCTCCATCCCGGCGGTCCTGCTCGTCGTCGCCGTCCTCAGGCGAGGCTCCGACATCGGCGGCACCGCCGGCCGCGGACGTCGTCTTTACCCATCCGGTCACCGCCACCCGTTCCGAAAGGCTCCGACGGTCATGCGCCAATCCCTGGGTCAGTTGCTTCGCCCTGCCACGGTGGGTGTCCTCGCTCTTGTCGCGATGTGGGCACCCTGCGGCTCCCCCGCCGCCGCTCCGGCCGCGCCGCCCGCGCCGGAAGCGAGCAGTCTCGCGTTCGACCAGCGGTATCACGCGCTCCAGCACGGCGGCATCGTGCGCGCGGCCAACTCCTCCGCCACCTGCCGTACGGCCCAGGCCTCCTCGTGCGCGGACGTGCAGGCGGGCGCGCAGGCGGTGAACGGCGACTTCGACATGTTCTACGTCGACGTCGACCGCGACCCGAACACCTACAACTCCTCCCGTTCGGAGGTCCGCCTGCCCCCCGGCTCGCAGGTGACGTACGCGCGCCTGTACTGGGGCGGCAACCTGCGCGTGGGCGAACAGAAGCCCGCGGAGGACAACGGGCGGGTCCTGATCGCCGAACCCGGCGGGGACTACAAGGAGCTCCTCGCGGACACCGTCGTGGGACACGACGTGGCGGACGGCGCGGACGCCTTCCAGGCCTCGGCGGACGTGACCGGGCTAGTGCGGGACAGCGGGCCGGGTCTGTACACCGTGGCGCAGGTCAACGTGGCCGCCGGCCGGTCGGCGGCCGGCGCGTGGGGCGGCTGGACCCTGGTGGTGGCGTACGAGAACCCGGCGGAGCCGCTGCGGCACCTCTCGCTCTGGGACGGCTTCGCACCACTGAAGTCCCGCACGGGGCCCGAGGTCCGGCTCAGCGGTCCGGCCCTCGCGGCGGACGCGGAGGGCCAGGTGGGGCTGGTGGCGTACAACGGCGACCGCGGCACCACGGGCGACTCGCTCACCGTGACCACCGGCACACCCGCTTCCACCACGATGCTCGCCGACTCCGCCAACCCCGCCGGTGACGTCCTGAACTCCACCATCAGCGGGCCCGCCGGGGCTGTTCCGTCGCGGGTTCCGGCGTATGCCAACACGCTCGGCTACGACTCCGACGTGTTCACCCTCGGCCGTGGTCTGCTGCACGCCGGCGACCGGGTGAGCTTCCGGCTCTCATCCCAGCAGGACGCGGCCTGGGCCGGGGTGCTCTTCACCGCCCTCGACGCCCGGCGATGAACACGCCGCCACCCGTCCCGAGCACCGTCGCGGGTGAGGAATCCGGACGCACGGGCCCGCCCCCCTCCGACCGCCGGCCGCGGGTACTGCACCTCACCCAGCCGGTGGACGGCGGGGTCGCCCGCGTGGTGACGGACCTGGTCCGTACGCAGGTGGCGGAGGGCCTGGACGTCACCGCGGTCTGCCCCGACAGCACACTCGCCCTCCACCTGCGGGCGCTCGGCGCGCAGGTGCGGAACTGGCGGTCCACGCGGTCGCCCGGCCCGTCGCTCGTGCGGGAGGTACGGCACCTCGCGCGGGTGATCGACGAGGTGCGCCCCGACCTGGTGCACGCGCACAGCGCGAAGGCCGGGCTCGCCGGGCGGCTCGCGGTACGCGGGCGGATTCCGACCGTCTTCCAGCCGCACGCCTGGTCGTTCGAGGCGGTGGGCGGGGTCACCGCAGCGCTCGCGCTCGGGTGGGAACGATGGGGGGCGCGCTGGGCCACACGGGTGGTGTGCGTGAGCGAGGCGGAACGGGCGACCGGTGTGCACGCCGGGATCACCGGACGGTGGACCGTCATCCCCAACGGCATCGATCCCGAGCGCTTCTGCCCGGCCGGCACCGACACCGTGCGGGCCGGGCTCGCCCCGCTCGCCGCCCTCCACCCCGCGACGCCGCTCGTGGTCTGTGTGGGGCGGCTCTGCCGTCAGAAGGGGCAGGACGTCCTGTTGCGTGCGTGGGACGCCGTCGTGCAGCGGGTGCCCACCGCGCACCTCGTCCTGGTCGGCGACGGGCCGGACGACGACCGGCTGCGCGCGCAGGCCCCGAAGTCCGTGCTGTTCGCGGGAGCCGTCACCGACGCCTCGCCCTGGTACCAGGCCGCCGATCTCGTCGTCCTGCCGTCCCGCTGGGAGGGCATGGCCCTGGCCCCACTGGAGGCGATGGCCTGCGGGCGTCCCGTGGTGGTCACGGACGTCGACGGCGCTCGCGAGAGCCTGCCGCCGTCCATCGCCCCCCGTTGTCTGGTACCGCCGGAGAACCCGGGGGCTCTGGCCGGGGCCCTGGCCGGGCTGCTGCTCGACCCGCCGCTGCGTGAGTCGCTCGGCGACCTGGGCCGTCGGCACGTGCTGTCCGTCCACGACGTACGGCACACCGCCGAGCAGGTCGCCGACGTCTACCGCGACCTGCTCGGCACCTGGCCCTCCAGAGGGAGGGCACGTCCGTCCCGCGCCGTCGAGCGCGGCGAGGCCCGCGACACCGAGCAGGGGCAGCCGCTCGACGCGGACTGCTGTACCGAAGCGGCGCACCGGACCGCGCAGCGCGTCGAGCCCACCAAGTACAGGGAGACCATCCGCTCGTGACCGCCGAACACACCGTGCCCTCCCCCGGCGTACCGCCGCGGGACCACGGCTCCTCGCCCGTCTCCGTCATGCCGCCGCGCGACACCGCCGGCGGCCTGCGGCTGCCCGGCCCGCGTCCTTCGGCGCGGCCTGCTTCGCCCGTACCGCTGCTCCTCGCGGACGCTGCCGCGGCCCTGCTGGGCACGCTGGCGCTGTCCGGCACCCAGCGACACTCCCTGCTCGCCGTCCTGTTGATCGCCGCATCGCTGCTGCTGCGCCCCCGGGCAGGTCAGCCGCCCGGGCCGGGGCTGCTGGACGAACTGCCCGCGGTGTGCGGCCGTGTCGCGGTGGCCTGGCTGGCGTCCGCGGCGCTCTGGGCGGCGTACCGGCCGGAGCACGCGCTGTCCGCCGGCGCCGTGCTGACGGGCCTCGTCCTGCAGTCGGCGGCCGGCGGTGCGCTGCGCGCGACCATGCACGGACGACGGCGCGCCGCGCTGCGGCGCCATCCGCACGCGGCGCTCGTCGTCGGTCCGGCGGCGACCGCGCAGCGCGTGGCCGCCGCCCTGCTGCGTCACCCGGGGTGCGGTGTGCGGCCGGTGGGGATCGTCGCCGAGCAGCCGGACGGCATCGAGGGCCTGCCGGTGCTGCGCACCGGTGAGGAGGTCGAACGGGCGGTCATCCAGAACGGGGTGCGGGCCGTGCTGGCCGTCCACCCCTCGGTACGCGCCGGACAGGGCCCGCTGCTGCGCGCACTGGCCGATGCGGGCTGCGTGGTCCGGGAGGTCGACGCCGATTCCCCGCCGTACCCGGCGAAGGAACGGCTGGCCGGTTTCCCGTGCCGTCGCCTGGACCTTTCACCGGCGCGCCGCGACAGTGCGGGCAAGCGCGTGCTCGACATCCTCGTGTCGGGGACGCTGCTGCTGCTGGCCGGTCCGCTGCTGCTGGTGTGCGCGCTGACGCTGCGGATCAGCGACGGGCCGGGCGTGGTGTTCCGGCAGGAGCGCATCGGCAGGGGCGGAGAGCCGTTCACGCTGCTGAAGTTCCGTACGCACCGGCCGGTCGACGAGCAGGAGTCGGCGACCCGGTGGAGCGTGGCCAACGAGAACGAGATGCGCCGGTTCTGCCGCATGCTGCGGCGCACCTCGCTCGACGAACTGCTCCAGCTGTGGAACGTGCTCCGCGGCGACATGAGCCTGGTCGGACCGCGCCCCGAACGCCCTTACTTCGTCTCCCAGTTCAGCCGGACCTATCCGGGTTACGCGGCCCGCCACCGGATGCGGACCGGCATCACCGGCCTCGCCCAGGTCCGCGGCCTGCGCGGCGACACCTCGATCGAGGACCGCTGCCGGTTCGACAACGCCTACATCGACGACTGGTCGCTGTGGCAGGACATCTGCATCCTGCTGCGCACCGCGGTCACGCTGGTCCGTCCGACGGGGAGCTGACCGACGTGAGCCTCGCTCCCGCACCACTCCCGTTCCTGCTCCCGCGCCGGGCCGCCGGGCTGGTGCCGGTGCTGCCCCTGGTGGCGTTGCCCGCCCTGCTGGCCCTGCCGCTGACGTACGACGGAGCGGGGCCCGCGGACGTGGTCTCCGGGCTGGTGGTGGTGTACTGCGTGATCCGCCTGCTGCGCGAGCGGCGGCGTCCGCTGTCGCCCACCGCGGCCGTGGTGCTGGGCCTGCCGGTCGTGGGGCTCGCGCTCGCCGCGATGGGGGCGTCCTCGCCGGAGGCCGGGTTCACCGGTCTGGGCCGCTATCTGCAGGTCTTCGTGCTCGTCCCGGCGGCCGTACTGATCCTGGTCCGGGACCGCACCGACTTCCGGGTGCTGGCCTGGTCGTTCGTGGGACTCGCACTGTGGCAGGGGGCCGTCGGCGTGCACCAGTACGTCACCGGGACCGGCGCCTCCTACCAGGGCGAGGGCGTCCGGGCGGTCGGCACCTTCGGCGCCCACGACGTGATGGGCATGGCGACGGCGGTCTCCCTCGGCCTGGTGTGCGCGGTCGGGATCGCGCTGGGCCGGGCAGCCGTGTGGCAGCGGGTGACGGCCGCCGGATGCGCCGTGGCCCTGCTGCTGCCGCTCGCCCTCTCCTTCAGCCGGGGTGCCTGGATCGCGACCGCCCTGACGTGCGCCGTGCAGTTGGTCCTGGCCGGGCCGCGGCGCGCGCTGAAGGTGGCCCTGGCCGTGGCAGCCGCGGGCGTGATCCTGACCGGCGGGTTCGGCATCGGCACGGCCCAGTTGCAGGAGCGGATCGACAGCATCGCGCAGGTCGGCGACGCTCCCGACCAGTCCGTCGTGGACCGGTACACCCTGTGGGCGTCCGCCGCCGGCATGTGGCGCGAGCAGCCGCTGACGGGCGTGGGCCTGAAGGGCTTCCCCGAGTACCGCGACGGGCACGCCACCCTGGCCCTGTCCTCGGGCAGCGAGATCGCGGGCGCGGGGACGGAGTACCGGAAGCAGGCGCTGCTCTCGCCGCACAACATGTATTTGCTGGTGCTGAGCGAGCAGGGCCTGATCGGACTGCTCACCCTCGTCGGCGGCTGGCTGGCGCTGCTGGTGGGCGGGGCGCGGAGGCTGCTGCGCGTCCGCTTCCGCGGACCGGCACGCGGCGGCGGACCGGAAGCAGGCCGGGGACCGGGGCTCGACTGCGGGCTCGTCGCCTGCGGGCTGCTGCTCTGGCTGCTGACCGACTTCGTGTACGGCGACATCGGCGGCCCCACGACGATGTTGATCGCCCTGAGCCTGGGGCTCGCGGCGTGGTGGGCGCTGGCCGGCGGCGAGCGGGAGGACGCCGTGCCCCGGTGCACGGTGGCGGAGCGGGTCGAGGGGGCCGCGGCGCGATGACGGTGGTGCCTTCGCAGAGTCCCGCCCCCGACACCGACGGGGACACCGACGGGTCGGCGGCCGTGCCCGCGGCGCGTGCCGTCACACCCGCCGGGCACGACACCGGCCCGGCCCCGGCCCCGGGCTCGGTCCCAGTCCCGGGCTCGGCCTCGGGCTCGGCCCCGGGCTCGGGCTCGGCTTCCCGGAAGTTCCTCGCCCGTGCCGCGCTCGTCACGGCGTCGCTGTCCATCGCCGGCTCCCTGCTCGGCCTGGTGCGCGACCAGTCGCTGGCGCGGCTGTTCGGCGCCGGCAGCGACACGGACGCCTTCCTGGTCGCGTGGACCGTGCCGGAGATCGCCGCCACGCTGCTGATCGAGGACGGGCTGGCGATCGCGCTGATCCCGGCGTTCAGCATGGCGCTGGCCCGGCGTGCCCGGGGCGAGCCGGGCGACCCGGTCCGTGCCCTGGTCGCCGCCACGCTGCCCCGGTTGTGCCTCGCCTTCGCCGCGACGGCCGCCCTGGTCGCCGCCGTGGCGCCTTTCCTGGTCCAGATCCTCGCACCGGGCCTGCCCGAACCCGGGCTGGCCGTCGACTGCACCCGGCTCACGGCGATCAGCCTGCTGGCCTTCGGGATCGCCGGCTACTGCAGCGCCGCCCTGCGGGCACACCGCCGCTTCGTCGCGCCCGGGGCGATCTACGTCGCGTACAACACCGGCATCATCGCCGCGATGTTCCTGCTCGGCCGTACGTGGGGCGTGCGCGCCGCGGCGGTCGGGGTCGCGGTGGGCGGCTGTCTGATGGTGCTGGTGCAACTGCCGTCGCTGTGGCGGCAGCTGGCGTCCCGCACACCGGCCGTCGAGGGGGCGGCGGGCGACGCGCAGGAGCGGCCGGTCCGGCTCGCCCTGATCGCCGCCGTGCTCCTCTTCGCGCTGTGCCGCCAGTCGCAGGTCCTCGTCGAACGCTTCCTCGCCTCCTCCCTTCCCTCCGGGGCCATCTCGCACCTGAACTACGCGCAGAAGGTCGCCCAGATCCCGATGACACTGTCGCTGATGGTGTGCACCGTCACCTTCCCCGTGGTGGCGCGGGCGCTGGCGGACGGGGACACCGAACGCGCACGCGACCGCGTGGAGCGGGATCTGGTGCTGTCCTCCTGTGTGGTGATGACGGGCATGGGCGCGGTGATCGCCTGCGCCCCGCAGATGATCGAACTGCTCTTCCAGCGCGGCGCGTTCACCGTGAGCGACACCGAGGCGACCTCGGACGTCATGCGCGTGTACGCCCTCGGGCTGCTGGGGCAGATGCTGGTGGGGACGCTGGTCCGCTCGTACTTCTCGGCGGGCCGGCCCAGCTGGTATCCGCTCGCGGTGATGGGCGCGGGCATCGCCGCCACGTCGGTGATCGGCGCCGTTGCCGTGCGCCCCTGGGGGGTGGCGGGGATCGCCGCCGCCAACGCGTTCGGCATCACCGTCACGGCCGTCCTGATGCTGACCGGTCTGCGAGCGTCCCGGCGCGGCAGCCCGCACAGCCTCTCCCTCCGGGTCCGGCCGGTACTGGCCGAGCTGAGCAGACCCGTGCTCGCCGCGGTCGTCGCCACCGCCGCCGGGGCGTTCGCCGCGAGCCGGTTCGCGTCCCCGGTGGCGGGTCTCGCGGCCGGCTGTCTGAGCGTGACCGGCGTCTTCGTCGCGCTCTCCCTGGCCCTGGGCGTCCAGGGCTCCGCATCCGCAGTGCGCTCCGTACGCACCGTCACACGAAGGCTCACCCATGGCCACTTCCGTTGATTCCCTGGATTCCTTCGACACCGGCAGACTCCCCGCCGCGCCGCCGGGTCCTGTCCCGTGGGTGGCGATGTACCACTCGGTGGGCGACTGCTCGGACGATCCGTACCGCATCACGGCCACGCCCGAGCGGCTCGAGGAGCAGCTGGCCTGGCTGCGCCGGCGTGGGCTGCGGGGCGTGTCCGTGGCCGACCTGCTCGCCGCCCGTGCCCGGGGCGACGGTCGGCACCTGGTCGGGCTGACCTTCGACGACGGGTATGCCGACTTCGTCACCGACGCCCTGCCTCTGCTGCGCCGCTGGGACTGCGGGGCCACGCTCTTCGTCCTGCCCGGGCGGCTCGGCGGCGACAACGCCTGGGACCCGCTCGGCCCGCGCAAGCCGCTGCTGACCGCGGCCGGTATCCGGTACGCGGCGGCCGAGGGCGTGGAGATCGGCTCGCACGGGCTGACCCACGTCGATCTCACCCGGGCGGACGACCTCGCCCTCAAGGCCGAGGTGGCCGAAAGCCGCGAGCGGCTCGCGGAGTTGACCGGCACCCGGATCGACGGCTTCTGCTACCCCTACGGCACGGTCGACGCCCGCGCCGTACGGGCCGTGCGGGAGGCGGGCTACGCCTACGCCTGTGCCATCGACCCCGGCCCGCTGACCGGCCCGCACGCCCTGCCGCGCGTGCACATCGGCCAGAACGACACGGCGTGGCGCCTGCGTCTCAAGCACCGGCTGCACCGGCTGCGCCGGCGCCCGGTGGAGGGCCGGTGAGATGAGGGCTCTGCACATCATCACCGGCCTCGGCGTCGGCGGGGCCGAGCAGCAGTTGCGTCTGCTGCTGCGTCACCTGCCCGTCGACTGCGACGTCGTGACGCTCACCAACCCCGGCGCCGTCGCCGAGGGACTCACCGCCGACGGTGTCCGCGTCGTGCATCTCGGCATGGGCGGCAACCGTGACGTGACCGCGCTCCCGCGGCTGGTCCGGCTGATCCGCTCGGGCGGCTACGACCTGGTGCACACGCATCTGTACCGGGCCTGCGTCTACGGCCGGCTCGCCGCGCGCGTCGCCGGGGTCCGCGCGGTCGTCGCCACCGAACACTCCCTGGGCGACTCGCAGATGGAGGGCCGCCGGCTGACGGCGGGGGTGCGCGCGCTGTACGTCTCCAGCGAGCGGCTCGGTTCGGCGACGGTCGCCGTGTCCCCGGCGGTGGCTGACCGTCTGAAGCGCTGGGGCGTGCCCGCTCCCCGTATCGAGGTCGTCCCGAACGGCATCGACCTGGAACGCTTCCGTTTCGAGGCGGAGCGGCGTGCGCGCACCCGCCGCCGTCTCGGTCTGCCGGAGGACGCTTTCGTCGTGGGCGGTGTCGGCCGGCTCGTCCCCGGGAAGCGGTTCGACGTCCTGGTCCGGGCGCTCGCCCGGCTCCCGGACGACTACTGGCTGCTGCTGGTGGGCGGCGGCCCCGAGGAGCACGCCCTGCGCCGTACGGCCCGTGAGGCCGAGGTGGCCGACCGGGTCCTGTTCACCGGCGAGTGTCCCTACGCCGCGGACGGCTCGCCGGGCCCCGACCTGCCGTCGCTCACCTCGGCGATGGACGTGCTGGCGTCCCCGTCCCTGGAGGAGGCCTTCGGCCTGGCGGTCGTGGAGGCGCTGGCGTCGGGCCTGCCCGTGGTCTACGCCTCCTGTCCGGCGATCGAGGACCTGCCGCCGTCGGCCGCGGCCGGCGCCCGGCGCGTGCGGGGCGGCCCCGAGGCGTACGCGCGGGCGATCGCCGGGGCCCGGGCGGCGGGCCCCCTGCCACGGACCGCTCCCGAGGCCGCGCACCGCTACGGCATCACCCGCAGCACCGACCGTCTCATGGACGTGTACGCGACAGCCATCTCCCGTTCTTCGTCGTCCCCCTCCTCTTCTCTGGGAGCAAGCTCCTCATGACCGACACTCCGACCCGCCGGCTCCGTCTGTTCCTGGCCCGTGCCAGGGGGTTGCCGGCCTGGTCCGTGATCGCGGCCGGCACCCTCGCAGGCTGCCTGTTCGGCGGCGCGTACGGCCTGCTCACCTCCACGACGTACACGGCCACCAGCTACGTCGTCGCCGTACCGACCGTGAATTCCACCCCGGAATCCGCCCGCGGTTTCGCGCAGGCGTACGGGCGGGTGGCCACGCAGCTCGCGGTGCTCGGGGACGCGCAGGTGTGGGCGGGCGTGCCGGTGCGGACCCTGCAGGACAGCGTGCGCACGGCGACCTCGCCGGACGCGCCGATGGTCGCCGTCTCGGCCACCTCCTCGCGCCCCGACCTCGCCGTCGACATGGCCAACGCGGTCTCCCGCGCGCTGACGCAGCACGCGGAGAAGGCCAGCAGCAGCACCCAGGTCCGGCTCGTGCAGTTCTCGCGTGCGGTGAAGCCGAGCAGGCCGACGTCCGCCTCGCCGGTACTGACCGCTCTGGTGGGGGCGAGCGCGGGCGGGCTGCTGGGCGGTCTGGCGCTGCTGGCCCGCCCGCGCTCGCCCCCA
>NZ_LIQT01000175.1 GCF_001418415.1 Streptomyces hirsutus
CCGCCTCCCGCGAGCAGCCCCTCGCCCGCGCCCGATCCGTCGGCAACACCCCGGCCCGTCAGCCCTCGTCCCAGCGAAGAGGCCCGGACCGACGGCCCCGACGCCCCGACGCCCCGACCCACCGCCGCGCCCAGCGCACCACCGGTGACGGCCTCGCCCTAGCGCGGCGGGGCGGGCCCACCTGCCGGAACCGGGCAGATGACGCCCGGGCCCGTCGCCACGTCGGTGTGATGGACCTGCCCTCCACGGCCGTCTTCCGAGATTTCGACTTCAAGTTGCCCGTCGTCGAGAAACTCATGTACCGGAAGGGGACATCGGCCCCGGAGTTCGGTCTGGAGGCGCACCTGGGGCAGCAGGGGCCCGCCGGCATCGACCGGGTCCTCGACTTCGCGGAGACCTTCCTCGGCGGCGGCACCAGCTCCCGGACGCCCCTGACCGCGACCGCCGAACTGCTGGAGGAGTTCGACGAGGCCACCCGCGCGCGGCGGCATCGTGATGCTCACCGACGACGACTGCGGCGTCACCGAGGAATGGATGCGTGGCTGGAACCACGCTGAACGACTGCCGGGCTTCCGCGTCTTCGGCGTGGCCGCCGGATCCCCGCCCGCCGCCGAAGACGGCTCGGTCCCGGACGCCCTGTGCGACAACCTCCGCTCGATCGAGGACCTCACCGACGTCCGCGCCGCCACTGACCTCTTCCGTGTCATCCGACCCGGCCGAAGACGGTCGCTCCGGCCCTGAGGCCGACAGGTCGCAGGGGCGGCCCTGCCCGCCGAACCGGGACATCACAGCATGGGCCGGGACCTGTGCGTTTGACCCTCTCCCCGCGGGAGAGTCCATGGTCGCGTGCATGAACGACAACGATTTCGACGGCCGCGTCGCGGTGGTGGCGGGCGGCAGCAAGGGAACCGGCCTGGCGACGGCACGCCGGCTCCGGGACGCGGGGGCGCGTGTCGTCACGCTCGCCCGTACGCATGCGCAGACGCACGACTTCCCGTTCGTACAGGCCGACCTCAGCACCCCCGGGGGCGTCGCCGAGGCCGCCGGGGGAGTGGCCGAACTCGTCGGCGCCCCGGACATCCTGGTGCACGTCGTGGGCGGCTCCCACGCCCCGGCCGGCGGCTACGCGGTCCTCGACGACGACCTGTGGGCGGAGGAGCTCGCGCTCAACCTGCTGTCCGCCGTCCGGCTGGACCGCGCGCTGGTCCCCGCCATGGTGGCCCGAGGGTCCGGTGCCGGAGTACAGGACGCGCGCCTCCTGCCCGTGACCCGCGCCGTCATCCTGCCGAGGGTGCGATGAGCCGCTTCTCGAACCAGTGCTGGGCGTACGGCTCGTCGTTGAAGGCGGCGACCTCCTGGAAACCGCAGGAGCGGTACAGGCCGATCGCGGCGTCGAGGACGGTGTTGGTGTCCAGGCGCATGACCTCGCGGCCGTGCCGGGAGGCTGTCGCCTCCAACTCGGCCAGCAGCCGGCGGCCGAGACCGAGACCCCGGGCGTGGGGTGCGACCCACATGCGCTTGACCTCCGCCGGCGCCCCGGGCGGCAGCTTCAGGCCGGCGCAGCCGACGAGCTCGCCGTGCAGGCGGGCGATGAGGAACAGGCCCTGCGGCGGGGAAAGTTCCGTGGCGTCGGGCAGCAGGCTCCGTGCGGGGTCGAAGCCGGTCTCGAAGCGTTCCCGCAGTTCGGCGAAGTAGGACAGCAGACAGTGCTCGGCGTCGGGGTGGTCCGGGGCTACGACGTCCAGGGTGACCGTCGCGGCGCTCAGCAACCGGTCGACCTCGGCCATGGCGGCGACCAGCCGGGCGCGCTGGGTGCTGTTGAGCGGTCCCAGGAGGCGGCCGGCCAGGTCGTCGCTCCGACGGCCGAGTTCGGCACGCCCGGCGCGGCCCGCGTCGGTGAGCCGGACGGTGCGCACCCGCCTGTCCCGGGGGTGCGGCTCCACGCCCACCAAGCCGTCGGCCTCGAGGGAGCGCAGCAGCCTGCTGACGTATCCGGAGTCGAGTCCCAGGCGCTCGCGCAGCCGCCGTACGTCCTGGCCCTGCTCGCCGATCTCCCAGAGCAGCCGGGCCTCACCGATGGGCCGGTCGCGGCCCAGGTACTGATCGTGAAGCACGCCCACACGTTCGGTGACGGTGCGGTTGAACCGCCACACCTGGTCGATTTGTGCCGTATCCATTCTCTGATGTCAGTCAGAGGATTCTGGCGACGTCGAGAGGATTCCTCTCATGCCCGGCGGGGGCCGGCCGGGCGTGTGCCGGCGCCCTGCCCCCGCGAGGCCTTCACGGGGATCTGGGATCCACCTGTGCGAACAGCTCCGGCTGCGGCTGCTGTGCGCGGCTGGTACGCGTAGCCGGAACGCACAGCAGGAACACCGCCTCGTGGGAGTGGGAGCCGATCCAGTACTGACACTCCCTCAGGGTCCTGTATTCACAGGGAGTTTGCTGCTGGACGATGTCCGCACCGCGTGAGAGCCCGAGCCGTTCGGTGAGGGCGGGGAAGCGCGCTTGTCTGCCGTTTGCCGACCGTGACGAGTACCGTGTGGCCCGCGTGGCCAGGGCCTTTGGCGCCTGTTACGAGAAGCGCAGGCCGACTGGGGGCTCGATCCGCCATCGGACGCCCTGTCATTCAGCTGATTCGGATCCGGTCTCGGATGCGGGCGTCCGCGTGGGCTCGGGGGAGTTGGTGTCGGTGTAGAAGACGGAGTTTCCTTGCTTGGTGCGCTGAGCCTGGCTCCTGGCGACGAGATTCTCGAGGGTGGTGCGCACGACGGTGGTCTTGATGCCGCGGTCGGGGTGGGACTGGCTGAGTGCCGTGGTGATTTCCGCTGCTGAGCGCGGTTCGCTCTGTTCGGTCAGGTGGCGGCCGACGAGTTCGATCAGCGTGGGCTGAGCCGTCTTCCGGGCAGTATTCCCGGCAGTGCGCTTGTCGGCGGCCGGCTTCTTGTCCGTCGGCTGTTCGGCTGTGGCCTTCCTCGTCTGCTTTCGAGGCTCAGCAGGGGTCTTCTTCCGGGGGGAGGGCACCGTAGTGCTGCCGTTGTTCACGGGCTTTGGCGCCGTCGCTGCGATGCCGAGGGCCTGTTGCATGCTCACCAGAATCGTGTGGTCCTGCTGCAGGGAAGCCAACTGCTGCTGCAACGCGGTGATTTCCGTGGCGATACGTTCTTGCTCCTTGGCATTGTGTTCGAGGTCGCCGGCTACCTGCTTGGCGTACTGCGACGTCAATCCGGTGAGTGAAGTTGTGCTGTGGGACATGCGCTCCTCCTTGTTTCGTTGCCGGGGCAAGCCCTGGTCAGTGGCAGAGCAGGGCCGGGACGGATGCTCCGGCTGCGGGAGTCCTGGGCAGTGATGATACTGGCGAGTAGACATCTCTCTACTTCGTGAGCAATTCCTTATGTGAGTTGGACGGCTTTCTGCTCGCCCTTGCGTGAGCCGCTCCTTCACGGAGTGGGACATCCCGAACCGGACACGGCATGACGCGTCGGGACGGGAGAACGCACGGGGTGGAGCAGAGGGTTGCCCCTCGGCCGTGCGTAGCCTCTCGGCTGTCACGGCGCAGTGGGGGAGTGCGTGCTGTGAGAGACCACTGCCCGCTTGTGTACCACCGGTCTTCAGGAATCGTGCCGTAAGGTCGCCGCGAATCGGTCGGGCGGCACCGGTCGTCAATACCGCACGCGGCTTTCCCGGTGCTCCTCGCCGAGTTCCGGGTGGAACATCATGTTCCCGTTCTTGGCCGTCGTTTCGTCCGGTGGGTTGTGGCCCGGCATCCGGGACGAGTCGAGCCGGACGGCGCAGGCGCTGCCGGTATCGGAGGTTCTCTGCTTCGTTGAGCAGCGGCAGGATCTGGTCCAGCTCGGAGATGCGGGGCGCAGGACCCTCTGATGTTCTGCGTCGAGGGAGCCGCCGTTGTTTCGCCGGACGGACGCGTGGCCGGCAACGTCGGCGTCGAGCACCACCGGGTCAACACCTGCCCGCTTCGCACCGCGTGGTCCGGCGGGGAAAGGCGTGTTCAGGTGTTCCTGCCACAGGCGGGCCACGGATCAGGTTCAGCGATTTCCTTCAAGCGGCTCATCATCGTGCGGGGTTCCGCACGACGAGTGCTGATTTCTGCTGAGGGTGCGGTGGCGGATGAAGGTCGAGGCCATGCCGGCGAAGGCCAGGAAGTGTCCGGCCTTGCGCTCGTAGCGGTGGAGGAGCCGACGGCAGCCGACCGGCCAGGACACGGTCCTCTCACCCACCCGGACGACCGGTGGACCCGCACCGGCACTCTCCTTCTCCATACCGGCCGCCGGCCTGCTTGTGCAGGGGGTGTCCCACCAGAACTCTTCGTTCCTCCGCGGGATCATGAAGGCCGTGGAAAAAGGCCAGAAGCGGGAGCTGCCGTCCTCGGAACGCTCGCGCGAGACCGGGAACGGCAGCATGCCGATGTACTGCTCGAGGCATGGTGCCCCGGGCGTGTGCGTTCAGCCGAGGGCCGCGATCATGTCCTCGGCCATGCGGGCGCTGGACGCCGGGTTCTGCCCGGTGAACAGGTTGCCGTCCCGCACGGTGTGCCGCTGGTAGGCCGGCCCGCCGATGTGGTCGGCGCCCCTCTCCCGCAGTCGGGCGGCGAGCAGCCACGGAGCACCTTCGGCCGTTCCGAAAAGTTGTTCCTCCTCGTCGGTGAAGGCAGTCATCCTCCGGCCGGCAAACAGCCACTCGCCCTCCGTGTCCACGGCGCTGAGCAGGGCGGCCGGGCCGTGGCAGACGGCTCCGATGATCTTCCCGGACGCGTCCGCGGCGGTCAGCAGACGGCCGAGGTCGGCGTCCTGGTGGAGGTCGACGACCGGGCCGTGGCCGCCGGGCAGGACGATCGCGACGTAGTCGTTGACGTCGACCTCGTCGAGCTTCAGCAGGGGGCCGAACTCCCGCAGGGCCTTCTCCGCGTACTCCACGTAACGGGCGCAGTCCACCCCGGCGATCTCCGGGTCGGCGCTGTGCCTGTCGAGCGGCTGCAGCACTCCGCCCGGCGAGGCGAAGTCGACCGTGTAGCCGCCCTGGACGAACTTCTCGTGCGGAGCGGCCAGTTCCTCGGCCCAATAGCCGGTCGGGTACGCCGAGCCGTCCGTGCGTTCCCAGACGTCGGCAGCCGACATGATGATCAGGATCTTGCTCATGGGGCAGTTCCTCTCCGTGGTGGTGCGGTGGGAGAGCAGGTGGTGGGGGTCAGGTGATGGCGGGGAAGCCGGTGGTGGGTGCGGTCTCCGCGGTGGCGTCCAGGTTGGCCTGGAGGACCTGGAGGGCCTGGACCTTGGCGGTGGCGTAGGCGTGGGAGTCCGAGCAGAGGATCTGGCGCATCGGGCCCTGGCCGCTCACGGCCCGGTTGATGATCGCTTCGGGGCCCTTGGCCGGGTTGCCGTGCCGGCTGCCGTGGAACTCGAGGCGGTTGTCGACCATCTCGCGGACGAACGCGTCGTCGCCGCGACACTGTCCCCACGCTCCAGCGGCTGCCTGACCAGGTCCGGTCCCAGGCCACGGGACGTACCGGTCACACACCGGATCACAGAGCGGTCAGTGGGAAAAGCCATGGTCGTCCACACCTCGTAACGGATGTCGGGGTCCGCCCCGAGCGGTTTCTCGGGATCGGCACATTCAGCGTGGTCCACCGCATCCCCCCGTGGATGCGCATATCGCGCCCTGGGAGGGCGCGGACGGAGCGACCCAGGACTCCCAGGGCCAGTCAGGAACGCCCGACATGGGAGAGACTGGTAGGCGTGGCTGAGACCAATCGTGAACTGGCCGACTTCCTGAGACGAGCCCGAGGACAGGTCGATCCCTCCCGAGCCGGCCTCCCCCCGGACAGCCGGGTCCGCCGCGTGCCGGGCTTGCGCCGCGAGGAGGTCGCCCTTCTGGCCGGAGTGTCGACCGACTACTACGCCCGCCTCGAACAGGGCAGGCGCATCACACCCTCATCCGCCGTGCTCGAGGCCGTGGGCCGTGCCCTCAACCTCGACGCCGCGGGGAAGGCCCACCTCCGGGACCTGATCGGGGTGACCACGGTGCCCGCGTCGGCCCGCCGGCGCCCCGTCGGGGTCCAGCGCGTCCGACCGGGCCTCTACCAGCTCATCGATGCCCTCGACGGTGAACCCGCCCTGATCCTGGGCCGTCGTACCGACATCCTCGCCGCCAACCGGATGGCACGCGCGCTCTTCGCCGACTTCGAACAACTGCCGCCCGGGCAGCGCAACTACGCACGCTGGATGTTCCTCGACGGCCACACCCGCACCCTGTTCCTGGACTGGGAGGAACAGGCACGCGCCGCGGTCGAGAGTCTGCGACTCGAGGTGGGCCGGGACCCCCACGACCGGGCCACGACGGCGCTCGTCGAAGAACTGCGCGAACGCAGCCCGGAGTTCGACCACGGGTGGCAGCAGCACCGCGTCCACCAGCGCACCCACGGATCCAAACGCCTCCACCACCCCCTCGTCGGTGACCTCACCGTCGCCTACGAAACCCTCACCCTGCCCGGAGACCCCGACACCACCCTGTTCCTCTACACCACCGAGGTCGGGTCATCGTCGAAACGGGCTCTGGATCTCCTCGCGAGCTGGACCCTCACGGGTTCGAACCCCGAACCGGAGCAGCAACGCCACAGTCGGTCCGACCCCGCCCAGGACCATTGAGCACGCTCGGCGTTGCGGCTCTGCGTCGACAGGAGGAGCCGGCTCGAGGAGTCCGTGGCGTTCCCTCCGCCGTCATGGCTTCACCCGGTCCGTCGACCCGTCGTCGACGGGAATGTTCAGCTGGTCGGCCAGTGTGGTGAGGGCTGTGCCCAGGGGGAGTGCGACCCGGGTGGTGGCGTGTCGGTCGCCCCGGGTGGGGTCCCGGTTGACGATCAGTACGGGCTTGTCGGCCCGGGCCGCCTGGCGGACGAAGCGGAGCCCGGACATCACCGTCAGTGAGGAGCCCAGGACCAGCAGGGAGGTCGCCTCGCGGACCAGTGTGCGGCAGTGCTCGACCCGCTGTGGCGGAACGGTTTCGCCGAAGAACACCACGTCCGGTTTGAGGACGCCGCCGCAGACCGTGCAGGGCAGCACGCAAAAGTCCTTGGCCTGGTCGTCGGTGAGGTCGGCGTCACCGTCCGGGTTGATTGCGGCGGCCGCCGGCTCGAAGCCCGCATTGGCCTCCTCCAGCCGTCGGGCGAGTTCGCCGCGGGGGCTGAGGATGCCGCAGGAGAGGCAGACGACCCGGGCCAGGCTTCCGTGCAGTTCCACGACGCCCTGGCTGCCGGCGGCCTGGTGCAGGCCGTCGACGTTCTGGGTGATCACACCCGTGAGCAGGCCGTGCCGCGCGAACCCGGCCACGGCCCGGTGTCCGGCGTTGGGGCGGGCGCGGCCGAAGGTGCGCCAGCCGAGGTGGCTGCGCGCCCAGTACCGGCGTCGGGCGTGGGGGCCGGCGGTGAAGTCCTGGTAGGTCATCGGGGTGTGCCGGCTCAGGCTCCCGCCCTCGCTCCGGTAGTCGGGGATGCCCGACTCCGTGGAGATGCCCGCCCCGCTGAGGACCAGCACGCCGCCGGTGCTCAGCGCCTCGGCGACCGGCTCCAGATCCGTGGTGCCCGGCAACGGATCCTCGGCGGGGGGCCAGTTCAGAGTGGGGCGCATGCGCATACCGCCAGGGTACGGAACAGGCCGTCACCACCCGCCTGCGCCGTCCGTGACGCCGTTGCGGCCACCTCTGCCGGTCGCGATCGACACCGATGCGATCGCCCGCCTCTCCCCGGGCCGCCCCGCCTGCACGTCCTGCCGCACACGTCCGGGGGCAAGCCCGCACCCGGCACGTTCCGCCTCGGCGTCCGATTCGGGACGCTCAAGCCCCGAGGCATCCGGGCCGCGCTGCGGGCTGAGGAGCAGCCCGACGAACACGGCGACGGGTTCGACCTCGCCGACCTCTTCACGACCGATCCGACGGTCGGGAAGGGGGGCAGCCGATGGCGGCGGACTCGCTCGGTGACGGCCCGCACCGAGGACGACGCCCATGGCCCCCGGTGCGTCCCAGGGACGTCGATCCTGCCGGAGTAGGGCAACGGCTGCGTGCCCCCGGCTCCCCGCCACGCCCCGGGCCGAGACGCGAAGGACTGCGGGACGCGCGCCTCGCGTCCACGCGGCCCGTACCGCGGCCGAAGCGGGAGCGGAACCCCGAGGTCCGCTGGAAGGCGGCATTAAGAACGCGTAAAGATTGCCGGGTTCCGGCAATGTGTTCGAGCCGGGTTGTATGGGAGTATCCGGATGCGGGAGATCATCGAGTGAAAGCGGGGCCCGAATGGACTGGTTTGTGGGTCTCGGTATCGCGGGACTGGTTCTGCTGCTGTTCTCACTGATCTTCGACGGGATCCTGGAAGGCGTGTTCGGCGGCGTGCTGGACGGGCTGTTCGACGGGCTCCTGTCACTGCCGGTCATCGCCGGGTTCGTGTCCATGCTCGGCTTCGGCGGCGCGATCGTCCTCGGGACGACGGACCTGGGGGTCACCGGAGCGACGGCGGCCGGCGTCGTGGCCGGGGCCGCCGCGGGGTGGCTGACCTGGAAGCTCAGCCGCGCCCTCATGCGGGACCAGACCGCTGCCACCCCGCGCGGCGGAGATCTCGTCGGCACCTCCGGCTCCGTGGTGACCGCCATCCCGGCCGAGGGATACGGCGAGGTGCTGGTGTATCTCGCCGGGCAGCCGCTGAAGCTGGCCGCGAAGAGTTCAGGGCCCATCGCGCGGGGCGCCGAGGTCTGGGTGGAGTCCGCGTTGTCCACGACATCGGTGGCGGTCCGGCCGGTCGAGCGCTGACCGGTACGTCACCGCGGCGCGCCGCCCCACCCGCCCGCCTCTTCCGTTTCCGCGGTCGGCCTGTCTCCCGCGTCTCCTGTTTTCGCGTAGCCCACGTTCACGTTCGATCCGAACCACATCGCCGTCCCCCGGGGAGGGCTGAGGGGATTCCATACATATGAGTTCTGTACTGATAGCAGTGGTAGGAGTCGTCGTACTCCTGGTCCTGCTGGCCCTCGTGGTGGTCACCCGCTACAAGGTCGCGGGCCCCAGCGAGGCGTTCATCGTCACCGGCCGGCGCGGCAAGAAGTCCACCGACCCCGAGACCGGCCGGATCTTCACCGACAACAGCGGCCAGAAGGTCGTGGTCGGCGGCGGTGTCTTCGTCGTGCCCTTCGTCCAGCAGAAGTTCACCCTCGAACTGTCCAGCCGGCACATCCCGGTGGCCGTCCGGGGCGCGGTCACCCTGCGCGGGGTGAAGGCGAACCTCGAAGGTGTCGCCATCGTCAAGGTGGGCGGCACCGAGGACTCGATACGCGCCGCTGCCCAGCGTTTCCTGGACCAGCAGAACGGCATCGTCGGCTTCACCCAGGAAGTGCTGTCCGGCGCGCTGCGCTCCATCGTCGGGCGCATGTCCGTCGAGGACATCATCCGTGACCGCGCCGCCTTCGCCGGACAGGTCGCGGAGGAGGCCGAGGCCAGCCTTTCCGGGCAGGGGCTCGTGCTGGACGCCTTCCAGATCCAGGACATCACCACGGAGGGCTCCTACCTCGAGGACCTGGGCCGGCCCGAGGCGGCCCGCGCCAAGCAGGAGGCCGACATCGCCGAGGCCGTCGCCCGGCGGGCCTCCGAGCAGGCCCGGCTCAAGGCGGAGGAGGAGATCGCGATCGCCCAGCGGACCTTCGCCCTGAAGCAGGCCGAGATCAAGGCCGAGACGGACGAGGCCGCCGCCCGCGCCGACGCCGCCGGCCCGCTCGCCGAGGCGGCCCGGCGGCAGGAGGTCCTGCAGGAGCAGGAGAAGGTCGCAGCCCGGCAGGCCGCGCTGACCGACCGCGAACTGGACACCAAGGTCCGCAAGCCCGCCGACGCCGCCCGCTACCAGGCCGAGCAGGAGGCCGAGGCCCGTCGTATCGCCTCGGTCAAGGAGGCCGAGGCGGCTGCCGAGCGGGCACGGCTGACCGGTGAGGGCGAGAAGGCCCACCGCGCGGCGCTCGCCGACGCCGTACGCCTCGAGGGTGACGCCGAAGCCGCCGCGATCGCCGCGAAGGGCTCGGCGGAGGCCGACGCCATGCACAAGAAGGCCGACGCCTTCGAGCGCTACGGCGACGCGGCGGTGCTGCAGATGCTGGTCGAGGTGCTGCCGCAGGTCGTCGGCAAGGCCGCCGAGCCGCTGGCCGCCGTGGACAAGCTGACCGTCATCTCCACCGACGGCGCGGGACAGCTCACGCGCACCGTCACCGACAACGTGGTCCAGGGCATGGAGCTCCTCAACTCCGCCACCGGCGTCGACCTCGCCCAGCTCCTCCAGGGGCTCACCCAGCGCGGTACGTCGACGACGCCGGCTCCCGTGGAGCCCGCCAACGGCAAGGTCGACATCTCGGAGTGACGTCCCCGGTGTCGGAGCCCGCACGCCCCTTCCGGCGTCCGGGCTCCGACGCCGTGTGCACGCCATGGAACGACGCGGAGAACTCCGCCCGGGCAGGTGGGACCCTGCGGCACGTACACCTTTCGTCAAGAGAGCACGGGCTCACCTCGCGAGGCCGGTCGTCGGTCGAGTGGTGCGGCCGGCGGCTGCCGGGGGCTTCGCCGGCCGACGCAGTTGTTTTAAGGGGTGGCTTCGGCCCGCTCCTTGCACTTGGCGGGAACGGGGAAGTCCACGTGCACCCGGTCCTTGAACCCCTTCACCCTCTGTTCACAAGCTCACGGCCTGCCCGCGGCCGGTGCGAAGAGGCCCTCCGGGTCGTACGCGGCGCGCGTGTGCTCGAGCCGCTCCTCGTGCGAACCGAAGACCGCGCCGCGCAGCTCGTTCGCGTCCTCTCCGAGCCCGGCGAAGTTGAGGTACGTCCCGCCGCTCGAGAACCGCTTCATCGCGTCCCACGCCGAGCGTGCCCATCCGATCGCGGTCTCGTCCAGCGCCGGGTCCCGCCAACCCGCGTCGATGCTCACGTTGTAGCGCGCGGACCTGTGAGCGAACGCGCTGTCGTCGGGGCCGACGCGCGCCACGGCGCCGCCCAGGGTGCGCACGACGATCAGGCTCTCCGGAGTCGGCCTCCGGGAGTACCACTCCACCAGGGTGCTGATGGCCTCGTCGCTCAGCTCGTCCATGAAGTGCGACTTCATGAAATAGCGTTCACCGTCGGGGAACCGCCAGGTATTCGCGCTCTGCAGCGCGACGTAGGGAACGGTTCCGCTCAAGTCCATGAGCGGTGGCCCCAGTTCGCGTTGCGGCGCCAGCGCGGCGGTCGCAGCGTCGCCCGGCGGGCCCCCGTACACGGCGCCGACCATCACACAGTTCGATCGGTGCAGTTCCTGCGGGATCGCGGGGTCCGCGGGGACGCTCCAGAGCAGGAGTTCCGGCGTGACCGTTTCCGGCGCGGTGTACGTCGCGTCCCGCCAGGCCCGCAGCACTTCCTCGGCACGCTCGTAGGGATGGAGAACCAGCACACCGGCCACCTCGGGCCCGAGCGGGTGGAGGCCGAACTCGAAGGACGTGACGACTCCGAGCCCCCGGCCCCCGCCGCGCGCCGCCCAGAACAGCTCGGGTTCTTCCTCCCGGCTCACCGTGCGTACCGCGCCGTCCGCGGTGACGATCTCGAGCGAGCGGACGCTGTCGCAGCTCAGGCCGAACGTCCGCATCACAAAGCCGAAGCCGCCGCCGAGCGTGAGACCGGCGATCCCGGTGGCCGAGATCTCCCCGCCCGGCGTGACCAGAGCGTGCAGCTGGGTCTCGCGGTCGAACTCACCCCAGGTCACACCCGCCTGGGCCCGCGCGGTGCGGGCCGTGGGGTCGACGTGCACGCCCTTCATGCGCGACAGGTCGATCACCAGCCCGTCGTCGCACACCCCGCTGCCCGCCACCTGGTGCCCGCCCCCGCGGATGCTGACGAGGGGACGGTGCTTGCGCGCGACCCGTACCGCCTCGACCACGTCCGCCGTACCGGAGCACTGGGCGATGAGCGCGGGGCGACGGTCGATCAGCCCGTTCCACACGGCCCGGGCCTCGTCGTAGCCGGGGTGCCCGCGTTCGATCACCTCGCCCTGGAACGAGGAGCGAAGCTCGTCCGCCAGCGCCTGAGCAGCGGCGGTCGACAGTACGGCCCCTTGCCTGTCCGGCATGTGCGTCACCTTCTTAGGGGTGCGCTGCTTGCTGCCGCTGTCTCGTTTCACGCTAGTCCGGAGTGTTCGGGCCCGCATGCCGACCCGACGACTCCTGGGGAAGCACCGAGGCCCATCGTCACCACTGGGTGCGTTGCTGCGGCGCTTTCCGTGGGCCGACCACACGATGACCGCCGACGCGCCGCTGCGAACGGCACGGCGGCCGAGGCTCCGCAGGAGGGCCGCGTGACTCTGCCGCGTCACCCGTCGCCGACACACCACCCGCCCGCTACGACGACCCGCGGGCCCTGGTGACCCACCGCGCTCTCAAGCGGCCGCCCCAAGTGAGCAACACCCACGGCCGCCCCAAGTGAGCAACACCCAGGAACCGATCGACCGCGCCGTACGGACGGTCGACCACGACAGCGCCACCGGCGACCGCACTCGGCACAGTCCCGAAGGACGGTGACCGGCCACGGAGCGGGACGAGGCCGGGTCCAACTCGTGATCGTCTGCCTCTGTCCTGCTCCGGCCGGGGACGACAGAATCGGGGACAGGACCGACCGGTGGGCAGTCACCCACGCCGGGGCCCTCTCCTTCGGCCCGTACCGGGGCAGGAACCGCGGGAGGGAACCCTCGGACGAACAGGAGCTCTCGTGACGTACGACGTCGAAACCATCCGCGCGCAGTTCCCCGCACTGACCGCCGGAACAGCCCACTTCGACGGCCCCGGCGGCACCCAGACCCCCCGGCCCGTCATCGAGGCCGTCTCGGACGCGCTGAGCAGTCCGCTGTCGAACCGGGGACACGGGACGATCGGGGAACGCAACGCCGAGAGCATCGTCACCGCGAGCCGGCAGGCGCTGGCCGACCTTCTGGGAGCGGACCCGGCCGGGATCGTGTTCGGGCGCAGCGCCACGCAGCTCGCCTACGACTTCTCGCGCACCCTTGCCAAGACGTGGTCGCCGGGGGACGAGGTGGTCGTGACCCGGCTGGACCACGACTCGAACATCCGCCCCTGGGTCCAGGCCGCAGCCCGGGCCGGCGCCACCATACGCTGGGCCGACTTCGATCCGGCCACCGGGGAACTGACCGCCGACGACATCCGGGCAGTGCTCTCGGAACGCACCCGGCTGGTCGCTGTGACCGCCGCCTCCAACCTGATCGGCACGCGTCCCCGGATCGCCGAGATCTCCCGCCTGGTGCACGAGACGGGCGCGCTGATGTACGTCGACGGTGTGCACTACACGGCTCATTCCCTGGTCGACGTCGAGCAGCTGGGCGCGGACTTCTTCACCTGTTCCCCGTACAAGTTCCTCGGTCCGCACCACGGAGTGCTCGCCGCCCGGCCCGAGTTGCTGGAGACACTGCATCCCGACAAGCTGCTCCCCTCCACCGACGTCGTTCCGGAGCGCTTCGAACTCGGCACGCTGCCCTACGAGTTCCTCGCGGGCACCCGTGCCGCCGTCGACTTCCTCGCCGGACTCGACGCACGCGCGTCGGGCACCCGGCGTCAGCGACTGGCCGCGGCTTTCACGGCGCTCGAGGGACACGAGGAAGACCTGCGGGCCCAGATCGACAAGGGACTGAGTGCCCTCGACGGTGTCACGGTCCACTCCCACGCCACCGACCGTACGCCCACCCTGCTGCTGACCGTCGACGGTCGCAGTACGACGGATGCCTGTCGGTTCCTCTCGGAACGCGGTGTCCACGCGCCGTCCGGGTCGTTCTACGCGATCGAGGCCTCCCGCAGGCTCGGCCTCTCGGACACCGGAGGGCTCCGTGTGGGCCTCGCCCCCTACAACAACACGGAAGATGTGGAGCGGCTCCTGGCCGGCCTGTCCGATTTCCTGGCCGGGCCTTCCTGACGCCCGGCTTCCGGACCCCGCGTACCCGGACGGTCGAACCCGTGGCCCACGGACCGCATGTAACGCAGACCGCACGGAGGAAGGGGGCCGGGTTGCTCTCCAGGTGGTGCCGGCGGCACTCGGGCCGGGGGGTCGGCCCGGCCCTTCCTGATGTTCTCGATCCTGAAGTTCGCCGGCGTCCTTTACCTCTACCTCGTCCACCTCGGTGTTCCATCCTGGCGGCGCCGCAAGCTGCTGGTGGGCGCAGCGGCGGACCGCGCCGACAGCGGGCCGTGCGGGCCGGGCCTTGTGGAAGGGCTTCATCGTCGAGGTCGGCAATCCCATGGGTCTGCTGACCTTCGGTGCGGTGCTGCCACGGTCGCGAGCGAGACGGGTGGAATGAGAGGGCAAGGGCTTGACTCGCTGATGCGGTGTCGGGCACTGATGGCGCGTCAGTTCGTTTTCCGGGAGAAACAGCCGGCCGTGCGGCGCAGGATCTCACGCTCCGGCTGCCGCTCCTTCTCCGCTTTCGGACATCGTGCGTTCTCTGCCCGCGCCCGGACCGGTTCCTCCCCCGAGCTTCCGTCGGCGCTAAAGTGTTCGGATACCTGGGAATCGTCCTTGCGGGCCCGGGGCCGCAGTGAACGGCCAGGGTGTCCACTGCGAGGGATCAGCTTCACGGTTCGCCCTGTGTACGGACGAGCCGTCACCAGGTGGCCTGCGCTCGCCCGCGTGATCCGCGCCCTCACCGTGTCGGATCGGCCGCGAAGTCGGTCACCGAGAGGCCGGTATCGGCCGGCACGGTGTTGCGGGTTTTCTGGTGGGGGAGAATTGACACGACCCGGGGAAGGCGTTTCGGGCGCCTTCCCCGGGTCTTGGTGTCCTGCTGTGGCTTACGCCTTTGCGGCGCGACAGGCGTTGTCCGCGATGAGCGCCGGCACGGATGACACGTTCATGAGCAGAACGCGGCACAGGAGCTGATCGGCCGGGAGGCCGGAACCGCCGATCGTGCAGGCGAGGTTGGTGTCGGTGCTGGAGTAGCCCTGGGACGCGAGGTAGGACGTGCAGTCGCTGGGCGCGGCCTGCGCCGAAGGCGCGGTCACCAGCATGGTGCCGCCGACGGCGGCTGCGGTGACCACCGCAGCCGCCAGACGAGCGCGAAGGGGACGCCTCATGATTCCTCCCGAGGTGAGCGGAAATCCCGGAAGAGGACCCCTCCGGGATTGCTCTAAAAGGTAAGCGCACTTACCGATGAAATGAACAGGAAGCGCAGGGAGTGGATTTGGCCCAATGGGCTCGGCGTAAGGAAATGGCCTCTGCAGAGAACTCGGGGAAGAGGCGCTTTCCTGTGCCTCCCGGTATGCCTGTGACGCCTAGGGTGGAGGAGGTATTCGAGCGATCGGATTGTGAACTCTGAACGGAAGAACCGATCGGAGGTGATCGAATGGTTCATCATGCCCGTCATGGCTGATTGGCCAACTTTGTATGGTGCCGGCGCAGTCCGGAAACAGCGGCACTTCACCTTCCCCAGGATTCAAACCCAACAAAGGGGAGCGTGTGAAGCACTGAACGGCTGGCAAGTTGTAAAGGAGCGCAAAAGAGGCATCGCCAGTTCCGCCAGGGGGAGTGACTCATGGTGGCGGAGTGGAAGAACCGCCCCGAAGGGTTCGAGCGGGAGGCGGCGGAGCCGGCACGGTCGTCGGGGCTTGAGGTCCGTCCGCGCCGGGACGCGCTCCGTGGCCCCGGCATGTGTCGTGAGCAGGCGGTTCGGGCCGCTTGACCGGCCCGTGCCGCGTACCCGGCCGAAACGCGCACCACCGCGAGGAGGACGCCATGCCCGAGACCGAAGCCGCAGTCGTCCGTCCCGGCACCGGGACCTTCGCCCGGGAGACCCTCCAAGTGGACGAGCCACGTCCCGACGAGGACGAACTCGCTCCGCCGGCCCCGGTCGGCTGCGGCATCCAGACCGGCGCGGGCGCCGTCCTCAACGAGCTGCGGCCCGGCACCGGCGGGTCCGTCGCGATGTGCGGAGCCGGGGCCGTCGGCCTCTTCGCCGTCATGGCCGCCGCCCTCGCCCCGGCCGAGAAGATCATTGCCGTCGCCATCGTTCCCTCGCGGCTGGAACCGGCCCGAGAGCTGGGCGTCACGCACACGATCAACGGCAATCAGGAGGACACCCCACAACGACTGCGGGAGATCACCGGCGGCCGAGGCGTGGACCGTGCCCTGGAGAGCAGCGGTGTCCCGGCCCTGCTGCGCCAGGCCATCGACTGCCTGGCGCTCGGCCACGGCACGGTGGCGGTCGTCGGCGCACCTCCGGTCGGCACGGACGGCACGTTCGACGTCAACTTCCTGCTCAACGGCCGCACGATCCGCGGTGTGACCGAGGGCGACAGCGATCTGACGGCGTTCATCCCCGCCCTGGCCAACCTCTACCGCTCGGGAAGACTGCCGTTCGACCGCATGGCACGCCTGTACGAGCCGAGCCGGATCGACGAGGCGGCCGCGGAAGCGACGGGCGGTCAGGTCCTGAAACCGGTGCTGCGATTCGCGGACTGACGGCCACCGCCGAGCGCGGACGGCAACACATGAGCGGGAGAACCGCCCGGTCCCCGCAGGCGCCGTCGAGGGGGTGATCGCAGGGCGGTGGAGGACGGGACGTGCCTGACGAGACGCTGTTCGCATCCGCTTGCCGCCAGGTCGGGATACGGCCGTGGGTCGGTGCCGTCCGACCAGGGCGCCGGCCCCCGGGTAACCGACCACCGGCCTCAAGCGCCCACCGACGGCGAACCCAACCCACCCGGCGCACTGTCAACCGCGCGCTCGCCCGGTCCCGTGCACCCCTCGAGCGCGGCATGGCCCGACTGAAGTCCTCGCGGATCTTCCGCAGGTCACGCATCACCCCGAACCGGATGACGCCAATCGCCGCAGCCAACTTCTCCCCGTGGAGGAGATGCTGAAAGAGCTCAGTCGCCGCGCCAGGCGTGTGAGGGTGATGTCTGGGCATACGGGCTTCACCCTTTGGAGAGGAGCCTGTTCATGCTGGGCATAGTGGCGGCGGTACTGTTCTTTCTCGCGTTTTTGATCAACGCGGCGGACATCGGCACCAACGATGTGTTCTCTTCGGTGAATGTGATGTTGCTGGGGCTGACTGCCCTGGCTCTGCATGTGGCGGGAATCGGCTCCGGCTGGGCTTCCAGGAGCCGACGCTGACCTGGATCCCCCGCTCGCTGCCCCGGTGACGGGGTGCTCGGGGCCACGCCACCACCCTGAGCACCCCGTCATCCTTCGGGGGCAGTTGTGCTTCTTCACGCCAAGCTCAACCACCTCTGGTGGGACTGACGCGTCGCTCGTCGTGCACGTCACGCCGACGGCAGGCCACCGAGGTGTGTGAGCGTACGGCGCCTACCGGGCCGTGCCGAAGTTCTGGGTCCAGTAGTCACCGGGCTGCGCGAGGCCGACGCCGATCTCCTTGAACGCGCAGTTGAGTATGTTTTCCTTGTGGCCGGGGCTGGCCATCCAGCCGGCCATCACCTGCTCGGGAGTGGAGTAGCCGTAGGCGACGTTCTCGCCGTAGGTGCTCCAGCTGTAGCCGGCACGTGTGATGCGGTCGTCGGGCGAGGATCCGTCCGAGCCGGTGTGCGACATGTTGCCGCTCGCCGCCATGTCCTCGCTGTGCTTCTGCGCGGCCTCGGTCAGAGTGGTGTTCACCGCCACCGGGGAGCAACCAGCCTTGCTGCGCTCGGCGTTGACGATTTCCACGACCCTGGCGACGGCTCCGGAAGCCTCGGGGGCGCCCGTCGCGGCGGGACTCGAGGCACTGGCGGTGGGCTCGGGGCCGGCCGTAGTGGGCTTCGGCGCCGCGGTGGTGGGGTCCGGAGCGGCCGCGGTGGGCTTCGGGGCCGTGGCGGTGGGCTTCGGAGTCGTGGCGGTGGGCTTGGAGGTGGATGTCTGGAGGGCCGTCTTCTTCGGCTTGTGCCACGGCTTGGCGCTGCCGTGCCGCGGTGCCCCGGTCTTCGAAGCGCTCGCGGTGGCGGTCGGTGTGGTCGACGGCGCCGCTGTGGGCTCGCTGTGCTGACGGCTGTTCCCCTGGGGGTGCCGGCCGGCGTCGTCCCACCTGTCCTCGGCCGTGACCGGGGTGGCGGTGTCCTGATACTGCCGTTGCCCGCTGTCGGGCCAGTCGGCACAAGCCATGGCGACCGAGGGTATGCCTATGACGCCCATGGCGATTGCCGTGACGATCGGCCGACGGTAGCGCTGCTGATGACGATGCTTTCCCATGTGTGTCTCACCCCTGCTGTCCGGAGGCTGGTCATTCTTGGGACCGTCCGGCACCGGGCGCAAAGGGCCTTCGCACTACTGCGCTTCGTAGCTCTGCGAGGTCCTTGCGGCGGGCGGGAGAGCGTGCCGACCTGCTCGCGACGGGCCTCTCGGGGTGACTGCTGCCTCGTCAGGAGTCTCTGCCCGGCGGAGGAACCGTGGCTCTCGGCTCCCCACCGGATCACCACCCGCCTCGGCCCATCCCACGTTCACGGCAAGCCGGACAAATCCTTTATGTCGCCGGAGCGGGTCCTACTAAGCGGCACGGATAGATCGGGACGCGGCGTGACGGATGTCACGGAATCATGCATTCCGGAACGGTGCCGGAAGTCGAGGAATGCGCCCGCAGGACGCAGGACGCAGGACGCGGGACGGCACTCCCGCCCCCCTCGCAGGCGGTGGATGTTCACGGGCGTCACATCTCGTGAACATCCGCGAGTCTCAATAACGCCAATGGCTGTCCAGAACTCGCCGGGTGTTGCCGTAATCGAGGTGCAGAGGGCGTCGGCGGCGGGAGGCGGCTGCGGGGCGTTCTCGCGTCCGCCGGGACCGAAGTGATCGACGGCGGCGGCGTTTTCACATGGTTCGCAGGCCCCGGTCGGCGAAGGCGATCAGCCACTCGAAGCTCTCGTCGATGTCGGCGCTCCACTGGAAGCCGTTGGCCGCCTGCAACGTGGCGAAGCCGTGGCAGAGGCTGCGGAGCATGCGCAGGGCGTGGTCCACGTCGGACTCGTCGATCTCGTAGCCGCGCAGGACCGCCGTGAACGCGCCGAGCAGCCGCTGCCCCGCGATGGCCAGCGGGTCGTCCGGGCCGGACGGCTCGACGCCGATCGTCGCGGCGTACCGGCCGGGGTGCTCCAGGACGAAGGTGCGGAAGGCGCGCGCCGCGGCCGCCAGGGCGTCACGGCCCGCGTACCCCTGGATCGCGCCGCCGACGGCTTCGGCGGCCTCGCGCAAGGCCAGGACGGCGATGCGCCGGTTGAGGTCTTCCTGACCGCCCACGTGCTTGTACAGGGACGGGGTGCGCACGCCCACCCGTGCGGCCAGCAAACCCATCGTCAGGTTGGCCAGGCCCACTTCGTCGGCGAGGGCGGCGCCGGCCGCGACCACGCCCGCCGGGTCCAGGCCGGCCCTAGGCACGAGCGGTGTCCGGTCGGAGGAAGGCGAGCATGAGCGAAACCACCTGGTCGGGGAACTGGTCGTGCGGGTAGTGCCCGGCGCCCTCGATCATCTCGAGGTGGCCGAGGCCGGAGGGCAGGCCATCGACGATGGCCGAACCCTCGGCGTGCGGGTCGGCCCAGTCGGGGTCGAGTGTGCCCATCACGACCAGGACGGGGCAGCGGACGTTGCCGAGCTGCGCGCCGGCATCGGTCGGGGCGCTGCGGCCCATGTTCTGCAGGGCCTTCATCCGGCCCGGCTCGCGCATCAGGGCGTCGATGCGGCCGAGCCGCTGGGCCCAGTGGGCCGGCTTCACGCCGGGGTAGGCCAGGTCGAGGTACGAGCGCCACAGCGGCACGCTGCCGAAGACGCCCGTGCCGAGCAGCCGCAGCATGCCCTGCCGGAAGCGCTTCACCCGCACATCGCCGAGGCGGAGCGACTGCTTGCGGGTGAACGGCGCCAGCTCGACCACCGCGGTGATCAGGGCGGGCTCCTGTGCCGCGGCGATGGTGGCGGCGCCGCCGGAGACCGAGTGGCCGACGAGCGCGGCCGGGCCGCCCAGGTGGCGGATCACGGCGAGCAGGTCACCGGCGATGGCGGTGCGGCTCCAGGCCGGCCAGTCGGTGCCGGACTCGCCGCAGCCGCGCAGATCGACCGCGGCGACCCGGTAACCCGCGGCCACCAGCTGCGGGACCACCGCACGGTAGGCGGCGCGGCTGTCGCCCATCCCGTGCGCGAGGACGATCAGCGGGCCGGACCCCGCCACCTCGTAAGCGATCGTGCCGCCGTCGACGGCGAGGTGCTCGGTCATGACATTCCCCAGACGTGGCTAATAGTGTTAGCTGAAAGCTAATCTCGTTAGCCGCATCTGTCAACGGCGAAATCTCCGGCGCGGCTACGAGAGGAGGCGAAGCGCCGCCACGGAAGGGGGCCGGGCCCGGGCCGGGATCGAGAAGGAGGCGCTGGGGACGTTCCCGAGGGCGCCGAGGGCTCGGCGACGGTGCACTGGGGAGGTGCGGCGAGGGGGGCGAATGCGCGGTCTGACGCGGCCTCACGCCCCACCGGACGGCGGCCCCGCCCCAGGGCCGCACATCATCGTCGCCCGATCAGCGCGCCCCCGGGGTGAATTTCTGCTCGACAGGCGGGCTTGTCGAAGCCCGGTGGTCGTCCGCCATGGCGCCCGCACCTATTCCGGTGGGCGATCCGGTCGGCCGACTGTAGCCTCGGCGCCCATGAGTTGGCTGCCCGACGACTTCGTCCACCCCGTCCACGTGCCCGTGCCCGGCACCGCGCTTCACCTGCGGCCGATCCGCGAGGCGGACACCGCGATCGACTACCCCGCCGTGATGGGCTCCCGAGAGCGTTTGTGGGAGATCTTCGGCCCGGCCTGGGGCTGGCCCCAGGAGACGATGACCTACGAAGAGGACCGTATCGACCTGCTGCGGCACGAGAAGGAGACAGCCGCGCACCAGTCGTTCAACTACGCGCTGCTGGACGAGGAGGAGACGGCGATCCTCGGCTGCGTCTACATCGACCCGCCTGAGCGCACCGGCTCCGACGGCGACGTCTCCTGGTGGGTGGTGGACGATCTGGTCGGCGGCGAGGCGGAGCGCGCGTTGGACGCGCTGGTGCCGCAGTGGATCGCCGCCGACTGGCCCTTTCAGCAGCCCCGCTGCCTGGGCCGCGACATCAGCTGGCAGGAGTGGCTCGAGCTGCCGCATGCCTCGTGATAAGTCCGGGGCGGCGCCGGGATCGTTGCTCCGAAGACCGTCCGACCGTTGCGTGGTGTGCCGTTGACAGGTGCCCAGCGGGCGCGGGGCGACCCGTTGCTCCCTGACCGGGCCCCGCGTCGCGGTGGCCCGGTCAGGTCCCGGCCGTGAATCGTCACCCGTCGGCGAACCGGTCCACCGCGGCGGCCGCCAGCGCGCCGATCGCGGGTCGCAGGGCGCTCCCGACGTGCGGGGCGAAGAAAGGGGAATGGTTCGGGGCTGGCGCGGCCTCGGCGCCGCCCGCCATCGCCCGGTGCCACTCCCGCGCGCCCACCACCCCCAGCATCCAGTAGACCAACGGGACTCCGTGCAGGCCGTGGACGGGAGCGCCGGCGTCCCCGAACAGCGGGAAGTCCTCGGTGGCCATCGAGCCGGGCCAGTCCAGTACCCGCCCGGCGCCCAGGAGCGCGGAGTGGGCCCGCCGTACGGACGCGGCGCGGCGCGGGTCGCACAGCAGAGCCGCGGAGCGGGAGGAGACCGTCACCTCCGGCTCGTGCGGCGCTCCCGCGGCGGCGCTCTCCGCGAGGACGACGCGGCGCACCGCGGACAGCGCCCGCTCCAGGGACGCATCGTTCGCCGCGCGCAGCGCGATGCCCAGCCGGGCCTCCTCGGGGATGACGTTGGCGGCGGTCCCGGCCCGAAGGGTGCCCACCGTCAGGGTCACCTGGTCGGCGGGCGCGGTCTCGCGGGCCACGACGCCCTGGAGCCGGGTCACCACATGGGCCGCGGCGACCACCGGGTCGACCGCCAGGTGGGGGGTGGCGACGTGGCCGCCCCGCCCGTGCAACAGGACGTCGAGCACCGCGCCGGCCGCGGTCATGGTCACCCGCTCCGGCGCGTGCGCGACCGTGCCCGCGGGCAGCGGTGCGGCGTGCTGGGCCAGCACGACGTCGGGCCGGCCGAACCGGTCGTACAGACCGTCCCCCAGCATGGCCCCGGCCCCGCTCAGCGTCTCCTCGGCGGGCTGCCCCACCACCACCAGGGTGCCCCGCCACCGGTCGGCCAGACGGGCCAGCAGAGCGGCCGCACCGGTGGCCGCGGCCATGTGCAGATCGTGGCCGCAGGCGTGCATCGCGCCGTTGCGGCCGGCGTACGGCAGTCCGGTCCGCTCCTCGACCGGGAGCGCGTCGAGTTCGGCCCGCAGCCACACCCGGGGACCGTCCCCGTTGCGCAGGACGCCGACCACGCCGTGGCCGCCCACCCGGGGGGTCACCGCGCACCCGGCCGCCTCCAGGGACCGGGCGAAACGGCCGGCGGTGCGCTCCTCCTGCCCGGAGGTCTCCGGATGCGCGTGCAGGTCCAGGTACAGGTCGAGGGCGGGCCGCAGCACCTCCCCGGCGTGGGCGAGGAGACCTTCCGAG
>NZ_LIQT01000176.1 GCF_001418415.1 Streptomyces hirsutus
GCGGACTCCTCGGATGAACGCGCACGGTGAACGGGTCGCCGGAACCCTTCGGCGTGAAGTCCTCGACCACCTGCTGATCCGGAACGAGACCCCTGCCCGCCGGGTCCTGAACGCCTGCGCCCGACACGACAACCGCCGTCGCCCACATCGGGCTCGGGACAGCTTCCGCCCCTCGCGCAGGAGCACCCGGCACCCAAGACCGACCTGACCGCGCACCGAGTCCTCCGCCGCCGGGTACTCGGCGGCGTCATCAACGAGTACCGGTACGCCGCCTGATCAGCGGCGACGATTTTCCGAACGACACAGGTGCCGGGCGCGGCGGTGAAGCCGAACCGGGCCCGGGTGTCGGCGACCAGGCCGGTGCTGGTGGCGGCGGGCACGCTCGCGGACGCGTGGCTGCCAGCGGGCCCGTACGGCGTCCTGAAGGCGCTGGGCGAGGTCCGCGCGGGGCAGGTCAGCCCACGTGACAACGCCCATCAGGGGACACGCAGAAGTCCGGCTGATCGCCGGAGGCTTCGCCCGGCCGTGGTGCCCCGGTCGCCGTGGTCGGGGATGCGGCAGAGACTGAAACCCGGATTCTGTCCAGGAACACCCCGGAGCGCAGGAGAATGGCACCCACCCGCGCGTCACCGCCCCTTCAGATGCGGTGGCTTCGTTGGCTGCCCGCCGCGCTGATCCTCGGCGTGTTCCTCCTCGACCTCCTCACCCCGCCACATGTGAGGGTGTTCCTCCTGCTGGCGGCCACCCCCGTGCTGGTCGCGCCCTGGCTCTCCCTGACCGGGACGATCGCCACCGGCGCGGCGGCGCTCCTCGCCGCGGTAGCCCTGCCGCTGGTGAGAGGCAGGACGCCGTTCGACATCGATAACATCTTCCCGTTCTCCACCTTCGTCACCCTGACCCTCCTGGCCGCAGGCGTCAACCGGCTGCTGGCCCGCGAGCGGCGGCAACTGAAGAACGCCCGCGAGGTCGCCGAGGCCGTCCAGCGTGCCGTGCTCCCCTCCCCGCCCCACCGAATCGGGCCGCTGACCGTGGCCACCCGCTACGAGGCCGCCACGCGGGAGGCCGCCATCGGGGGCGACCTGTACGCGATCCGCTCCACCCCCTACGGCATCCGGCTGATGATCGCCGATGTCCTGGGCAAGGGCCTGGGCGCGGTCCAGACCGTCAACGCGCTGCTCGGCACCTTCCACGAGGCCACCCTCCACATCCCGGACCTGCCCGGCGTGGTCCGCCGCCTGGAGGAACGGATCCAGGAGGTCAACGCCGCCGAGAACGGAGGGGAAGCCGAGAGGTTCGCCACCGCCGTCATCGCCGAACTCTCCGCCGACGGCTCGACCCTGCACGTGGCCAACCGGGCACACCCGGCACCGCTGCTGCTCCACCACGGCCGGGCCCACCCGCTGGAGCCGAGCACGCCCTCGCTGCCGCTGGGCCTGGCCGACCTCGGCAGCCCGGACATCCCGGTCGACCGGTACGTCCTGCCCGAGGGCGCGGTCCTGGTGCTGTTCACCGACGGCGTCGTCGAGGCCCGCGACCACCGCGGGATCTTCTACGACCCCATCCCACGGCTGTCCCGCCCCCTCCCACCGGACCCAAACCACGTGCTGGACGCCCTGCTCGCCGACCTGCACCGGCACGCCGCAGGACACCTCGACGACGATGTCGCGCTCCTCGCCATCGGCCTGCCCCACGACGCGAACGACGGCCCCGGCAAGGCCCCGGCCGCCCCCTGGAGGGAAACAGACAACGGCCGGCACGTTTGAGGAAACCCACGACGGTGCTGCGCACATCCCCGGGACCGCACCCCGCGACCCGCGGCGACGCGGCCATGCTCGGCACTCCGAGCAGCTGTTCCCACGGGACTGGCGAATTGCGCAGCAGCGTCACCCACGGGGCACCGGCCAGGCGGGACGGGCGAACCACGGAGCGGAGGTGCGATATCTCGGCCTCGTGTCAGTGAGCGTTTTCAGAGTGACCACTGATGGGGTGACGGCGGCGGGGACGCAACGCACGAGGCACCCGTGCCGTTGAGGGAGGTGTTCGAAGTCTCAACTCATCAGCCCAGGTGCCTCGTTGGTCTCCTACCCTGCCGCACTCGACCTTCCTCATGCGCTGGTCGAGTGGGTCACCATGCTCATCGTCACCCGCGAGGGTGACCGCCGCTGCAAGCTCCCGCCGCACCAACGCGCGCTCGTCGGTCCGGTGTACCTGCGCAAGCACGACACCCTGGCTCAAATCTCTGCCGGTTTCGGCATCCCGGTCGGCACCGCCCACGCCTGCACCGCCGTGGTGATCGACCTCCTGGCCGCCCAGGCGCCCGGTCTACTCAAGGTCCTGCGCGAGCACGAACCGGAGTACGTACTGCTCGACGGAACGCTCGCCGAGTGCGACCGCGTAGGCGACGGCCGGGCCGACCACTCGCACAAGCACCGCCGCCACGGCGTCAACGTGCAGGTCGTGACCGACCCGACCGGGCACGTGCTGTGGATCTCGCCGGCCTTGCCAGGCCGTGTCCACGACCTGACCGCGGCCCGCACCCACCGGATCATCCGGATCTGCGAACGCCAGGGCGTCCCCGTCCTGGCCGACCGCGCCTACCAGGGCGCCGGCCTCTGGGTCACCACCGGACGCAGACGGCCGCCCGGGCAACTGTCTGCGACACAGCGGACGGTCAACCGGGCACTGGCCACGTCCCGGGCACCCGTCGAACAGGGCATGGCACTGCTGAAGTCCTGGCGGATCTTCCGAAGGTCCCGGATCAGCCCCAACCGCATGACGTCAGTCGCCAAGGCCGTCCTCACTCTGGAGAGGCAACGCTGAAAACGCTCAGTCACCACACCATCGTGAAACCTCAACCACACTTCAGGTCAAGCTGATCCGGGCACGCTCGCCGACTGGCGACGCAACTTTCCCCAGGCCCCGTCTGCGTATGGTGGGGCTGCTTCGCCACCGGCCAACCCATCACCCGATCCCTGATTGCCGACGACCACTGACACCGTTAGGAATCACTCGTCTAGTGTCCTGAGTCGGGAATTCGCTTCAGATATCCGGCGAGGCGTTCGAGGATCTCGTCTGCGGTTTTCGTCCAGACGAAGGGCTTCGGGTCTTCGTTCCAGATCTTGATCCAGTTGCGGATGTCCTTCTCCAGGGCCTGGACGTTCTTGTGGGCGCCTCGCCGTATCTGCTTGTCCGTCAGCAGACCAAACCACCGCTCAACCTGGTTGAGCCAGGAGCTGCTGGTGGGCGTGAAGTGCACGTGGAAGCGCGGGTGCGCGGCCAGCCATCGCTGAATGGCGGGCGTCTTGTGGGTGGAGGCGTTGTCGCAGATCAGGTGCTG
>NZ_LIQT01000177.1 GCF_001418415.1 Streptomyces hirsutus
CCCCTCCCCCGGGCGCTCTCCGCCGCCCTCGGGCCGACCGGCACCCGGTGCCGTGCCCGCCGAAGGAAGTGACAGCTGATGTCCGCACCAGCGCCGCACCCGCTGGCCATCGTCGACGCCGAGCCCCTGCCCCGGCAGGAGGAGGTCCTCACCGAGGCGGCCCTCGCCTTCGTGGCCGAGCTGCACCGGCGGTTCACGCCCCGGCGCGACGAACTCCTCGCCCGCCGCGCGGAGCGCCGTGCCGAGATCGCCCGCACCTCCACGCTCGACTTCCTTCCCGAGACGGCCGCCGTCCGCGCGGACGACTCCTGGAGGGTGGCCCCGGCCCCCGAGGCCCTGAACGACCGCCGGGTCGAGATCACCGGCCCCACCGACCGCAAGATGACTGTCAACGCCCTCAACTCGGGTGCGAAGGTGTGGCTCGCGGACTTCGAGGACGCCTCCGCGCCCACGTGGGAGAACGTGGTCCTCGGTCAGCTCAACCTGATCAACGCCTACACCCGGACCATCGACTTCACCGACCCGGTGTCCGGCAAGTCGTACGCCCTGCGCCCGGACGGGGAACTGGCGACGGTCGTCACGCGCCCACGCGGCTGGCACCTGAACGAACGCCATCTCACCGACGCCGACGGCACCCGGGTGCCCGGCGCCCTGGTCGACTTCGGGCTGTACTTCTTCCACAACGCCCAGCGCCTCCTGGACCTCGGCAAGGGCCCGTACTTCTACCTCCCGAAGACGGAGTCCCACCTCGAGGCCCGTCTGTGGAACGACGTGTTCGTCTTCGCCCAGGACTATGCGGGCATTCCTCAGGGCACCGTGCGCGCCACCGTCCTCATCGAGACGATCACGGCCGCGTACGAGATGGAGGAGATCCTCTACGAGCTGCGCGACCATGCCTCCGGATTGAACGCCGGGCGCTGGGACTACCTGTTCTCCATCGTCAAGAACTTCCGTGACGGCGGGGAGAAATTCGTCCTGCCGGACCGCAACGCGGTCACGATGACGGCTCCGTTCATGCGTGCGTACACCGAACTCCTGGTGCGCACCTGCCACAAGCGGGGGGCGCACGCGATCGGCGGCATGGCCGCCTTCATCCCGTCCCGCCGGGATCCGGAGGTCAACAAGGTCGCGTTCGAGAAGGTGCGCGCCGACAAGGACCGTGAGGCGAACGACGGTTTCGACGGCTCCTGGGTCGCCCACCCGGACCTGGTCCCGATCGCCATGGAATCCTTCGACCGGGTGCTCGGCGACAGGCCGCACCAGAAGGACCGGCTGCGCGAGGACGTCGACGTCCACGCCGCCGACCTGCTCGCGATCGACTCCCTGGAAGCCACTCCGACGTACGCGGGCCTGGTCAACGCGGTCCAGGTGGGCATCCGTTACATCGAGGCGTGGCTGCGCGGCCTCGGCGCGGTGGCCATCTTCAACCTGATGGAGGACGCGGCCACCGCCGAGATCTCCCGCTCCCAGATCTGGCAGTGGATCAACGCGGGCGTCGTCCTCGACAACGGCGAGCCGGTCACCGCGGAGCTGGCCCGCCGGGTCGCCGCCGAGGAACTGTCGAACATCCGCGGCGAGCTGGGCGAGGAGGCCTTCGCGGCGGGCCACTGGCAGCAGGCCCACGACCTGCTGCTGACGGTCGCCCTCGACGAGGACTACGCCGACTTCCTCACCCTGCCGGCGTACGAGCAGCTCCAGGGCTGACGTCCACCTGCACCCGTGGCCCCCGGGAGACCCCCGGGGGCCCATGCCGCACCCGGGGCCGCTCGGCCGTCCGCGCCCCGGAGTTCGACGCGCTCCCGGTACGCGAGGGGACTTGTCCGGCGCCGCGGGTGGCCATATCCCCGAAGCACCCAGTCCATCTGACTGATTTATTCCCCCTTCTCCGAGTTGGTCGGTCATCTGTTGACATTCCCCGGAAGCCGTGAAATGCAGACGGCATGGATTTTCGCCAGCTCGAGTACTTCAGGGCCGTCGTCGAAGCCGGCTCGGTTTCACAGGCCGCCAAGAATCTGAACATGACACAGCCGCCGGTGAGCCACGCCATCACGAAGCTGGAGCGGGAGCTCGGTGTGCGTCTTCTCGAGCGGACGGCGAAGGGTGTCCACCCCACCCAGGCCGGGCTCCACCTGTTGTCCAGAGGCGAGCGGCTGCTCGCCGACCGGAACCGCGTGGTCGAGACGCTGAGGTCGATGGCCGAGGGGGCGGCCGGAGACCTGCGCATCGGTGTGGAGCCCATGGTCATCAACGAAATCATCGCCGATGTCCTGGCCGAGTTCCTCGACCAGGCTCCCAGTGCCCGCGTGAGCCTGATCGACGTCACTCCCGATGTGATCGTTCAACGGATTCGGGCGGGTGAATTGGACATGGGCTGCGTTCCGTTCGCCCCCGCACAATTCGCCGGGTTCGTCGCGGACATCTGCGAGTGGTATCCCGTTATCGACATCGACATCAAGCTCGCTGTGCCGAAATATCGCGCGAAGGAACAGCACCCTGACGGGAAGGGCTGGGGCCGCTGGATTCTTCCGTCCCCGATTCCCGCCTTCTCGGGAATGCCGGACGCCGCGGAGAAAGCCCTGTCGGCCGACCACTCCTTCGAAGTCATCGAGGTCTCCACGCCCCAGACCGCGCTCGCTTTCGTCGCCGCGGGGCTGGGCGTCGCCCCCGTGACCGAGCGCATGGCCGGGAAAAGCGACGCGGTGGCCCTGCTCGATCCCCCGCGATGGCTCAGACCCATGCAGGCGACGCTCCTGTGGAAACGCGGGACCGAGGTCACGCCGTTGATGGAGCGGTGGCTGCAGGCGACGCGCATCGTCGCCGAGCACCGCCGTACGCTCGGGCGGTGAGCGCAGCCATACACGAAACTTCATACCCCCCTATGGCCTCCTGTATGGAAAGGGCAGGGGAAGTCAAGCAGGCGACTCCATGAACTGCGATGAATTTCGTGTGATATACGTCACTTCCTGACGCCTTTCCCCTGCCCCCCGGCGTCCTGGGCGACACTCAAAATGCCTGGTCAGAGGCAGTTTTTCGACCACGCGCCGGCCGACGGACAGGTCGTCGGCCGAGGCGGTCGAGGCGGTCCGGCGCCATCGAGCGCCGTCGCCCTCTTCTCACTTCTCTTGCCCCGCGTCATAAGCCGTGCCAGTCTTCCCGGCAATTCGACGGCGTAGGCAGTTTCGGATCGAGAGGTAAAAACCTCGCACGATCGCTGCTCTCGTATTGGCTGCACGAACCGAGGGATTAACGCGGTTCCGCGCACGAAAAGAAGGGGCCCCGGTCAATGACGACAGGAAACGCGAACCAGTCTGCACACAGCCCTGCCGGCCGTGAGTATCTCCCCCTTACCGGAGACGAGTATCTCGAGAGCCTCAACGACGGCCGCGAGGTCTGGATCTACGGGGAGCGGGTGGAGAACATCGCCGAGCACCCCGCCTTCCGTAACTCCGCCCGCATGATCGCTCGCATGTACGACGCCCTGCACGACCCGGCGCGCAAGGACATCCTCACCGCGCCCACGGAGTGGGGAGGTTTCACCCACCGCTTCTACCAGGCGCCCAAGAGCGTCGAGGAGCAGGTGGCCTCCCGCGACGCGATCGCCGAGTGGCAGAAGATCACCTGGGGCTGGATGGGCCGCTCTCCCGACTACAAGGGCTGTTTCCTCGGCACCCTCGGCGCCAACGCCGAGTTCTACCGCGGGTTCGAGGACAACGCGCGCGCCTGGTACCGCAAGGCCCAGGAGAAGACCTGGTACATCAACCACGCGATCATGAACCCGCCGGTGGACCGCGGTATGGGCGCGGACGCGGGCAAGGACGTCTTCATCCGGGTCACCAGGGAGACCGACGCCGGCTTCTACGTCTCGGGCGCCAAGGTGGTGGCCACCGGATCGGCCCTGACGCACTACACCTTCGTCGGTCACGTGGGCCAGGTCGCCGTGCAGGACCCGGCCTACTCGCCGGTGTTCATCACGCCCACCAACGCTCCCGGCGTGAAGCTGATCTGCCGTACGTCCAACGAGTACCGCGCGGCCGTGCTGGGCAGCCCGTTCGACTACCCGCTGTCGAGCCGGCTGGACGAGAACGACGCGATCCTGGTCCTCGACGACGTGTTCGTCCCCTGGGAGAACACCTTCATCTACAACGACCTGGAACAGGCCAACAAGTACAACATCCATTCCGGCTACCTGGAGCGCGCCTCCCTGCACGGCTGCACCCGGTTCGCCGTCAAGATGGACTTCCTGGTCGGCATGCTGTCCCGCGCCCTCGACGTCACCGGAGCAGGCCAGTTCCACGGCGTCATGTCCCAGCTCGGCGAGGTCATCGCCTGGCGCAACACGTTCTGGGCGCTGTCGGACGCGATGGCCAAGAGCGCGGTGCCGTGGAAGGGCGGCATGATCCAGCCCGACCCGCAGTTCGCCGGCGCCTACCGCGTGATGAACCAGCTGGCCATGCCGAAGGTCAAGAACATCATCGAGCAGGTCGTGGCCAGCGGCCTGATCTACCTCAACTCCCACGCGAAGGACTTCAGGACGCCCGAGATCCGCGGCTACCTGGACACCTACCTGCGCGGTACGGGGGGCATCGGCGCCGAGGAGCGCGTCAAGGTCATGAAGATGCTCTGGGACTCCATCGGCACGGAGTTCGGAGCCCGCCACGAGCTGTACGAGATCAACTACATCGGCAGCAACGACGTGACGCGTCAGACCAACCTGTTCGGCGCACGGGGCAGCGGTCTCCTCGACTACTGCAAGGACTTCGCGCAGAGCGCCATGGACGAGTACGACCTGGACGGCTGGACCGTGCCGGACCTGAAGGGCCCGGACGACGTCAGCATCCTCAAGGGCTGACCGTCCGCGCGGCTCCCGGCCGAGCGGGAGCCCCGGCTCATCCGGCGGCGCCGGCTCCGTGCGCGCCGCCGCGCTCCCATCCACCACAGGAGGACCCGTGGCTACGGCAATCGATGCTGCCCACGTCACCTACGAGGCACCGGATCTCGAGGTGATGGAGAAGTTCCTGACCGCGTTCGGCATGGTGAAGGCCGAAGGCAGCGACGACCGGACCCTGTACATGCGGGGAACGGGCACGCAGCACCACATCCATGTGACCCGCAAGGCCGACAAGCAGCGCTTCATCGGCGCCTCGATCGAGGTCGCCGGCTACGACGACCTCGTCGAGCTCGCCGCGAAGCCGGGGTCGTCCCCGGTCCGGGAGTCGACGGAGCCCGGCGGCGGCCACGAAGTCTCGATGACCATGCCCGACGGCATCGAGATCCGGGCGGTCTGGGGCAGGCGGAAGGCCGAGCCGATCGCGGACCGCGACCCCTTCGTCATGAACAACATCCGCGACAAGAACCGGGTGAACGCCGCCGTCCGCCAGCCCGTGGCGCCGTGCACCATCGCACGCCTGGGCCACTTCGTGCTCCATGTGAAGGACCACGACGCGTCGATGGCCTGGCTGAACGAGCGCTTCAACTTCCTTCCCTCGGACTACTTCGTCCCGCCGGGTGAAGAGGGCCCCGTGGTCGGCACCTTCGTCCGGCTGGACCTGGGCGAGCAGCTGGTGGACCACCACTTCATGCTCGTCCTGCAGTCGGACTGGGTGGGCGTCCACCACAGCGCGTTCGAGGTCACCGACATGGACGCGGTGATGTCGTCGCACGACTACCTCGTCCAGCAGGGGTACACCCTGGACGTCGGAGTCGGCCGCCACCTGCTCGGCAGCCAGATCTTCGACTACTGGAAGGACCCGTTCGGCTTCCGTATCGAGCACTACACCGACGGCGACGTCGTCGACCACCGCCACCGGCCGACCCAGTTCAACGGCACGGCCAGTGACACCACCCAGTGGGGGAACCGCCCGCCCCTGGAGTTCTTCCGGTGACCGGCGCAGCGAGCACGGACCTCGCCCAGCCGCTGCCGGAGCAGGTCCGCGCACAACTGGCGCAAGCGGGGTCGGCCACCGTGGCCAACATGCTGCTCCGGCGCGGCCTGCGGAACGTGATCATGAACGGCGTGCGGCCGCTGGCAGCCGGCCAGCAGCCGCTGGTGGGCCCGGCCTACACGCTGCGGTTCATCCCCGCACGCGAGGACCTCGACACCCTCGCCAACTATGCGAGCAGCGAGAACCTGCACCGGCGGGCGATGGAGGAGTGCCCGCCCGGCGCGGTGCTCGTGATCGACGCGTTCGGCTGCACGACGGCCGCGTCCATGGGCGACATGATGGCGGCGCGGCTGAAGCAGCGCGGTGTGTCGGGCGTGGTCACCGACGGCGGCTACCGGGACTCGGCGGCCGTCAGGGAGACCGGCCTGCCGTGCTACCAGCGGGACAACGCGCCCAGGGCCACCCCCATCGCCCTGCACCCGGTGGCGCTCGACGAACCCGTCGGCTGCGGCGGAGTGGCGGTCTACCCGGGCGATGTGGTGCTGGGCGACAGCGACGGCGTCGCGGTCATCCCCGGGGAACTGGCCGCCGAGGTCGCCGCGGAGGCCGCCGACGCCGCCGCGTACGAGGAGTTCGCGGCACTGGAGATCCAGCGCGGCCGGTCCCTCTTCGGGCTCTTCCCCGCCACACCTGAAAGCCGCCAGGAATACGACACGTGGGTGGCCGCCGGCCGCCCCGGACGGGAGTGAACCATGAACATCAACCCCGAGACCATGAAGTCGCTCGAGGTCCTGATCCATGCCGCGGACCTCGATGCCCTCGAGGACGAGGACTGGATCGACTATCCCGACTACGGGTTCCGTCAGTACTTCCTCCACAAGAACCCGGACACCGGAGCCAGCATCGCCCTGCTCGAGTACGACAAGGGCGGCACCATCCCGACCAAGCACACGCACGCCTCGAACCAGTTCATGTACTGCCTCGAGGGCGACTACGAGTACACCGACTCCGGCCTGCGGCTGCGTCCGGGCTCCTTCTACATGAACCCGAAGGACCACCCGCACGGTCCGACGCTGGCGCACGAGCGCAGTGTGCTGATCGAGATCTACGACGGCCCGCACTACTACGAGAAGCCCGAGTACCACACGGACGAGACGATCGGGGACTTCCTTGCCAAGGAGTGAGGTGCCGGCCCGTCCGACGTATTGCCGCCGAACCCGCGACGTTGATGGAAAGCGATGATGAGCGAAACCACCAAGACTCTGTTCGACACCGAAAAGGTCCTGTCCGAATTCGGTCTGGACCAGGTGCACTCCGGTACCTACGGGGATTCGATCGGTTGGGGAACCACCGAGGGACGGCCGGTCATCGAGGCGCAGTGTCCCGCCGACGGTGAGGTCGTCGGCCGGATCGCGGCCTCGGACGGACAGGACTACGAGACGCTCGTGGCCGCCGCCGTCGAGACCCAGAAGCGCTGGCGGATGGTGCCGCCGCCGCGGCGTGGCGAATTCGTGCGCCGGATCGGCCAGTTGATCGAGGAGAACCTGGAGAGCCTGGCCGCGGTCGTCTCGCTGGACACCGGCAAGTCGACGATGGAGGCCAAGGGCGAGCTCCGCGAAGCGGTCGACATGTCGACGCTGGCCGCCGGTCAGGCGCGGATGATGTACGGCTTCACCCAGCAGTCCCAGCGGGTCGAGCACCGCATGTACGACCAGTGGCTGCCGCTGGGCGTCGTCGGGCTGATCAGCGCGTACAACTTCCCGGCCGCCGTGTGGGCGCAGAACGGGTTCCTGTCCGCGATCGCCGGCAACACGGTGATCTGGAAGCCGAGCCCGAAGGTCCCGCTGACCGCGATCGCCGTGCAGAAGCTGGTCAACAAGGCGGCGGCGGAGATGGGCTGCGAGGGTGTGTTCTCCCTGTTCATTCCCGACGACAACGCCGTCGCCGAGAAGCTGGTCGCCGACACCCGTGTCGCCATGATCTCGTTCACCGGTTCGACGACGGTGGGCCGCAAGGTCGCCGACATCGTCGGCTCGACGCTCGGACGCCGGTACCAGTTGGAGTGCTCGGGCAACAACGGCTGCATCGTCGACGAGACCGCCGACCTCGAACTCGCCGCCCGGGCACTGACGTTCGGCGTGGTGGGCACGACGGGCCAGCGCTGCACGAGCACCCGCCGTGTCATCGCCCACGCGAGCATCGCGGACGAGCTGGTCGAGCTGCTGAAGAAGGCCTTCGACCAGATCGCCATCGGTGACCCGCGCGACCCGGACACCGTGGTCGGCCCGCTGATCGACGGGCAGGCGGTGGAGGACTACCGGAAGGTCCTCGCCGGTGCCGAACGTGAGGGAGCCACCGTGGTGTACGGCGGCCACGTGATCGACCGCCCTGGTCTGTACGTCGAGCCGGCCATCGTCACGGGTGTCGAGCCGCACTTCGAGATCGCCCAGTCGGAGACCTTCGTGCCGATCGTCTCCGTGCTGACCTACGACGATCTCGAGGAGGCCATCGAGATCCACAACGGCGTCGCCCAGGGGCTCGCCTCGGGCATGCACAGCACGAACCTGACCAACATCGAAACGTTCCTCTCCGCCCGCGGCAGTGACTGCGGCATCGTCCGGATCAACATGGGCACCACGGGCGCCGACGTCGGTTCCGCGTTCGGCGGCGAGAAGGAGACCGGGGGCGGCCGCACCGCCGGCTCGGACGCGTGGAAGGGCTTCATGCGCCGCCAGAGCGTCTGCGTGAACTGGGGCGGGACCTCCGCCTGGGACAACCGGATCGACCTGTGAGGAGCACAGCAATGAAGAAGAAACGTTTCATCTCCGACGCCGTACGTGAGCCGGCGGACAAAATGTGGTCGAACTGCCTGCGGGTCGACGACCTGATCATGATCTCCGGAATGACCGCGCGCGGACAGGACGGGGTGCGCGTCCTCGGCGACACAGCCTACGACCAGGCCAAGGTCGTCTTCCAGAAGATCAAGGACCTGGTCGAGGCGGCCGGCGCGGTCATGGACGACATCGTCAAGATGACGATCTTCGTCACGGACATGGGGGACAACGCCGGGGTGTGGAAGGCCCGTCAGGAGTTCTTCTCCGGCGACTTCCCGGCGTGCTCCCTGGTCGAGGTCTCCGCTCTCGCCAAGCCGGAGATCCTGCTCGAGATCGAGGCCATCGCGGTGGCCGGCTGCAGCGTCGACTGAGCGCTCTCAGCGACTCAACGCGCGTCCCACGGTGCGAAGTGGCCGTGGGCGCCATATCCCTCGGGGGTAGGAACCGTGTCCTCACCAACCAGAAATCCCAGATCCACCGATTCGGCACTGGCGGCCGCGGCGGAAGACCATGCCCTGGTCAGCGTCCCGATGTCAGAGCGGAAGAGCGGCTATCAGCTCTCCCTCAGTCCGATCAGTGTCGCGACCGCGCTCGTCATCTTCGCCATCGCCGGCTTCACGGTCGTGCTCGCCGGTTTCGCGGTGGGCATGATCGTCGGTGTCCTCGTCGCGGGTTTCGCCGTGCTCCTCGGCAAGGCCCTCGGGCGGATGGCCTTCGAAACCGGCATGTCGAGCACCATCACCTCCCGGTTCTTCGGGTTCGGCTTCATGGGCTCGTCGATCGGCTCGATCATCTTCGCGTTCATGATCCTCGGCTTCCTGGCCATGGAGTCCGCCCTCCTCTACCAGGGCACGCTGCTGATGCTCGACCTGCCGGACTCCTGGCCGATGCGCATTCTCCTCTACGGCCTCATGACGCTGGCCTGGATCGCTCTGGCCATCTTCGGCCTCAAGCTCGCGCTGCGTGCGTCGGCCGTCCTGACCGTGGTCACGCTCCTGGTCACGATCTACATGATCATTCATATCTATGTGATCCAGGGCGCCGACCCGATGGACGTGTTCACCTACGGCGGTGTCGTCCCCGGCGGTCTCTGGCCGAAGTTCGAAGCCGCGATAGGGGTCATGGGTGCCACGGCGGGAACCATCGCCCTGGTCACGACGGACTTCGCCCGTTACTGCCGCACGCGCCGCGACGTGACGGTGCTGGCCGCCTCCGGCCCGATCACCCAGAACGTCATCATGACCGTCCTGGGATCGCTCGTCGTGATCGGCGGCATGCCCGAGGTCATCGACTACCTCATGGCCAACGACGCGGGCCTGAGCGAGGAAGCGGCCGGCGCCGCGGGCAGCACGTTCGTCATGGAGAACACAGGTGCCTTCTTCGTCATCTTCGCCGGCTGGACGGGATTCGTCACGATCTACGCCGCCCAGGCGAAGGCGCAGGCCATCAACGCCTACTCGGGCTCGCTGTCGCTGGTCAACCTGATCGACTCCCTGACCGGGTGGAAGCCGGGCCGGGCGGCGATGGTGGTGATCGGAAACGTCATCGCCCTGGTGATGATCGCCGCCGGCATCCTGGAGCAGTTCGCCGCCTACCTGGCGTACCTGGGCTCCATGACGCTCGGCATGTGCGGCGTGATGATCGCGGACTACTACCTGGTGCGGCGCGCGCGGTACGACCGGGCCACCCACCGGGTGGAGAAGTGGAACTGGGCCGGCGTCATCACGCTGGTGCTGTCCGCCGCCGTCGGCACGGTCCTGATGGCCACCGACGTCTTCGCCCTCGGTTTCCTGGTGTCGTTCGTGCTGGCCCTGGTCGCCTACCCGGTCCTGCGGACCTGGCTGCCCGAAGGCACCGGCACCACGTTCGTCGCGGGTGAGGAAGCCGTCGAAGAGGCCGTCTGACCCCGCCGGCGGCCACGCCCCACGGCACGTGGCCGCCGGCCCGCCCTGGCCCGCACGGGCCGAACCCACGATTTCCAGGAGGTTCGGGATGACCGACATCATGTGGGACTCCGAGATCTATGAGAAAGCCGCTGACGCGAAGACCCTCGCGTCGAGCGTCGCGGTCCCCTCGCTCGCCGATCCCCGCCTGCTTCGCAACACCCTGGGCAACTTCGCCACGGGCGTCGTCGTGCTCACGTACCGGTCCGGCGACAGCTACTACGGCGTCACCGTGAACTCCTTCACCTCGGTGTCCCTGGATCCGCCGCTGCTGCTGGTCTCGATGCAGCGGAACTCTCGGGCCCTGACCTATCTGCTCGAGCGGCCCTTCGCGGTCAACGTGCTCGGCGACAACCAGCTCGGCACCGCGCTCCACTTCGCGGGCAAGCCGCAGGACGCCCACCTCATCGAGTGGGTCGACGACGACAACGCGCCGCGGATCAACGGTTCGCTGGCGTACTTCCAGTGCACTCCGTGGGCGGGCTACGACGGCGGGGACCACGTCCTGGTCCTCGGTCGCGTGTCGTCCTACGGCCAGCAGGACGACACCAACCCCCTGCTCTTCTACCGCGGTCGGTGGAGCGCCCTGGCCCAGGAGAGCGAGACCGCCGACGGCGGTGCGCAGTCGGAGAGGAGCCGGTCATGACGGTCCAGACACGGATGAACGAGGGCTTCTCCGGGCTGCTGAGGCAACTGGACGAGATCTACCCCCTGTTGCAGAGCGAGGCCATGGACAGCGAGCGCCTGCGGCGTCCGACTCCGGTGGTGCAGGACGCGCTCCGCGACAGCGGAGTCTTCACGTTGATGGTGCCGGCCGAACTCGGCGGCATGGAGGCGTCTCCCCTGCAGATCCTGCAGGTGATGGAGAAGCTGTCGCACGCCGATTCCTCGCTGGGGTGGCTGGTGCGCGCCGTGGCGAGCGAGACGGCGGCCGCGGCCACGTACCTGGGCGACGAGGCGGTGGCCGAGCTCTTCACCAAGGAAACGTTTCCCCTGGTGGCGGGGCAGTCCACCTCGTTCACCGGCCAGGCCGTACGGGAGGACGGCGGCTACCGGGTGAACGGGGTCTGGCAGTTCGCGGCCGGGGTGTCCATGGCCACACACCTCAATCTCGCGGTGACGGTCCAAGGGACGGGAGAGAGGCTGGTCTGCCTGGTTCCCCGCGCTGCCCTGCGGATCAGCGACAACTGGGACATGCTCGGGCTGCGGGCGACGGCGAGCCTCGACTACCGGGCCGAAGACCTGCTGATCAAGGACACGTACGTCTTCCGCCCCGGCCCGGAGCACGCCCGGCGGGGTCGTTCCCTGCGGGGCCTGAGTCCCGCTCTGCTGGCCGGTCTGCACCAGGCGGCCTGGTCGCAGGGGGTCGGGCGGCGCATGCTCGACGAATTGCGCGAGCTGACGCAGCACAAGGATCCCGCGGCGGGGTCCCCGGTCACCAGTGACGAGTTCTTCGCGGAGTACGCACGGCACTTCTCGCACGTCCGGGGCACCATGGCACTGCTGCGCGAGACCTGGCGCGACAACGAGTCGACGCTCGAGGCGCAGTCCCCACTCGACGACGAGCAGGAGACGATGTCGCGGCTCGCCTGCAGCCTCGCCACCCGGACCGCGCTGGAGATCAGTCAGCTCGTGCATCGCTTCGCCGGTGCCCAGGTCATGCGGAACGGCGCGTTGCAACGCTTCTTCCGCGACAGCCATGCCGGAAGCCTGCACCGGGGGTCCTCGCACATCGTGACGCAGAAGTGCGGCCGGATCCTGTCGGGCACTCTGCCCGCCGGGTCGCACTGGGGGTTCTTCGACCTCGTCGTTCCCGAGCAGGTGACGGTGTGAGAGGAAAGGGGAGCACATGAAACTCGCAACGATGCGCACCTCCCGGGGGACGAGCGCAGCCCGCTTGGACGGTGAGGTGCTCACCGAGATACCCGGCCATTGCGACATCGGTTCTCTGCTGGCGCACGACGACTGGCAGCAGATCGCGCGGGAGGCCGCCGGGAGCCGGCACCGCATCGGCGATGTCGGACTCCAGGCAGTCGTACCGAATCCGTCGAAGGTGCTGTGCGCCGGCCTCAACTACACGGGTCACATTCAGGAGATGGGCCGGGAACTGCCCGAGTACCCCACCCTCTTCGCGAAGTTCGCCGACACGCTGACCAGTCCCGCCGACGCGGTGGCGGCCGTGGCGGAGGACCCGGAGATGGACTGGGAGGGCGAACTCGCCGTCGTGGTCGGGCGGACCGCGTACAAGGTGAGCGAGGAGGAAGCGGAAGAGCACATCGCCGGCTTCACGGTGGCCAACGACATCTCGATGCGGGGATGGCAGTACCGCTCGACCCAGTGGCTGCAGGGCAAGATCTGGGCGCGTTCCACCCCGGTCGGGCCGGTCCTGGTCACACCCGACGAGTTCGATGCCGAGACGGCCGTGCTGCGGATCACGCTCAACGGCACGCCGGTTCAGGAGCACCGGATCGCCGACCTGCTGTTCACTCCCGCGCACCTGGTCGCGTACGTGTCCACCATGCTGCCGCTGCACCCCGGGGACCTGATCCTCACCGGCACCCCCGGAGGCGTGGGACGGGCTCGCACGCCACGGTGGTACATGAAGCCCGGGGACCTGGTCGAAGTGACCATCGACGGCATCGGCACGGTGTCCACGCCGATCACCTGAGAGCGCCGTGCCGCCCGCCTGGTCAGTCCGGTGCGGCCGATCGGCAACGGTCGCGTCGGGCTGATCCCTGCCCCCGCCGGCCGGCGGCGCCGGCCCGGCGCAGCAGCAGGCCGGTCGTGCCGGGGAGGGTGGGGCCGGTGAGCCGATCCACGGTCTCGGGGAGGTCGTGGTGGGCCGGCTCGCGGCGTGCAGCGGGCCAGGGGCCGCGGCCGGGGTGGTGCTCGACGAGAGCGGCGGCGACCTCGGACAGGTTCGGACAGGTGTCGACGACCGACTCGGGCACGTAGGGCAGCCGCCGCCCCGTCCCCCGTCCGCGTGCCCCGAGGAGTCCTCCCGTGCGCCGTCCTCCCCTCTCTGACGGTCGCCCTCGAGGACTACGCCGACTGTCCGGCCCTGCCGGGCCTACGAGCGGCTCAAGGGCTGACGCCCGCCCGGGGGCCGCCACGCGGGGGCGGGTCTCCCGTCACCCCAGGTGCACCGACCAGTCCTGCTCCGCCGCGGGCCTGCCGTGCAGATCGGGAACGTTCTTGAGCCAGGCCGGGCGCCCCTGCCGGGTCCGCGCCGCCCGGCGGGCGTTCTCCGCGGCCAGTTCCGCCGCGCCGGGGAAGTCGGTCGGCAGCCACTGGGCCGAGGCCCGCACCCGCGCGTACAGATACGTCACGTACGCCTCGCGGGCCGCGTCGGGCGTCGCGAAGTCCGTCTCCCCGGCGAGCCAGGCGTCGGGCACCTCGGCGGTGATGGTCCGCAGCAGTTCCTCGGTCACCTTCGGCGCGAGTTCGGCGTCGGCGGCGCGGACGTCGGGACCGTAGCCGCCGAGGGCGTGGTGGCGGAAGTCGTACGCCTTGGCCGGGTCGGACGCGTCCCAGCGGTGGTGGAAGACGAGCGCGGCCCCGTGGTCGATGAGCCACAGCCGGGGCGGCGCGACGCCGAGCGTCGGCCAGAGCATCAGATTGGAGCTGTGGACGGTCCGGTCCACGTTCACCGTGAGCGCGTCGAGCCAGACGATCCGCCCGGCCTCCACCGGGTCGACGGGAAAGACCTCGGCGACCTCGGGCGTGAAGTCCCGCGCCCCCGGGAGATAGTCCATGCCGAGGTTGGTCCCGGCACTGGCGGCGTGCAGCTCGCGCACCTCCTGATGCGGCTCGCTGCCGGCGATCGCGGGATCGAAGTCCACCAGGACCAGCTCCGGGAACCGCAGCCCCAGGGCACGGGCCAGCTCCCCGACGATCACCTCGGCGACCAGTGCCTTGCGCCCCTGCGCGGACCCCGTGAACTTCACGACGTAGGTGCCCAGGTCGTCGGTCTCGAACACCCCGGGCACGGACCCGCCGGACCGCAAGGGTGTGAGGTAACGGGTAGCGGTGACCTCGGTCAGCATTTCCCCAGGCTACGCGATCCCTTGGCCTTGCAATCCATGACCTCCCCAAGACCCCCGTGTTGCGGGGAGTCGGCCACGATCAGCCCTGGGGAGAATCTGGGGAGTTTCGGCCGGCGCACTGATCTCCCTGCTCCCCAAGCAGTCCGTCGATCATCGTGCGCCCCTTGCTCCCGGCCTCCGGCATGAAGTGAGCGTAGTAACCGAGCATGACGGCCGGTGAGGAGTGCCCGAGCCATCGCGCCAACGTCACCACGGACTCCCCCGCCTCCAACATGATCGAGGCATAGGTGTGCCGCAGTACGTGGAAGCCGTCCTTCGGCGCCGCCTCCCACTGCCACTGCTTCGCATCCTTGGCGCGCGGTGGAATGATCCCGGCCTCGGCGAGCGCGGGCTTCCAGGTGTAGGTGTTCCACGTGTTCACAGCGATGGCGTTGCTGAAGCGCGTGGTGAGCACGAGGGAGAACTTCCTTGTCGGTCTGTCCGGCCCCGGCTTCCCCCAGGGAAGCTCCACCTCCACCGGTGGGAACACCTCAGCATGACGCTTCAGTTCGTCTGCCACCGATGAGGGCATGTCGACGGTACGCGTCTTCGCGCCCTTCGGCAGGGTGAAGTACAGCTTCCCGCTGACCGCCTGGACCTGGCGGCGGACATGCAGCACGCCCCTCGCGTAGTCGATGTCCTCCGGACTCAGCCCGAACACTTCGCCCTGTCGAAGCCCGCACCCCAGACCAAGCACGACGGCTATGCGGTTCCGGGGGCTGATCACGTCACGAACCCGTAGCGCCGTCTTCAGCGACCACGCCTCTCGACGTTCCCACGATGCCTTGGGCCAGCGCACGGACTTCGCACGCATCGGGTTCCTGGCGAGACGCTTGTCGTCGACGGCCGCCTCCAGAATGCTGGACAGCTCGGACAGAATGCCGCGCCGGTAGTCGACCGAGGAGACGGTGCTCTCCAACTTCGCGGTGTACGCACGCAGCTCTGCCGCCGTGATGCTCCTGAGCGGGAGGTGACCCAGATGCGGAACGATGTGAAGCCGGGCTTTCCGCTCCTGGTTCTGCTGGGTCTTCGGAGCGCCTCCTCTGCCCGGGGCCCAATGAGTCGTTTCCAACCTGACGGGTGGTTGGGCGGGTGACCCCGGCAGCGGGCATGAAGAAAGCTCCTGGTAGACGGGTTCACGACCAAGATCACCAGTCCGCCAGGAGCTTTCGCGTGCTTGTCTACCCGTCCGGCATCGATCTGTCCAGCCGCACGCTGCAACACCTCTCCGGTCTCCTCGCAGGTCACCGCCGTCGGATCGGCTCCCGGTGGCGTCGCCTGACCTGCGGCCGGCAGTCCCTGCTCGTCCTGGCCCACCTGCGCTGCGGCGACACCTACGCCCGCCTCGCCGCGGGCTTCCGCATCGGGATCGCCACGGCCTACCGCTACATACGCGAGGCCGTCGACCTCCTGGCCGCCCTCGCGCCCACGCTGGAACAGGCCATGACGACCGCGCGGAAGAAGGCGTACGTGATCCTCGACGGCACCGTGCTGCCGATCGACCGCATCGCCGCCGACCAGCCGTACTACTCCGGGAAGAAGAAGCACCACGGGATGAACGTGCAGGTCCTCGCGGATCCAGCCGGACGTCTGATCTGGGTCTCGGACGCGCTGCCGGGAGCCACCCACGACCTGACCGCGGCGCGGGCCCACGGCATTCCCGCCGCCCTCGCCGCGGAGGACATCAAGTGCTGGGCGGACAAGGCGTACCAGGGCGCAGGTCTTGCTGTCCGCGTCCCGTTCCGGGGCAAGCACCTGCGCGGCTGGCGCCGACTTCACAACCGGGACCACACGAAGATCCGCAGCCTCGGCGAACGCGCCATGGCGATCCTCAAGTCCTGGCGGCTCCTGCGGAAGCTCCGCTGTAGCACCACCAGGATCACAGCCGTCGTCCGAGCCGTCGTCGCCCTCGAACTCGCCACCTGATCAAGATGGAAAAGGCTCAGTACAAAGCTGAAAGACACTGAAAGACACTGAAAGACACATCCCTGCAGGTCAGAGGCCCATAAAACCACAACGCCGCAGGTCAGCGCCATTAGGCAGACAACTTCAGGACAAAGTGCACCGGGTCGCCAGGTCGGATCCCAAGACAGCCCAAGGTATTCACCACAGCCATCCCCCTACGTGCGAAAAACACCGACGGACGAAGCCAGGGCGCCGACGCACAGCGAGGCCCTGCTCACGCAAGCCGCCCTCCCCGAACCAAACCGATGTCACGGCACCGCTCTTCGATCAAGATCCAGACCATTCCCGGACCGGCGAACCGCTCTGGGCACCGAGCTGCGCTATGTGCACTGGCCGGCGATGCGCTGTCGCCGTACCACCAGCAGACGAAGAACCTGCCGGTTTCACTCCGACAGGGCGCCTCCCCCCACGGGGCAGGAGCAGGACCACTCCCCGCCACGGCCACTCGCTCCTTGTCGACTCTCCACAAGACGACAGGGCAAGTACCAAGTTCACGCACCGGCACGCGGCTCAACCGCCCCCGGGTCAGCATTCGTCCGGCCGCCACCGAACCTGCAACGACCCCCGCGCGCGACGGAGCTGCAAAAAGAGTGCCCCAATCGCATCTGACGGAGCGTCAGGAAAGTCGGCATTAGGTCAGCAGGAGTCCTGCCACAGCTGCTCACAGACGGCCACACCGTGGAATCTCCCGCCGCCCCGACTCAGGTCTGCGCCCCGCTCAGCCGTCCTCCCTCGAGCGACCGGAAAGCAGGAGACAGTACCCGGCCACCACCCGCCCACCAGCCACCGACACTCAAGCATTTCCGCAGCTCAACGGACCCTTCCTCGCGGTTTCAGCGCCCCCGGCGGCAGCTCGGGAGCAGGCAGCGGAGCGCCGTCGTAGCCCTTCACCTCGCCGAACCGTGTCCCTTCCATCCAGTCCCGGCGGGCCTGTTCGATCTCTTCCTGGGTCCGGCCGATCCAGTTCCAGAACATAGCGAACCGTACGTACATCAGAGCAGGTCAGCGACGTTTCAGATCACCGACGGTTAGCAAACTGTCAGCATCGGTCGCGGAGGAGTCGGCAACCGTGGGTCCCGCTTCCTTGGTTCGCGGATGGGGCCGTTCTTCAAGAAGTGTGAGCGTCCGCCGTCCCGGTGGTCGAAGTGCCCGCGCACCCGCACAAGATCCGGTACCGCCCGCGGCGGGGACGCGAGTGAAGGAGTCCGGGTTCGCGACACAGGACAAGGCCATCTCGCATTGACGGAGATCTACAACGCGAGGAAGGCCGCGCCGCGGGGCCAGGTGAAGGCAGAGCAGGTCACGAAGTAACGGCGCGGCATTCGCAATCAACCCGGATGGCATGGTCGCCGACGACATAGGCCGCAACGGAGCAGGTCAACCGCACTGCCTACCAGTTCGATCGTCTTCCTGATCCGCTGCCATTGGTTGGCAACGTGATGTTGCGGGAAGGCTCGGCGATCCCGTGCAACGCGTCACCGACACTCACGTCCGGCTCCGCCAAGATCGCTCCGAACCTTCCGCCGCATGGAGTCGGACCGCAGTCCACTCGGCACGGAGCCCCGCGATGAGCGCGTGGTCCCGTGGCAGCAAGGTCGCGGAAATCGGCGATGCGTCGCTCGAGGCGAAGGCCGACGGCACCGGTGAGGACCATGAACGGTCGGAGAGTGCATGGTGCCGGTCCGGGCCGGGGTGGTCGCCACGGCGGCGGTGCCGGCTGTCAACACCCGGGGGGCTGCGGTCGCTTCGCATGAGCCCTCTGCCGCCGTGGCTGGATGCCCTTCAGATCACGTGACGCGGCAGGTTCCGTGCAGCAGTCCCCTCCCCACCGCCAAGCCGTTGACCATGAGAGTTGAAAAAGTCCGGCTGGAGCATCAGGTGTGCTGATGGCCAGGGTTCTTGTCTTCGTAGCGAGAAGCCTCTCTGAACGCCGTCGGAGGCATCCCCCTCCACCGCTTGAAGGCTATGGTGAAGCTGGCCGGATCTGTGTAGCCCAGCTTGCGGGATATTTCCGATACAGAGTGATCTGTATGCGAGAGCAGATCACAGGCCAGGTCACTCAAAGTCTCGTCTCGTACCCGGGCGAAGTCGTTGCCCGTGAGTTCAAGCTTGCGTTGCAGGGTGCGTGGGGAGACTCGCAGCGTCGCGGCCACATTTGCCAATGTGCGGTTGAGATTGGGTGCGGCCCTTATGGCTTTCGCGACAGTGTGGGGCCAGTCGCCAGTCGCCCTGAATGAGTCGATAATCTGGGCATCTGCTTTGACCCATGCCTCGTGCTGGAAGGCGTTACCGAAGGGGAGCTCGTCTGTTGATATCGCAGGGTCCCACCACAGCCGCAACGCCTCGGCACAGCAGTCGATGTTGCAGGAGACGTACCTCAAGGCTTCGGGCGAGACTTCCGGGAGAGGGACTTCGACGCGGGTGAAGGGGAAAGTTCCGCCGTACAGCCACGCGAGAGATGGGGTGGTGACACAGAGATCGCGGTAGACACTGAACGGGATCAACTCTTCCGGGGCGTCTGGGTAGGTGAATTCGATTCCCGCCACCCTCCCATCTGGTGCCCGGAGAGGCGTGATCTCGAGGAGCCCAGGGGCATTATCAGTTGCGCTGGCAACTTCTGCCCATGCCGCAACGGTCGGCGCGGTTGCGAGAGCCATTCCGCGAGCGCCGTAGGTGCTCGTCGTGTAGGCGCGCGCGGCTCGCACCCAAAGATCAACGCGATCTCTGGTGAGAGCGACGAACTGAAGCTGGAAGGCCAGCTCCTTCCTTGCAGGAATAGTGCTTCCCGGTCGGTTCAGCGCGTTGGGGTCGATCTCCGCATTCGCGAGCGCAGTTCGCCAGTCGAGATCCGCTTCCTCGAGTATCTGGCGCAGATTGTGAACACTGAAGTTCGGCACGCGCAAGTTCTGATACGAGCTTAGCTTCATCACTGCGCTCTTTCCCCGCCAACGTATGGAGGCGGTCCAGCGTGTTCAGGAACCCTCTGAGGAAGCCGCGTCCACCTGCTGCGGTGGGGAGTCAGCCGGCCAAGGGGGCCTGACGAAGCCGACACGGATGTCGTTCCACCGCAAGGCATGTTCGCTCGGCTGTCGGGAGGAACGGTTACAGAACGCATCTCTCTCCTCTACGTCGAAGCGATGGGGTGCCGCCGCTCCGGAAGCGCTGCGGTGGCTGGAGCACCGCCAGGCATCTGAAGTAACGCCAGCAGCTTTACACCTTGCGCCTCCAACCAGCAAGAGGAGGCGCTTTGGCGCGTTTTCCTGCGTTGATGGCGTCTCTTACCATGACGGTCCGGTGCTGCCCGCTCTTAGCGTCATGCGTCAACGGGGGTCGGCGGAGAAGCCGACGCACCGACATCAAAGGAGATCCGGGGAGCGCCCCTAACGTACGAGATCGCCCTCAGTGGTAGGGGCATCATCGTTGCTTGTCATAGGCGACATCGCGCACGTCTGGAAAACCCACGACGACGCGGATCGCGTACATACCGCCATCACAATTGGCCGCAATCAGTAGCCCAAGAATGTGGCTCGCCATACACCCAGTGGAGAGCGCAATCACCATCGGGCGCATCCGGTCGGCACGCTGCCCGCGATCGCGACAGACAAACTCTTGTTCGCGCTACCTGATCTGCCTCAGGCGCTCTTCGGTATCCCAAAGTCACAACGACATGGAGAAAATCAATGACGCAGAATGTCGCACCGCGTGATTTCGTCGCTGATCACACAGTCGAACGTTCTCAGCGGCCCATGATGGATGGCCCGAACAAGTTCAAGGTCGCGATTTTCGGCGCGAATGTGACGACCGGCCAGGGCGGTCTCAACCTCGCCGAGAACACGATCAAACTCGGCAACTGGGGCGAGATCGAAGGTCTCGCACAGAAGGCCGACCGCTACGGTGTCGACGGGTTCATCCCCATCGCCCGCTGGCAGGGTCTCTCGGGCCCCGACCGCCCGTGGGGCCGGCAGTTCGAGACGTTCACGTGGGCCGCAGGTCTGGCAGCAGCGACGCAGAACATACAGATCTTCGCCACCTGCCTCATCCCTTTCATCCACCCAGTGATGGCGGCGAAGATGATGGCCACCGTCGACCACATCAGCGGCGGCCGCATGGGCCTGAACGCCACAGCCGGCTACTTCAAGCCCGAATATCACATGTTCGGCGTCGAGGTGCCCGAGCACGACACGCGCTATGAGCTCGCCGACGAGTGGATGACCATCGTCGAGCGGCTCTGGGCCGTCGAAGACGACTACCAGTTCGACTTCGACGGGGACTTCTTCCACCTCCAGGGTGCGCAGTCGTGGCCCAAGCCCGTTCAGACGCCTGGGCCGATGGTGATGAGCGCGGGCTCCAGCCCCGCCGGTCAGCAGTTCGCGTTCAAGCACGCCAACATCTTGTTCGCGGCGATCGGCAGCGTCGAGCACAGCCAGTCGGTGACGCCGAAGCTGCGCGAGAACGCCGACGCGGCCGGGCGTGAGGACCTCGGCCTGTGGGCCGGTGTGCACATCATCTGCAAGGACACGGAGAAGGAAGCACGGGAGTACCTCGAGTACGTCGAGGAGAAGGGCGATTACGAGAGCGCCCTCCGCTACAGGCACATCATCCAGAACGGCGACTCCCGCGGGTGGAGCTGGGATCACTACAAGAAGTCCGAGGACCCGAAGCAGGACGAGACCATCAAGACGTTCTTCCGGGCCGGTCTCGTTCCGCTCGTGGGCACGCCCGAGATGATCGTCGACGGGCTCCAGAAGCTGCAGGACTCGGGCATCACGGGCGTCTGCACCGGACTCGTCGACTACGACGAGGGCCTCGACCGGATGAACGAGCAGATCTTCCCGCTCATGCGCGACGCGGGCCTGCGCGCCTGACGTCCGGCCATTCACGAAGGAGTGAAGGCAGATGACATTCCCTGACCCCAAGCAGTTTCGACTCGTCGTCGCGGGCCCGACCGAGTCCGGCGACGTCGACTTCCTCGACGTGGGCCCTGCCGCCGAGTTCGACTTCCCCGGCGTGTCCGCAGGTGCGTTCTACTGGGCCGTCGAAGGCGGCCACAGCAAGGAGAACTTCGGTGCCCCGCCGGCCAGGGTCGCTCTGGCGGGACCCAATGGATCCACCTTCGGCGTGAGCAGCTTCCCTGCGCACTCGTCGGGCGAGGTGGGGGCCAACGATCTCGGCGACAGTATGACCGTCACCGATGACGACGGCGACGCCGGAATGCATGCGAGCGACACCATCGACTACGAGGTCGTGATCTCGGGCAAGGTCGACCTCGTGCTCCCCGGCGGCAAGAAGCGCACGCTCGTTCCGGGTGACCTGCTCGTGATGGCCGGCGTTCCCCACGCCTGGAAGAACCCTTACGACGAGGACTGCGTGTACATCGTCGTGACCGTCGGCTTCAATTCCCAAGCGGTGACATCGTGACCCTCAACGCACCCGGTAAGGCGCTGCGCGCGGGCTTCGGGCCGTTCCAGCTCCCGGGCGGGAGGTCGACATCGTCGCAGGGCATCCCGGGTGTGGTGCGGCGACTGCCGGCCGACGTCAAGGAATCGGGCGAAGCCACCGAGAAGTACCTCCCGCAGAGTGCCCAGCGCGGCTACGACAACAGCGCCCACGTCGAAGAGCACGACTGATGACGCGGCGCGTGCACTGATGTGGCCCCTGACCGCATCGAGGAGGATCCCATTGCGGCAGATAACCCGGCAGGGCTCGGCCATGCGCCTGACAGCGAGCCGGCCGTTCGCGATCGAAAGCTTTCAGGCACAGGACCAGGTTGTCACCGGCGTCGTCCAACACGGCGATGCCCGGGGACGAATGCTGGGTTTTCCCACCGCCAACCTCACCATGGCGACCAGCGCTCGCCTCGACGGTGTCTGGTCCGCCGTAGTGGTCACAGAGGATGACGGCCGACACTGGCCTGCTGCGGTCTCCATCGGACGGAGAACCACCTTCTACGGCCGCCGCGGCCAACGACTCCTCGAAGCCCACCTTCTCGACGTGGAGATCGAGCTGTACGACCGGGAAATATCGGTCCATCTCGTGAACCGACTCCGCTCGCAGCGCAGGTTTCGTGACGTCGAGGGCCTTGTGGAGCAGTTGGCGAGAGACATTGAGGATGTCCGCAACTGGGCGACGTCAATCTCGCTCGAAGCGGGGGCGCGATGACCCGGCGTCGGCCGCCTCGGTGGGCGATTCTACGCGTTGTGGCCGCTGTGGAGGCGCAGCGTCGTGCCGGGCGCGCACAAATCGACGTCGACCTGCTCGCACGGCGAGTCGGACTCAGCCGGAGCATGACGTCCGCTTGCCTCTTCGCGGCAGCTTCGGAGCGCTCCACGCCGATGTCCCCGCAACGTGCGTAGGTAGCCGGAACGGCAATTCCTTCGCCTCTGGCCCGACCAGAGCCTTGCAGTGTTCCCATCTCGGTCACAGCGACGTGATCGGGCGATCGACGGGGCGGACCGTGGGGTCCGTGCATGTGCCCCGTGAAAGGAGGAGAACTTATGACCCAGCCCAAGGTGTGTGCATTCGGCGACGACCCGATGGTCGTGCGAAACACGTTCGCGCAGTTCCCGTCCGGTGTGGCGGTGCTCGCGGTCGACATCGGCGGCGAGAAGCACGCGCTCGTCGCGTCGTCTTTCATGGTGGGCGTGTCGCTCGAACCGTGTCTCGTCGCGGTCGCGGTGCAGAAGTCGTCCGAGACATGGGGGCTGATCAAGGATGCCGGCTCGCTCGGCGTATCGATATTTGGCAGGGGCCAGGGCGATCTGCTCCGCAAGCTCGCAAGCAAGGACCGCGCTGCTCGCTTCGAGCAGGTCGCGATCGAGGTCGGCGACGAGGGCGCCGTCTTCATCGAAGACGCAGCGCTGTGGCTCGAGTGCTCGATCCACGAGATTTCCGATGCAGGCGACCACTGGATGGCTCTGCTCGAGGTGAAACAGCTTGGCGTCGGCGAGAGCGAGCCGCTCGTTTGGCACGGCGCGAAGTTCCGGGAGCTCGTCGACGCGTAGTTGATCCGCGTCAAGTAGTCGACGAGGTCGTTCTTTCTGTGAACGTCGTTACCGCCATACGAGACAGGGGCGCGGCCTCGCGACCCGCCACGACACTCTCGCCATCGTCTACCGTGCCGTGCCGACCAAGCGCATGCAGCATCTGCACCGGGATGGTCGATTACGACGAGGGCTTGGACCGCATGGACCAGCAGATCTTCCCCCTGATGCAGGAGATCGGCCTGCGCGCCTGACACCCCACCCCGGCCGGGCGCCGAGGCGCCCGGCCGGTCCCCCTTACCCGTCCTTCGCAAAGGAGCGCAGAGACATGAGCACGTTCCCCGACCCCAAGGAGTTCCGCCTGGTCGTCGCCGGCCAGAACGAGGCGGGCGAGGCAGACTTCCTCGACCCGGGCCCTGCCGCCGAGTTCGACTTCCCCGGTGTGTCCGCCGGCGCCTTCTACTGGGCCGTCGAGGGCGGCCACAGCAAGACCTCCTTCGGGGCGCCGCCCACCAAAGTCTCCCTGGCCGGGCCGAACGGGTCCACGTTCGGCGTCAGCAGCTTCCCGGCGCACTCGTCGGGTGAGGTCGACGCCTCAACCCTCGACGAGAGCATGTCCGCGACCGAGGACGACGGCGACGCCGGGATGCATTCCAGCGACACCATCGACTACGAGGTCATCATCTCCGGCAAGGTCGACCTCGTGCTCCCGGGCGGCAAGAAGCGCACCCTCGTGCCTGGCGACCTGCTCGTCATGGCCGGCGTGCCCCACGCCTGGAAGAACCCCTACGACGAGGACTGCGTCTACATCGTCGTCACCGTCGGCTTCAACACCACCGAGGGGGCCGCAGCATGAGCCTGACCTCTCCCGGCAAGGCGCTGCGCGCGGTTTTCGAGAGCGACAAGACCGAGCTGCTGCCGCTCGGCTCGGTCCCGATCCACGCCCAGATGGCGCAGCACGCGGGCTTCGGCGCGTTCCAGCTCTCCGGCGGGGTGTCGGCCTGGTGGCAGGGCATCTCCGACGTCGGCTGGCTCACCATGACCGAGGTCGTCGACCTCGCGCGCCGCACGGCGCGCGCTGCCGACATCCCGATCTACTGCGACGGTGACACCGGCTACGGTGCGCCCCTCAACGTGCAGCGCACGGTGCTCGAGTTCATCGACGCCGGTGTCGCGGGCATCCACATCGAGGACCAGCGCGAGCCGAAGAAGTCGGGCGGTGTCGCCGGCGTCGAGCTCGTCTCCGACGCCGAGGCCATCGGTCGGCTGAACGCCGCGTGCGACGCGCGGGACAAACTCGACGAGGACTTCGTCATCGTCGCGCGCACCGACGGGTACGGGGCGGCCGGCGGCGGCCTCGAGGAGGCGATCCGCCGCGCGCAGCTCTACAAGGCCGAGACCGGCGCCGACGTCATCTTCTACGAGGGCTTCCACACGTGGGAGCAGGCCGAGATCGCCCTCAAGGAGACGCCTGGCCCCGCGTACGTCGTCGGTGTCCCAATGATCGGGACCAGGACGGTCGCCGAGATGACGGCGATGGGGCAGGCGGTGCAGTCGCTGCCCGTCTTCCTGCCCGGGGTCCGCGAGGTCTACCACTTCATGGTCGACGCCATCGAGAGCGGCGAGGCAACGGGCTTCCCCGAGTACCTCCAGAAGGTGAACAGCGACGCCGGGACAAAGTACGACATCGGCTGGGGCGCCATGTTCGGCCGCCCCTCCTCCGAGGAGGTACGTCGCATCGAGGAGAAGTACCTCCCTGAGGACGCGCAGCCCGACTACGAGAGCAGCGCCCACGCAGGAGAGACGTACTGACGCCCCACCCCGTGGGCTGCCGGGGCCGCACCGGATCCGGCAGCCCACGGATCGCTCGGCCGGGACCCCTGTCCCCGGCCGGGCGGACCCTGGCGCCCCCGCGTCGTCGCATCCAATCTGACAAAGGGAGTCTGATTCGTGGCGAGTTCGATGAGTGGCAAGGCCGGTCTGGTGACCGGCGCAGGGTCTGGGATCGGGCAGGCGGCCGCGGTCGCCCTGGCCCGGGCCCGAGCCTCCGTGATGGTCTCGGACATCGACGAGACGGCCGGTACCGAGACGGTCGCGAAGATCGAGGAGGAGGGCGGCACCGCGGCGTTCCTGCGCTGCGACGTCAGCGACGAGGCGCAGGTCGAGGCGCTCGTCGACGCGACGGTGTCCGCCTTCGGGAAGCTGGACTTCGCGTTCAACAACGCGGGCACCAACGGTGTCTTCGCGCCGATCGGCGACATGGACAGCGCGGTCTGGGACCGCGTGATGAAGGTCAGCCTCTACAGCGTCTTCTACTGCCTGAAGCACGAGGTGCGCGCGATGGAGGAGAACGGGGGCGGGTCGATCGTCAACACCGCCTCCGGCGCCGGGCTGATCGGCATCGCCTACAACGCGCCCTACACCGCAGCCAAGTTCGGCGTGGTCGGCATGACCCGGAACGTCGCCATGGACTACGCGTCCAAGGGCATCCGGGTCAACGCACTCGCCCCCGGCTCCACGGCCACCCCGATGATGATGAACGCCTTCGAGCAGAACCCCGGCGAGGAATTCAGGAACAGCATCCTGGCCGGCATCCCGATGGGAATGCTGGCCGAGCCGGAGGACCAGGCCGACGCCGTCGTGTGGCTCTGCTCCGACCAGGCGCGGATGGTCACCGGCGTGACTCTGCCGGTCGACGGCGGCTACCTCGCGGGCAAGTAGACGGCCCGCCCCCGGGGCCGCAGGAGCGGCCCCGCACAGACACAGCAGAACTTCTCAGGAGGAGCACGGACATGACTGCACAGAACCTCGACTTCGGCGGCCGCGTCGCGATCGTCACCGGCGCAGGCCAGGGCATGGGGCGCGCGCACGCCAAGATGCTCGCCTCGCGCGGCGCGCGCGTCGTCGTGAACGACCTCAACGCGGACAACGCCGCCTCGGCCGTTGCCGAGATCATCGCTGACGGCGGTACCGCCGTGGTCGACATCAACAACGTCGTCACCGGCGCGGAGGCCATCGTGCAGACCGCGATCGATGCGTACGGCCAGCTCGACGTCGTCGTGAACAACGCCGGCATCAACGCGTTCGGCACGTTCTGGGAGATGGACCGCGACACGTGGTGGCGCGTCTTCGACGTCACGGTCAAGGGCGTCGTCGAGGTGTCACGCGCCGCGATGCCGCACCTCATCGCCTCGGGCACGGGTCGCTTGATCAACATCTCCTCGAACGGCCTCATGGGTGTGCCGCTCGACTCGGCCTACTCCGCCGCCAAGGCAGCGGTGTGGGGCCTGAGCATCGGTCTCGCGACCGAGGCGCGCGAGGTCGGCGTGCAGGTCACGACGCTCATGCCTGTGGCCTGGACGCCGATGACGCAGGACGCGTTCCCGAACCCCGTCGTGCAGGAGGCCATGAAGGAGAACGTCCCGCCGGAGGCAGTGTCGGCCTTCGTGACCTACCTCGCCCACCAGGACACCACGACGTACGCCGACACGTTCGAGATAGCGGGTGTCGCGGCGGGCCGTGTGGCCATCGCGGGCATGGAGCGCGTCGATGCTGCGGCGGCCACGCCCGAGGCATGGGTCGAACAGGCCGAGGCCCTGTCCAAGGACGGCGAGATGCGCGTGTTCCACAACGCGAGCGAGTCGTTCCGCGACCAGATGGTGCACCTCGCTCCCGAGCTGGACTCGGTACTGCCCGAGGACGCCGCGAACGTGGAGAGGGTGTGAGTCCGGTGACCGTCGTTGAGCAAGAGGTCGGGTCGGTGAGCAAGGTGCGCGAGATCGTCGGGGATCCTCGAGCCGTGCGCGACGCGTTCGCACAGTTCCCCTCGGGCGTGGCCATGCTCGCGGCCGACGTCGACGGCGAGAAGCACGCGCTCGTGGCGTCCTCGTTCATGGTCGGCGTCTCCCTGAAGCCGTGCCTCGGCGCGGTCGCGGTGCAGAAGTCGTCCGCGACCTGGGACCGGATCAAGGGGGCGGGCACTCTCGGCGTCTCCGTCTTCGGCAAGGGGCAGGGCGACCTGACCCGCAAGCTGGCCGGCAAGGACCGTGCGACACGCTTCGACGAGGTCCCGATCGAGGTCGGGGCCGGAGGTGCCGTCTTCCTCGAGGACGCGGCGCTGTGGCTCGAGTGCTCGATCCACGATGTCACCGAGGCCGGTGATCACTGGATGGCGCTGCTCGAGGTCAACAAACTCGGGGTCGGCGAGAACGAGCCCCTGGTGTGGCACGGCGCGCGGTTCCGCGAGCTCGTCGCGCACGAGCAGGCGTCATGACGCCCACGCCCTGACGGTACGGAGCGGGACCGGCAGCACGTCCCGTCAGCACGCCCCGACGACCGCGCGACGGCGCACGGCAGACAGAAGGAGGAGAGCCATGGGCATCCTGGACGGCAAGGTCGCCATCATCACCGGCGGCGCGAAGGGAATGGGCGAGGCTCACGTCAGGAAGTTCGTCGAGGAGGGCGCGAAGGTTGTCGTCGCCGACCTGGACGTCGCGAACGGCAACAAGCTCGCGGACGAGTTGGGCGGGGACGTCCTCTTCGTCGAGCTCGACGTCACCGACACGAGTAGCTGGGAGGCGGCGGTCCAGCAGACGAAGGCGGCGTTCGGCACCGTCGACGTCCTGGTCAACAACGCCGGGATCGCCGGCCCGATCGTCGGCCTCCTGGAGGTCGGCGAGGACCTCTACCGCAGCATCATGGACGTCAACCTGGCCGGGACCTTCTTCGGCATGCAGGCGGTGCTGCCCACCATGGTCGAGAACGGCAAGGGCTCCATCGTCAACATCTCGTCCCTGGCCGGCATGCGCTACGACACGACGGTGAACCCGGCGTACTCCGCATCCAAGTTCGCCATCCGAGGCTTCACCAAGCAGGCGGCCTTCGAGTTCGGCAAGCACGACATCCGGGTCAACGCCGTCATGCCGGGCGCCATCATGACGCCCCTGACCCGGGCGTCGCTGTCCCACGAGGCGATCGCGTCCGTGTCGAAGCACATCCCGGCGAAGCGGTTCGCGGACTCGAGCGAGGTCTCCGAGGCCGTCGTCTTCCTCGCTTCCGACAAGGCCAGCTACATCAACGGCGTCGACCTCGTGGTCGACGGCGGCAAGGGGGCGATCAACCAGGACATCCTCGGGGCCGAGTAGGGCGGCCCCGAGGGCCGCTCGGATGCTCCTATGGCTGTCAAGCCGCTGGAGCCAGGTCGGTTTGAGTGATTCGTTTGGTTGGTGTGCCGGCCAGGGCGCGGTAGACCTCGCGGGCGACGAATCGCTTGAGGCAGCGCATGATGTCCTTCTTGTTCAGTCCTTCCTTGGTGCGGCGTTCGACGTAGGAGCGGGTGCGTTCGTCGAGGGCCTTGACCCTTGATCGTGGACACCGGTTGTCATGCGGCAGTGGCCAGCGTAGTTGATCGTTGCTCGAAGGCGATTGGGCTGATCTGACCGAGGCGGGAATGCCTTCTTCGGGTGTTGTAGCGGGTCGCCCAGCGGAAGACCGCGAGCCGGGCCTCGCGCGCCCCGGTCCACCGCTTCTTCCCCTGCAGCGTCTCCCGTTTCAGGGATGCGTTCAGCGATTCCGCGGCGGCGTTGTCCGCGCTGGTGCCCACCGCGCCGCGCGATCTGATCACACCGAGGTCCTCGCAGACCTGGGCGAGCTCCTTGGAGGCGTACTGCGCCCCGTTGTCGCTGTGGAAGATCGCCCCGTGCAGGCCGCCGGCGCCCCGGACCGCGGCCGCGGCCTTGAGTGCGTCGGTGACCAGCGAGGTGCGCATGTGATCGGCGATCGACCAGCCCGCCAGTCGCTTCGAGCACAGGTCCAACACCGTTGCGAGGTAAAGGAATTGGCCGTCTCCGATGGGCAGGTAAGTTATGTCGCCCACGTACCGGGTATTCGGTGCGATCGCGGTGAAGTCGCGCCGCAGCAGGTCCGGCACCGGCGTCGCCGCCGGCTCGGGGATGGTGGTGCGGACCTTCTTGCGCAGGTGCAGCCCGACGATGTTGAACTTCCGCATGACGCGTGCCACCCGCTTGTGGTTGACCCGCTCGCCCTCGTCGCGGAGCTCGGCTGTCACGCGTGGAGCCCCGTAGGTGCCGTCGGACTCGGTGTGGATCTCGGTGATGCGCTCGGCGAGCTCGGCGTCGGCCCGGGCCCGCCCGGCCCGTACGCCCGCGCCGGCCAGCCACCGGTAGAACCCGGACCGGGAGACGGTCAGGATCCGGCACAGCCGCTTGACGCCGAAGGCGCCACGATGATCGTCAACGAACTGGAAACGGCTCAGGAGCCGTAATTAAACTACT
>NZ_LIQT01000178.1 GCF_001418415.1 Streptomyces hirsutus
CCGGCGGACCACATAGGCCGAGCCCCGGTCCGCCGGACCTCGTGAACGGCGGGGGTCCGGGCCCGTGGGACCCAGGGGTCCAGGGGTCCCGGGGTCCGGTGGACCCGAGGACCCGGTGGCTCCCGGGTCCGTGAACCGCCGGTGTGTCAGACCAGGTGCTTCTTCACCTCGGCCGCGGGCTCGTCGCCGTAGGCCTGGGCGAAGCGCTCCATGAAGTGGGCGCGGCGCAGCTGGTACTCCTGGGTGCCGACGGTCTCGATGACCAGGGTGGCGAGCATGCAGCCCACCTGCGCGGCACGCTCCAGCGAGACGCCCCAGGCCAGCCCGGACAGGAATCCGGCGCGGAAGGCGTCGCCCACCCCGGTCGGATCCGCCTTGCGCTCCTCCTGGGCGCAGCCGACCTCGATCGGGTCCTCGCCGGCGCGCTCGATGCGCACGCCGCGGGAGCCGAGGGTGGTGACGCGGTGGCCGACCTTGCCGAGGATCTCGGCGTCGGTCCAGCCGGTCTTGCTCTCGATGAGCCCCTTCTCGTACTCGTTGGAGAAGAGGTAGGTCGCCCCGTCCAGCAGTATCCGGATCTCCTCCCCGTTCATCCGGGCGATCTGCTGGGAGAAGTCGGCGGCGAACGGAATGTTCCGGGTGCGGCACTCCTCGGTGTGCCGGAGCATGCCCTCCGGGTCGTCGGCGCCGATGAGGACCAGGTCGAGGCCGCCCACGCGGTCGGCGACGGTCTTCAGCTCGATCAGCCGGGCCTCGCTCATGGCGCCCGTGTAGAAGGAGCCGATCTGGTTGTGGTCGGCGTCCGTGGTGCACACGAAGCGGGCGGTGTGCAGCGTCTCGGAGATGCGGACGGAGGCCGTGTCGACGCCGTGCCGCTCCAGCCAGGCCCGGTACTCGTCGAAGTCGAAGCCCGCGGCGCCGACGAGGATCGGCCGGGTGCCGAGCTGGCCCATGCCGAAGGCGATGTTCGCGCCCACGCCGCCCCGGCGTACATCGAGGTTGTCGACCAGGAAGGACAGCGAGACCGTGTGCAGCTGGTCCGCGACGAGCTGGTCGGCGAAGCGGCCGGGGAAGGTCATGAGGTGGTCGGTGGCGATGGAGCCGGTGACTGCGATGCGCACGGCGTGGACTCTCCTGAGGGAGGGGGATTGACGGTCCACGCTATCTGGTGGGGGCCGCCCGATGAAGCCCGCCAAAACTACCCGATAGTAGATCTTTCTTCGTGACCTGCGGCATGCCTACGGTGCCGATATGACGAACCTCAAGGTCCACGCCCCCACTCAGGCCGACCTCGACGGCGACCTCGCGTCGCTGCGCGGCGACTGCGCCCGGATGGCTCCCCGCTGGACGACACCGGACCGGGACGCCGCCCGCCCGGTCTCCCCGTCCCTGATCCACGGCGTGTCCGTCCCCTCCTCCTCGGCCCGTCTGCTGGACGGCATGTCGGAGTACGGCGACTGAGCCGAGCTCTTCTGCGGCCGGACGGGCGCTCGGGGAACCGTGCGCTCCTCCGTTGCGTCCCATCGCTGTCCCCCGTAAAGGGGATGCGGGATACGACCCGTCAGCAGTCCCGGTACGACCGGGCAGGGTCTTCAGGGACAGCTGTGCAGCCGAAGGAGCGATGCGGTGAACACCGAGCGACCCGACAACGACGACGCCGGGGCAGAGGCCCCCGGCAGCGCGCGCGACACCGGGGGCGCTTCGGCCGACGGCGCGGGGAGCGGCGCCCCGCGGGGCGGGCTCCGGGACGACGCCGCCACGCCCGGCCCGGCGCCGGAAGCACCCGCCCCGGAGACCGACGGCGCCGGCGGACCGGAGGAGGACACCGGTGACGCCGGTGACACCGTCGAGGCCGGCGGCGACCGGGTGCCGGAGAACGAGCCCGGGACGGCCCCGCGGGCCGGGGCCGAACGGCCGGCGGGGGGCGAAGCCCCGGTGAGCGGGGCTCCGGTGAGCGGGGCTCCGGAGGCCGAGGAGACGAAGGCGGACTCCCCCGTACGGGCCGGGGACGCCGGGCCGTCGGCCCCGAAGACCTCGGACGTGAGCGCGGCGCCCGGAGCGGAGCCCGAGATTCCGGAGCCCGACGGCAGCGCGACCCCGGCGCGGGATGCCGCGGTCTCCGGGGGCGGTGGTACCCCGGAGACAGGCGGGAACGAGGACCGGGCGCCGGAGAACGGGGCCGGGAAGGCGCCCCGGGACGAGTCCCGGGGCGCGGGGGCCGAAGCCTCGGCGTCCGCGGACGTGGGCGCGAGCGCCGACGCCGCGGAGACGGAAGCGGAAGCGGAGGCGGAAGCGGAAGCGGAGACGGAAGCGGAGACGGAAGCGGACGACGGTGCCGGGGAAAGGGCTGCGGGCCGCGGGCCCGCGCCGGCTCTTCCGTCCCAGGACGGGGAGGCGGCGGCCGAAAGCCCGGAGGCCGAAAGCCCGGAAGCTGAAAGCTCGGAAGCCGGGGACCCGGCGACCGGGACACCGGGAGCCGATACGCCGTCTGCTGCGGCAGCAGCAGCGACAACGGCCGTGGAGCCGGAAACCGAAGCGACCGATGCCGAGCCCTCCGTCGTACGGAGCCCCGCCGACGTGCGCGGCGGCGCCGACGGTCATGGCCAGAGGTTCGGGCGGCGGCGGTCGCCGGGACTGGCCGCGGCGGTGGCCGCGGCGGTGCTGCTGGTCGGGGGCGGCGGGGCGTATCTCGCGGCCAGTGCCGTCGGCGGGTCGGGCGGCGGTACGACTCCGGGGGCGAACGGGGACGGGACTCCCCCGCCGCTCACCCTCGACGCCTACGCCGAGGGCGGGGCGCACGGCATCGCGCCGGGTGAGCCCAACCCGTACGGCGCCACCTACCGCGCCGACGGCCCGCTCCCCGAGGAACCCGGCTCGGCGCCGGTGTACCGCGCCCGGGGGCAGATCACCGAGGCGCAGGTGGCCGGTCTCGCGAAGGCGCTGGGGGTCGACGGGAAGCCGGTGGCGGAGGGCGAGGCCTGGCGGATCGGGGGCAAGGACGGCAGCGGGCCCACGCTGCGGGTGGACCGCAGCGCCCCCGGCACGTGGACGTTCAGCCGGTACGCGCCCGGCCCCGACGCCTGTGACAGCAAGGGCGGGACGTGCAGGACCCCGCCGGTCGGCGGAGGACCGGCGGTGAGCGAGGAGGCCGCGAAGAAGGCCGCCGCGCCCGTGCTGAAGGCGTTGGGCCAGGACGACGCGAAGCTCGACGCCGGCCAGATGGCGGGCGCCAAGCGGGTGGTGAACGCGGAACCTGTGGTCGGCGGGCTGCCGACGTACGGCTGGACGACCGGAGTGGTCGTCGGTGACGGCGGTGAGGTGGTCGGCGGCAGCGGTCGGCTGTCGACGCCGGTGAAGGCGGACACGTACCCCGTGATGGGCGCCGAGGAGGCGCTGGAACTGCTGAACACGGCGCCGGGCGCCGGTGAGCGCGCGGAGATCGGCGGCTGCGCCACTCCCGTACCGCTGGAGGGCGACGGCCGGCAGGGGCAGCAGGAGCCGTGCGCCACGGCGACGACCCTGCCCGCCAAGGACACGGTCACCGTCGAGAAGGCGGTGTTCGGGCTGGCCGCGCACTCGGTGGACGGGCAGCAGGCGCTCGTGCCGTCCTGGTTGTTCGAGGTGCGGCCGACGAAGGCGCAGGACGGCGGCACGGTCACGTACCCGGCGGTCGAACCGGAGTTCCTCGCCCCGCGGGCACGGTCCGGGGAGACCGGCACGGAACCGGCGAAGCCGGGGGACGGCGACCGGCCGACCTCGGCGCCGGCCGCACGCGGGGTCGCCGTCGAGGGCTACACCGCCGAGGGCGGCGAGCTGACGGTGACCTTCACCGGCGGGGTGTGCGCCGACTACGAGGCCACGGCGGGCGAGAGCGGCGACCGGGTCACGGTCACCGTGACCGAGACGCCCTGGCCGGACAAGGTCTGCATCCTGATCGCCAAGCAGTACCAGCAGACGGTGCGGCTCGACGCGCCGCTGGGAGCCCGCGAGGTGGTGGACGCCGACGGTGAGCCGGTGCCGCTGCACAAGGACGGCGCGCGGCTTCCCGCGGCGCCTTCGGAGCGGTGACGGGAGGCTGAAAGCCCGAAGGCGGCGGTCCCGTTCGAACGGGACCGCCGCCTTCGTGGTGCGCCGTGCCGTCCGGGAGAGGTCCCGGAACGGCGGTGGAGCCTGCTCAGCTGAAGGAGTCGCCGCAGGCGCAGGAGCCCGTGGCGTTCGGGTTGTCGATCGTGAAGCCCTGCTTCTCGATGGTGTCGACGAAGTCGATGGTGGCGCCGCCCAGGTACGGGGCGCTCATCCGGTCGGTGACGACCTTCACGCCGTCGAAGTCCTTCTCCACGTCGCCGTCGAGGGAACGCTCGTCGAAGAAGAGCTGGTAGCGCAGGCCGGAGCAGCCGCCGGGCTGGACGGCGACGCGCAGGGCGAGGTCGTCACGGCCTTCCTGGTCGAGCAGCGCCTTGACCTTGGCCGCGGCGGCTTCGGTCACGAGGATGCCGTCGGTGACGGTGGTGGTCTCGTCCGATACGGACATCTACATCTCTCCCGGGTTGTACGGAGACTGCTTGCCGACGGTTGCAACCGGTGGGGCCGCGGATTCATTCCGGGCCGGGAACGTGTTCTCTCGGCTCCGCCTTCATGCTCGCACACGCCCCGGCGAGCGGAAAACGGTCCATCCGTCCCTCTGCCGGACACCACCCCGAAAACCGCTCCGGAACCGTTCGGGTCCGGCCGGGGAATGAACGGACCGGCGCCGGGATTCACGTCACATGGACGCTATGGCCGTCGTCAAAGTGACGCGAGCCGGATATGATAAATAGCGTCAATCCGACGAGAAGTCGTCGGACCGGTGTCCCGCCTTGTCCCGCCGGGCCGTGCTTCACGGGCCCGGCGAGCCGCAGAACAGAAAGGGTGTGTGTCGTGACCACCGCCCAGACCCAGGAACTCGACGTCCAGCCGACGCCCCTCGCCCTGTTGCTCCTCGGCCGGGAGGCCGACCCGAGGAGCGAGCGCGGTGTGGAGTGTCCCGGAGACCTCCCCTCACCGTCCGACCCGGACCTGGTGGAACGCGCCCGCGCCGCCAAGGAGAAGCTCGGGGACAAGGTCTTCGTGCTCGGCCACCACTACCAGCGCGACGAGGTCATCCAGTTCGCCGACGTCACGGGCGACTCGTTCAAGCTGGCCAAGGACGCCGCCGCGCGCCCGCAGGCCGAGTACATCGTGTTCTGCGGTGTGCACTTCATGGCCGAGTCGGCGGACATCCTCACCGGCGACGACCAGAAGGTGGTCCTGCCGGACCTCGCGGCCGGCTGCTCCATGGCCGACATGGCCACCGCCGAGCAGGTCGCGGAGTGCTGGGACGTGCTGACCGAGGCCGGCATATCCGACCGGGTCGTGCCCGTCTCGTACATGAACTCCTCCGCCGACATCAAGGCCTTCACGGGCAAGCACGGCGGCACCATCTGCACCTCCTCCAACGCGAAGCGGGCCCTGGAGTGGGCCTTCCAGCAGGGCGAGCAGGTCCTGTTCCTGCCCGACCAGCACCTCGGCCGCAACACCGCGGTGCGGGACCTGGGAATGTCCCTGGAGGACTGCGTCCTCTACAACCCGCACAAGCCGAACGGCGGGCTGACGGCGCAGGAGCTGCGGGACGCGAAGATGATCCTGTGGCGGGGCCACTGCTCGGTGCACGGCCGCTTCAGCCTGGACTCGGTCAACGACGTGCGCGAGCGCATCCCGGGCGTGAACGTGCTGGTGCACCCCGAGTGCAAGCAGGAGGTCGTGGCCGCGGCGGACTACGTCGGGTCGACCGAGTACATCATCAAGGCGCTGGAGGCGGCCCCGGCCGGTTCCAAGTGGGCGATCGGCACGGAGCTGAACCTGGTACGCCGGCTGGCGAACCGTTTCGCTCCCGAGGGCAAGGAGGTCGTCTTCCTCGACAAGACGGTCTGCTTCTGCTCCACGATGAACCGCATCGACCTCCCCCACCTGGTGTGGGCGCTGGAGTCGCTGGCGGAGGGCAACCTGGTCAACCGCATCGAGGTGGACCGGGAGACCGAGCAGTTCGCCAAGCTGGCCCTGGAGCGGATGCTCGCGCTGCCGTAGCCACGTCGACGACGACGGAGGGCCTGCCCGGAACCTTGGTTCCGGGCAGGCCCTCCGTCATGTGTGACCGGTCGGCGGACCGGTCAGACCTGCGCCGGCGCCGGGTCGTCCGCGGACCCCGCGGACTTCTCCGACTCCGCCGGTTCCTCGGCCGCCGTGCCCTTCTTCAGGGCCTTCTTCTTCGCGCGCCGCTCCTTGCGGAGCTCCAGCATCGCGTAGAGGGTCGGCACCAGGAGCAGGGTCAGCAGCGTCGACGTGATCAGACCGCCGATCACCACCACGGCCAGCGGCTGCGCGATGAAACCGCCCTCGCCGGTGACGCCGAGCGCCATCGGGAGCAGGGCGAAGATCGTCGCCAGGGCCGTCATCAGGATCGGGCGCAGCCGGTGCCGGCCGCCCTCGATCACGGCCTCGACGACCCCGTAGCCCTGGGCGCGGTACTGGTTGATCAGGTCGATCAGCACGATCGCGTTGGTCACCACGATGCCGATCAGCATCAGCATGCCGATCATCGCCGGGACGCCCATCGGGGTGCCCGTGACGATCAGCAGTCCGACCGCGCCCGTCGCCGCGAACGGGATGGACACCAGCAGGATCAGCGGCTGGGCGAGTGAACGGAAGGTGCCGACCAGCAGCATGAAGATGATCGCGATCGCCGCGAGCATCGCCAGGCCCAGGTTGACGAACGCCTCGTCCTGGTCCGCGGACACGCCGCCGATCTCCGCCGTCGCGCCCGCCGGGAGGGAGAGCGCGTTGATCTTCGTCTGGAGTTCCGCGCTGACCGCGCCGGTGTTGTCGCCGGTCGGCCGGGCGGTGACGGTGGCCGAGCGCTGGCCGTCGATCCGGGTCATGGACACCGGGCCGTCCACCAGCTCGACGGTGGCGATGTCACCCAGCTTCACCGGGCCCAGGCGCAGCTTCTTCAGCTCGGCCAGGGTGGTGGCGGGCTCGGCCGACCGGATGACGACGTCCCGCTCGGTGTCGTCCAGCACCACCTTGGCGGCCGGGGTGCCCCGGACCGCCTGGGCGACGGCCGCGCCGAGCGTCTGGTCGTTGAACCCGGCGGCGGCGGCACGGGAGGTGGCCTCGACGGTGATCCGCGGGACGCTCTGCGACAGGTCGCTGGTGACGTCCGTGACGTCGTCCAGCGAGGCCACGGCCTCCTGCACCTGGTCGGCGGCCTTGCGCAGCACCTGAGCGTCGGCCGCCTTGACGACGACGCTCAGGTCCTGGCTGCCGAATCCGTCGCCGGCGGCGATGGTGGTGGTGCCGATGCCGTCGAGTCCGGCGAGGCCCTTCTCGATGCGCTTCTGCACGTCGGCGGAGGACGCGGAGTCCTCCAGCATGAGCTGGTAGGTGGCCTGGTTGCTGTCCGTGCCGCCGCCGAAGGCGGCCATGAAGCCGGACGAGCCGATGGTGACCTGGTGGTCCTTGACGCCCTCGGTGTCGCCGAGCAGCTTCTCGACCTTCTCGGCCTGTGCGTCGGTCGCCGCGAGGCTGGTGCCGGGCTCCAGCTCCTGACGGACGGTGAGGACCGGCTGCTCGCCCTGGTCGAAGAAGTTGGTCTTGAGCAGCGGGGTCATGCCGAACGTGCCGATCAGGACGACGGCGGCGATGGCGAGGCTGGCCAGCCTGCGCCGGGTGGCGAAGCCCAGGACGGAGACGTAGAGGCGCTGGAGGCGGTTCTTCGCCTCCTTCTCCTCGGCCAGTCTGCGGGCCTCCTCGGCGTCCTCGGGGGTGCCCTTCGGGGGACGCAGGAACCAGTACGACAGGACGGGGACGACCGTCAGCGACACCAGCAGGGAGGCGAGCAGCGCCGCGGTGACGGTGAGGCTGAAGGAGCCGAACAGCTCGCCCACCATGCCGCCGACCAGGCCGATCGGCAGGAAGACGGCGACGGTGGTCAGCGTCGCGGACGTCACCGCGCCGGCCACCTCTCGGACGGCGCCCAGGATCGCCTCGCGGCGCTCCTCGCCGTAGCCGAGGTGCCGCTTGATGTTCTCCAGGACGACGATGGAGTCGTCGACGACCCGGCCGATCGCGATGGTCAGCGCGCCCAGGGTCAGCATGTTGAGCGACAGGTCGCGCGTCCACAGCACGATCAGCGCGAGCACGACGGACAGCGGGATGGAGACCGCGGTGACCAGGGTCGAGCGCACCGAGGCCAGGAAGACCAGGATCACCAGGACCGCGAAGACCAGACCGAGCGCGCCCTCGACGGTCAGGCCCTCGATGGCCTTGGCGACGGCCGGGCCCTGGTCGCTGACGACGGTGAGGTCGGCGCCCGAGCCGAGCGCCTCGCGCAGGTCGGGCAACTTCTCGTCGACGGCGTCCGAGATCGCGACGGCGCTGCCGTCGTGGTCCATGGTGACCACCACGGCGAGGCTGGGCTCGCCGTTGGTGCGGGTGAGGGAGTCGGCCTTGGCCTCCCGCTGCTCCACCTCGGTCACGGAGCCGAGCCGGACCGGCTTGCCCTTGCCGGGCTCGCCGGCGACCATCAGGTCCTCGATCTGCTCGAGCGAGGTGTAGCCGCCGCCCACCTGGACGGTGCGGTTGGCGCCCTCCTCGTCGAAGGAACCGGCCGGGACGGTCGCGCCGCCCGCCTGGAGGGCCTGCAGGAGCGCCTGCGTCGTGAGGCCGGCGTCGGCGAGCTTCGCCTCGTCGGGGGTGACGGTGACCTGGAGGTCCCGTACGCCGTCCACGGTGACCTGGCCGACGCCGTCGA
>NZ_LIQT01000179.1 GCF_001418415.1 Streptomyces hirsutus
CCTCGGCGGCGCCGCCGAGGAACTTGAGGTAGTGGCGGGGCATCATCCCGCCCTGCGAGTGCCCGACGAGGTCGGCCTTCGCCGCGCCGGTCGCGGCGAGCACCTTGTCGACGAAGGCGTCGAGCTGCCGCGCGGACTTGTCGATGGGGCCGAGGCCGTGGAAGAAGGGGACACCGTCGAGCTGGCCGTAGTCGAGGGAGAAGACGCAGTAGTCGCGGTGGACCAGGTAGGGGGCGAGGCCCAGCCAGTTGTCGACGGAGTTCCCGAAGGTGCCGTGGACCAGGACGACGGGGCGGGGATGGGTGGCGGACGGCTTGCAGGAGTAGTCGTTCCAGCCCGAACTGGGCGCCCCCGCGGCGTGGGCGGTGGTGGCGGGGAGCAGGGCGACCGCGGCGGTCAACAGCAGCGCGGTCAGCGGTCCGAGCACTCTTCTCCAGGGCAGCATCGAGTGATCTCCTTACGGGTCAAGGGAGTTGCAGCGAAGGAACGCCCTGTGATCCGGATCACGAGGATGCTGTTCACTCGTCAAGTTACGGGTGAGTAGTACAATTATTAAGTTACGGGTCAGTAAAAACTTTCGGCGACAACCGAAGACGGTGGCACCAGGAGTGATAAAGGGTCACCAGGCGGGACGTACCGGCCCGTTGGGCGCGACGCGCAACAGACGGTCGCGCAGCGCGCGGAGCTCGCTCTCGCCGAGCACATCGGCCCATGCACGCACGGCCTCCGCCGCCGCCGCCTCCGCGGCCCGCGTGCAGGCCCACCCCGACCCGGTCAGCACGACCAGCCGGGCCCGCGCGTCGGCGGGGTGCGGCCGGCGCTCGGCGTACCCCTTGCGGACCAGCTCGTCGACGAGCTGACTGGCGGCCTGCTTGGTCATCCCGAGGTGCGCGGCGAGATCGGTGACCGTCGCACCGTCCGGAGCCAGCCGGGCGAAGGCGAAACCGTGCGCAGGGCGCAGCCCTTCGAAGCCGCGGGCGACAACACCCCCATGGATGCGCTGTGTGAGCTCACCGGCGGCGGCGAGCAGGGCGGCGGACAGGGCCATGGCCTCGGAGTTCTGCACGGGGGCATTGAAACACCCTTGACGTATCGGTCAAGCGCCTTGACCATAAGAGCCGACAGGGTAGTCAAGTTACTTGACCAATATCTCTCACCCCTCGGCAGGAGACCGTCATGCCCGTCGTCCGCTCGTCCGAAGCCGTGACCCACCGGATCCACGGCGCCCGTTTCGTCTCGTACGCCAGCCCCCGCACCGGCAGCAAGGAGCTGTGCGCCTGGCGGGGCGAGATCCCGGCGGGCACGAAGGCCCCCGCGCACACCGTCAACCGGGAGGAGATCCTCCACCTGCTCACCGGTGAGCTGCTGATCACCCTCGACGGCTGCACCGAGCACGTCACCGCGGGCGACACCGTGATCATCAACCCGGGGACCACCCTCGCCGTCGAGAACCCCACCGACCGGACCGCGACGTCCTGGGTCACCACCTCCGTCGGCTTGGAGGCCGAACTGGCCGACGGCACCCGGATCACACCGCCGTGGGCCAACTGACCCGCGGGGCGTCACGCCGCACGGCCGGCCTCGCGTCCCGGCGGGCCGTACATGCGGGCGTCCCGCCCCTCGCACGGAGGGACGGGACGCCCAATGGGTCCTGCTGTCCTGCTGTCCTGCCGTCCTGCCGTCCTGCTGTCCTGCTGTGCTGCAGGTCCTGCTGTGCTGCGAGGGGCGGGTCAGCCGATCTGGGTGCCGGTCGCCGAGAGGGCCTCCGTCACCGGCTGGAAGAAGGTCGTGCCGCCGGAGGAGCAGTTGCCGCTGCCGCCGGAGGTGAGACCGACCGCGCTGCCGCCCGAGAAGAGCGAGCCGCCGCTGTCACCGGGCTCGGCGCAGACGTCGGTCTGGATCAGGCCGTTGACGATGTCGCCGTTGCCGTAGTTCACGGTGGCGTCCAGGCCCGTGACCGCGCCGGAGTGCACCTGGGTCGTGGAACCGCTGCGGGTGACCTCCATGCCTACGGTGGCCTCGGCGGCGCCGGAGATCGCCTGCGTGGAGCCGTCGTAGAGGTTCACCTCGCTCGGGTGGTCCACGTCGGCGGTGTACTTGACCAGGCCGTAGTCGTCGCCCGGGAAGCTGGACGCCTCGTTCTCACCGATCACGGTGCCGGAGGAGTCCGACCAGGTGGTGATGCCCTCGGTGCAGTGCCCGGCGGTGAGGAAGTACGGCTCGCCGCCCTTGGTCACGTTGAAGCCGAGCGAGCAGCGCCCACCGGCCCCGGTGATGGCGTCGCCGCCTGCGACGTACGGGGTGAACTCGCTCTTGATGCGCTGGAGTTCGGCCTTGGCCCCGAGCCCGTCGACGACCTTCGTCAGCTTGGCCCACTCGGCTTCGGAGACCGTGCGGTCCGCGGTGACGACGACCTTGTTGGTGGTCGGGTCGGTCACCCAGGAGGTACCCGGGATCGTCGCGTCCTGCTTGAGGGTGGTGCGCGCGCCCTTCAGTTCGGCGAGGGAGTTCGCCACGACTCTCGCCTTGGCACCGGCCTCCTCGACGGTTCCGGCTGCGGCCTCGTCGAGCACGTTCACCACGAGGCTCTTGCTCTTCGCGTCGTAGTACGTTCCCGCCGCGTCGGCGCCGAGGTCCTCGGTGAGCGTCGAGGCGAGGTTTCCGGCCGCCGTGACGGAGAGAGTCCGGGGCGCGGGGGCCTCCGGGGACTCACTGGCGTTCGCAGTCTGGAAGGTGACTCCCGCGGCGACCAGTGCGGCGATGCCCGCACCCGTCACGGCTGCACGCCGCCTGGGTATGCGTCGGTGCTTCAACTCGCGTCCTCCTGTGGGGGGACGGCCCGGGAGGTTGTGGGGACCTCACGAACCGGAAGGCGTACGGCCACGGGGGCGGCGCACAGAAAAAGCCGAGCCCCGGGCCGGTGAACGCCGCCCACTATTCCGAGACCCACAGGGAGCACACAAGGTCGACTTCAGGACGTGCGTACGGCAACGAGCGCACGCCCCCTATGTCCTGACAGGTCATGGGCACGTGGGGCAGTTCGCACTGCAAATACTACGAGCGAGTAACCAGCACGCCGATTCGGGAGATCCACCCCTGGCTTGAAATCGCCCTCGCCCGGTCCGAATTCGTGTGGGGCGCGGTGGACGGAAGTTGCTCCTGCACCGATTCCCGCACCGGGTCCCGCGCCACCTCCGGGACCCCCCGGGACCCCCGCGACTGTCGTTGTGACGACGTCCTCTGCTGCGGACTCGCCGGTGCCGGCGGATGGACGGCCCGTTCCGGAAAGCGCATCGGTGCGACGGGGAAGGGCAGCACCGGTTCGGCGTCGGCGATCCCGGCGGGCGCCGCCCTGCGCGTCCTGGTGTGCGTTCCTCGAAGGCGGCTCCGTGTCCGCACAAGGGCGAGCCCCCGCACGCTGGTTGCGTGCGGGGGCTCGTCGTCGCGTGTCTGCCGCGGTGAGGCCCTGCGCTGCGGGACCGGTGGTACCGGCCGGTCCCGGTCGGCGGGCGTCCGGCCTAGTAGACGCTGACTCCGTAGGCGCTCAGGGCCTCCGTCACCGGCTGGAAGAAGGTCGTGCCGCCGGAGGAGCAGTTGCCGCTGCCGCCGGAGGTCAGACCGTACGCGGTGCCGTTGCTGCCGTAGAGCGAGCCGCCGGAGTCGCCGGGCTCGGCGCAGACCGTGGTCTGGATGAGACCGGAGACGATGTCGCCGCCGCCGTAGTTGACCGTCGCGTTGAGCGCGGTGACCCGGCCGCTGTGCGTACCCGTGGTGGAGCCGTCACGGATGACGGTGGTGCCCACGCTCGGGGTGGCCGCGCTGGTGATGTCCACGCCGTTCGCGGTGCCGGGGCGGCTGACGGAACCGGTGTAGCGCACGAGGCCGTAGTCGTTGCCCGGGAAGCTGGAGCCGGCGGTCGTGCCGATGGCCGTGGTGCGGGCGGAGTTGGAGTACCAGGTGCCCGCGCCGTCGGTGCAGTGACCGGCCGTCAGGAAGTACTCGACGCCGCTGCTGCTGCGGACGTTGAAGCCGAGGGAGCAGCGCCAGCTACTCGCGTAGATGGCGTCGCCGCCCTGGATGAGCTTGGTGAACGTGCCGGGCGTGCGCTTGATCTGCAGCGCGTCGGCGTCGGCGCCGGCCTCCTGCTTGATCTTCGCGATCTCGGCCTCGGACACCGTGCTGTCGACGGTGACGACGACCCGGTTGGTCTTGCTGTCGACGGCCCAGGCGGTGCCCGGGACGTCGGCCTCCAGCACCGAACCGCTGACGCTCTTGAGCTCGGCGGAGCTGAAGGTGGTGGGAGCTTCGGACGCGTTCGCGCTGGGGATCGCGATCGCGGCGGCGGCGACGAGGCCGGTGGAGACGGCGATCAGCCGGGTGCGTCTCGAGATGCCGCTGCGGGGGGTGGTGCGCTTGATCCTCACTTCTCGTTCCTCCATGAAGGAAGTAGGGGGCCCCGTGGGGTTCGGGCCCGTGAGGCGCAGTCAGGGGGCCGGTCGCCCGGATTCCGAACATGCCGTGCCCCTGACAAGCGCTGGGGGTGAGTATTCGGTCGACGGACCGGTCGACGCAAGAGTGCCTTTCGGTCGTCGCCCTGTGAACCACCTGTGCGGCGCGACCCTCGACACCCCTGCGCCACCAGCCGATATCCCCGATCCGCAACCGGTCGCCGCCACCCCGGAGATGTCCGGAAGTGAACCCTCCGAATAATCTTGCGAACGTTCCTCCGAACCCGCCGCCAAAGGACTCGACAGCTCTCGAACGCGCCGCCGAACGCCACGCCGGGCATCCCACCGGGCATCCGCCGTACGCCCTTCGGGCCGCTCCGCGGACGCCTCTTCGCACCCCGGACTCAGCAGTCGCACCCGCAGTCGCAGCCGCCGTCCTCACCACAGCAACTGCAGCACTCGCAGCAGTCGCAACACCCGCTGCAGTCGCAGTTGGAGCAGGCCGGCTTGCGCTCCCCGGTCCAGGGGTCCTCGTGGGTGCCGCAGCACAACTGGCACGTACAGAACAGTCCCACCCACACCGCGCACCCGGCGATCAGCCCACGTCGGCGCGGCGGCCCGGGCGGCACCGGACCGCCGGGACCGCCCGGCACGCCCGGAGCGCCGGGTGCGCCGGGTGCGCCGGGTGCGCCGGGTGCGCCGGGTGCGCCGGGTGCGCCGGGTGCGCCGGGCGGTGAGTAGGGGTGGGAACCGTGGGCAAAAGAAACGGTGTTGAAGGCACGATCTACAGAGTTGGGCAGTTCATGAACGAGCAGCCGGTGAGCGAGACCGCCGTCGGTGAACTCCGTCTCGCGCAGCGCGAGACGGATGCCCCGTACGGCGTCGTCGGCGAGCCGGCGGGCCTCGGTGAGCGGAGTGCCGGTGGCTGCGAGGGGGTTCCACGCGCCCGACGCGGCGTCGGCCTCCCGATCCTCCACGGCGTCCAGGAGATGGGCGAGCCGGCCGAAGAGCCGTCCCGCCTCGGCGAGCGGTCCGGCGTTGTGCGCCCGCCCGGCGAGTATCGCCGTGTGCGCGAAGGCTGCCGCGGTGGCGGTCTCGGTCGGTTCGGTGACGGTGAGGATCGGGGTGCCGGGGCCTGCGAGGCTCTCGATGCCGGTCTGCCGGTCGACGGCGTCGACCAGGACGGCCGTGTCGAACCCGACGTCCGTACCGGTCCGCGCCCCGGCCCGGTCCCAACTCGCGGCGACACGGCGCGCGGCGAGCGCCACCGGACGGCGGGCCAGCAGCCCGTCCCGGTCGGCGACGTGGTCGCGCACCTTGGCGGAGGCCAGGACCAGCGATACGGCCGCCGCGAGCCGGGCGCCCTCACCGTGCGCGACGGAGGCGGTCCGCATACCGCGCAGTGGGCACGGTCCCGCTGTGCGCCGCCCGGCACCGGCGTCTTCGGCCTGAGCCTCCGTCAGGACGGAGATGAGCAGCCCGTCGTAGTTGGTGACGACGCGTGCGAGCTGTCCGTGGTCCCCGCGCAACGCCAGGCACAGTCCGCACAGATGCGCCATCCACTGAGCCGTGAACCGTTCACCGAGCCGGTGGCGGCAGGGCCTGACCATTCCGAACATGATGTTCCCCCGTACGTGGTCCGAAGTGGAGCGGCGGCATCGTACTCGCCGCCACGTTCACCCGTACGCGCCGTCGCTCACCCATACGCCGAGAAGAATCATATTTCACTCACAGTCAGCATTCGCTTACATCGGGACCCTTGGGGGGCTTGGGCTCTCGACGGATGCGCCCTGCACCAGTACCGTCACAAACCCCCCGCACGGCGTCCCATCACTTGGCGCGCCATCCGCATCATGGACGACCATAGGGATGCGGAAAGCAAGAAGGACCGCTGTGAGAGGAGGCGTCCATGGGATCGGTACGCAAGGCAAGTGCCTGGCTTGGCCTCGTCGACGACAACGAAGACGAGCGTTACTACGACGACGACTACTCCGACGGGGCTGCGCCCGGGGACGCCTGGGTCACCGATCCGCGGGTCAAGGTGGCCACGGACGTCGCCGAGGAAAGGGGCCGCCGCATCGGCACGGTGACCCCGGACAGCTTCCGGGACGCCCGCGCCATCGGCGAACTGTTCCGGGACGGGGTCCCCGTCATCATGAACCTCACCGCCATGGAGGCCGGTGACGCCAAGCGCGTCGTCGACTTCGCCGCCGGACTGATCTTCGGCCTGCGCGGTTCCATCGAGCGTGTGTCCAACCGGGTGTTCCTGCTGAGCCCGGCCGACACCGAGGTCGTCAGCGGGGAGCCGGCGGCGCACCGGGCGGACGGCTTCTTCAACCAGAGCTGAGGCAGGGCCGCTCCCCGGCCCTGCCTCAGCTCTGGTTGAAG
>NZ_LIQT01000018.1 GCF_001418415.1 Streptomyces hirsutus
TCGTGCAGGGTGCGCAGCAGCAGGTCGCACATCTCCTCGAGGGAGCGGTCGGGCCGGCCGTGCAGCAGCGTGAGCAGGAGGTCGAGGCGCTCGTCCAGCGGGTGGTGCCGGGTCTCCACCAGGCCGTCGGTGTACAGCACCAGCCGATCGCCCGGCTCGAGCCCCACGACGGTGGTCGAGAACTTGACGCCGCCCACCCCCAGCGGCACCCCGGTCGGCAGGTCGAGCAGTTCCGGGGTGCCGCCGGCCCGGACCCGTACCGGTGGCAGATGCCCCGCGTTGGCGATCAGGCACTGCCGTTCATGGGGATCGTGGACGACGTAGAGGCAGGTGGCGATGGCGTCCTCGAGCTCGCCGACGATCCGGTCGATGTGCTCCAGGAGCACCGCGGGATCGAGGCCGAGCGAGGCCAGCGTGTTCGTCGCCGTGCGCAGCCGCCCCATGGTGGCCGCCGCGGGGATGCCGCTGCCCATCACGTCTCCCACGACGAGGGCCGTCCTGCCCCCGTCCAGCGGGATCACGTCGAACCAGTCGCCGCCCACCTCGCTGGTGGCCCCCGCCGGCTGGTAGCGGGAGGCGACCTCGAGCCCGCCCGTCACCGGCGGGTGGCTGGGCAGCAGGCTGCGCTGCAGGGTGAGGGCGGCGTCGCGGACGCTCTGGTACCAGCGGGCGTTGTCGATCTGCACCGCCGCGCGGGCGGCCAGCTCCCGGGCCAGCAGCAGATCGTCCTCGTTGAACGGCAACGGGTTGCCGGTGCGCTTGAGGTCGAGCGCACCGAGCACCTCGCCGTGCGCGATCAGCGGCACTGCCAGATACGAGTGCACACCCGCCCGGCCCAGCAGTTCGGCCGCCTCGGCCGACCGGGCGACCCGGGACAGGTCCTCGTCCTTGACCTGCGGCAGCATCACGGGCAGGCCGGTGCGTACGCACTCGGTGACGAACCGGTCCGGACCGTACCGGGCCACCCGGCCCGGCGGATCGGCAGCCAGCAGGGCGTCCGCCGAGCCGGCGCCCGTGCCCCGGACCGCCAGCGCCCGGATCACCGCCGACTCGGACGGGCCGAGGGCGCTCCGACGGCCCAGCACCACCGCGTCCAGCAGGTCCACGGCGGCCACGTCGGCCAGCTCCGGCACGGCCACATCGGCCAGCTCGCGGGCCGTACGCTCCAGGTCGAGCGTGGTGCCGATCCGAGCCGAGGCGTCGGCCACGACGGCCAGCCGGCGCCGGGCCCGTTCGGCCTCGAGGCCCGCCCGGTGCTGCTCGGTGACGTCCACCACGGAAAGGGCCACGCCGAGCACCGAGCCGAGCGCGTTCTCCAGCCGGAACAGGGAGGTGGTCCAGGCGTGTTCCTCGTCGGGATCGGCCGGGGTCCGGCCGATCATGAACTGGTCGACGACCGGTTCCCCGGTCTCCAGGACCCGCCTCGCCGCGGCCTCGACGGCATCGATCTCCAGGTGCGGAAGTACCTCGGGCATCGTGTGACCCAGGTGTTCCTCGACCGGGACGCCGTTGATCCGTTCCAGCGCCGGGTTGACCGAGACGTACCGCAGATCCGTGTCCAGGACGGCCAGCCCGATCGGGGACTGGGCGACGATCCGGGTGGACAGCGCCACGTCCTGCTCCACCCGGCGCACGGTCGACTGGTCGACCGCGAGGCCGAGGGCGTAGACGCCGCCCTGGTCGTCGGTCAGCCGCACATTGCGGAACTCCACGAGCCGGGTGCTGCCGTCCTTGCGCCGAATGGGGAACGCCCCGGCCCAGCTCCGCCCGGTCCGCATGACCTCGGAGAACAGTTTGACCACCAGGTCCAGATACTGTTCGTGCACCATGATCCGGGCGGCGTACTGGCCCAGCGCCTCCTCGGTGCGGTACCCGAAGAGTTCCTCGGCCTGGGGGCTCCACAGCACGATCCGGCCCTGGGGGTCCAGCACCACCGAGGCCACGCGCAGCACGTCGAGCAGTCCGCTGGGACGGACCGGCCCGGGGGCCGCTCCGTCGCCCTCGCTCTCGCCCTCGACCAGAGGTGACCCGGCTGAACTCATCGCACGCCCCGCCTTCGCCGATTTCCGCGGCACACCGTGATGTGCCGACATCACTTGTTTCTACCGCGCGTGGGGGCGATTTTCCGCCTCTCCGGCTGTCTCCTCCACCTTCTTTCCTCCCTCCGTCGGGTGCCCCGCGATCCCGCGGGCACGCCGGTCGTGCGCGGGGAGCGCACCTGTGCGTGTGTGTGGTGCTTGGGCGGTAGAGGGCGGGGTACGCCGTGTAGCAGGCCCGGCAAGGCGCCGCAAGGACGTAGCCGAGGCACGGCAGGACGCGGCAAGGCGTCGCGACGAAAGGAGCGATCACGATGGGCAGCGAGCGACCGTACCCGGAATCCGTCTCGGTCGAGCTCAGCGGGTGCGAGAGTCACGACGCACAGATCGTGTTCGACACCCTGGGTGCGTACTTCACGTCCGACCGGCGTTCCGGCGACGTGCCGGAGAAGTCCTCCGGGGCCCGCCCGATGGTGTGGCTCGGCATGTTCGACGTGGCCGACCCGCACGAGGGCGGGACCCGCCCGGACGACCCGGTCCGGTTGGCGTCCTCGGTCGACGTCGACCTGCAGGGCGGCTACTGGGCGATCGACCGGGTCCGCGCCACCCTGGAATCCCTGTTCACGCTGCGCGACCTGAGCACGGTCTCCGGCGATCAGGAGAAGGAGTTGCACGTCCGCCTCGAAAGCCGGTGACCGCCGCCGGGAACGGGCCGGCGGGACGTCAGTACGGCCGGCCGGCCCCGGCCGTGCACGCCCCCGGCCCGGTGTGCCCTCCACCACGTTTTTGCAACTAGTTGCAAAAAAGAGTGCGCGTCCTCTACAACAGAGGGACGACACCGCGCACGGAGGGCCCGATGAGCCGTTACCCGCACCTGCTGACCCCCCTCGACCTGGGCTTCACCACCCTGCCCAACCGGGTCCTCATGGGCTCCATGCACGTAGGCCTGGAGGAGGCCGAGAACGGCTTCGCGCGCCTGGCCGAGTTCTACGCCGCCCGTGCCCGCGGCGGCGTCGGCCTCATCGTCACCGGCGGCATCGCACCCAACGACGAGGGACGGACCTTCGAGGGCGGCGCGAAGCTCACCACCGACGAGGAGGCGGAGCGGCACCGCGTCGTCACCGAGGCCGTACACCGCGAGGGCGGGCGCATCGCCCTGCAGATCCTGCACGTCGGCCGCTACGCCTACCACCGGGACCTGGTCGCCCCCAGCCCCCTCCAGGCGCCGATCAGCCCCTTCACGCCCCGCGAACTCACCGACGCGGACATCGAGCGCACCATCGACGACTACGTCCGTACCGCCCGCCTCGCCCGGCAGGCCGGTTACGACGGCGTCGAGATCATGGGCTCCGAGGGTTATCTGATCAACGAGTTCATCGTCGCGCAGACCAACCGGCGCACCGACCGCTGGGGCGGCTCGTACGAGAACCGGACGCGCTTCCCCCTCGAGATCGTCCGCCGGGTGCGCGAGGCGGTCGGCGAGGACTTCATCGTCGTCTACCGGCTCTCCATGCTGGACCTCGTGCCCGGCGGCTCGACCCTGGACGAGGTGATCACGCTGGCCAAGGCCGTCGAGGCGGCCGGCGCCACGATCATCAACACCGGCATCGGCTGGCACGAGGCGCGCATTCCCACCATCGCCACCTCCGTACCGCGCGGTGCCTACACCTGGGTGACCAAGCGGCTGATGGGCGAGGTCTCGGTTCCGCTCGTCACCACCAACCGGATCAACACTCCCGAACTCGCCGAGCAGTTGCTCGCCGAGGGGCACGCCGACATGGTGTCCATGGCCCGGCCGATGCTCGCCGACCCCGACTTCGTGGCCAAGGCCGCGGCCGGCCGGCCCGAGGCGATCAACACCTGCATCGGCTGCAACCAGGCCTGTCTGGACCACACCTTCAACCTGCAGATCACCTCCTGCCTGGTCAATCCGCGTGCCTGCCACGAGACCGAGCTGGTGCTGTCCCCGACCAGACGCCGCAAGCGCGTCGCGGTCGTCGGCGCCGGTCCGGCCGGCCTGGCCTGCGCCGTCAGCGCCGCCGAACGCGGCCACGACGTCACCCTGTTCGACGCCGCGAGCGAGATCGGCGGCCAGCTCAACGTCGCCCGCAAGGTCCCCGGCAAGCAGGAGTTCGACGAGACCCTGCGCTACTTCCGCACCCGGCTCGCCGAACTGGCCGTCGACGTACGCCTGGACACCCGGGTCACGGCCGACGACGTGACCGGCCACGACGAGGTCGTCGTCGCCACCGGAGTCACCCCGCGCGTCCCCGACCTCCCCGGCGTCGACCACCCGAGCGTGCTCGGCTACCTCGACGTCCTGCGCGACGGCGCCCCCGTCGGCGACCGGGTCGCCGTTCTCGGCGCGGGCGGCATCGGCTTCGACGTCGCCGAGTTCCTCACCGACGGCGGCGACAAGGCGCACGAGGACCCGGAGACGTACTTCCGTCAGTGGGGCGTCGACATGGACCACCGCACACCCGGCGGTCTCACCGCACCCGAGCGGCCCGCCCCGCCGCGCACCGTCCACCTGCTCCAGCGCAAGACGACCAAGGTCGGCGCCGGTCTGGGCAAGACCACCGGGTGGATCCACCGCACCGAGCTGAAGCACCGCGGTGTCACCATGGTCCCCGGCGTGCGCTACGACCGTATCGACGACGCGGGCCTGCACCTCACCGTCGACGGCGAGAGCACCGTCCTGGAGGTGGACACGATCGTCCTGTGCACCGGCCAGGAACCGCGCCGTGACCTGTACGAGGAACTGGTCTCGGCCGGGCGCTCCGTCCACCTGATCGGTGGCGCCGACGTGGCCGCCGAACTGGACGCCAAGCGGGCCGTCAAGCAGGGCACGGAGGTGGCGGCGGCTCTCTAGGAGAGCCCTGTGCCGTCCCTAGGATGGGGCCCATGTCACTCCCGCACGCGATCCTCACCGCCCTGCTCGAGAAGCCGTCGTCGGGGCTGGAGCTGACCCGTCGCTTCGACAAGTCGATCGGATACTTCTGGTCCGCGACACACCAGCAGATCTACCGCGAGCTGGGGAAACTGGAGGCCGAGGGCCTGATCCGGGCGCTGGCCGCCGAACAGCCCGCCCGTGGGCAGAAGAAGGCCTACGAGGTCCTGCCCGCGGGCCGCGCCGAACTGGCCCGCTGGACCTCCACGGCGCAGGACCCCAAGCCGATGCGTGACGCGCTGCTGTTGCGGCTGAGGGCGGCGGCGGTGGTCGGCGCCGGCGGTCTCGAAGTCGATCTGCGGCGTCATCTGGAGCTGCACGAAAGGCAGTTGGCGGAGTACCAGGAGATCGAGCGGCGGGACTTCCCGCCCGGCAGGGACGCCCCGGACGACCGGCTCCGGCACCTGGTGCTCCGGGCCGGTATCGACCTGGAGACCTTCTGGACCGGGTGGCTCGGACACGCGCTCGCGGAGTTCGCACAGATCGCGGAGTTCACGGAGAACGCGGAAAGCGCGCAGGGCACGGAGAACGCGGAGAACGCGGAGCGCGGGGAGAACGCAGGGCTGCCGGACGGGGAACGAGCCGACCCCCCGGGGACCCCCGCCCACGCGGAACCGTCCGACTCCGGGCGCGCGGAATCGGACGGTTCGGGCTCCGGAGAGGAGTGACGCCGGCCGCCCGACCGGAGCGCGTCGGACGTGGTGGCGACCGGCGCCGTCTCAGAGCCGGTTCGGTTTGTTGCGCCGGCGCAGGTACCAGGCCGTGGCGACGAGACCGGTACCGAGGAGCGTGCCGCCCGCCACCAGCGTCACCGTCCCGTAGTCCGTGGAGCTGCCGCCTATGCCACCCATCACCCCGAGGGACGGCGAGGGCGAGGCGGTGGCCGACGGGTTGAGGGCGGGAGGGTCCGCGGGGGAGACGATGACGGACTGGGTGCCCGCGGTGGTCCCGTTCGAGCACATCACGATCACCGTGTGGGTGCCCGAGTCGACGTCCGACCAGGCGGCGGACTGCTCCGAACCGGTTCCCGAGAGGGCCACCTGGCGGCCCTGGGAGAAATTCGACTGGTCGCCGGCGAGCAGGGACGCGGTGCCCCAGCTGCCGTTGAGCTGGGCGCACGCGGTGGTCGTGACGGAGACGGTCGAACCGGTCGTGCTCACGGAGACGCCGGGACCGGAGGCGGCCGGGCCGGCCAGCGCCAGGGGCAGCGCGGCGGCGGCTGCGACGGTCAGACCGGAGCGGGTCAGAGGCTTCGAGTAGCGCATGTGAACTGCCTTCCGGCGGCACGGCCGGCGGTACATCCCTTGCGCCGCCGAGGGTCGGGGAGCGCCCGTGCTGCCACGCGCCCAGCCAATGCGCACCCGGCCCGCGGCGCATTCCGGCCGCCGCCGGGCAGGTGACGACGGCCGTCGCCCGGCGAACCCGCCCGTCGAGTGGCACCGGTCCGGCCCGGCTCGCCCTGCCTGCCCGGCGGGGCCCGGTCCCGCTCAGCGCCCCGGGCCCGTCGTCACCGTGCGCTCCGTGGAGAAGCCGCCCCAGGTCCCGTCCGGCAGCCTGGCCCGGATCCGTACCCGATGACTGACCCCCGCCTCCCGTCCCGCGTAGAAGCTGTACGTCGCCCGGTCGCGCGGTGCCTCCCCGCCGTAGACGACGGAGGTGGCCGGGCGGCCGTCCAGGTGTACCTGGTACTCCGTGATCACCCCGTCCACGCGCGGCGGCACCCAGCTGAGGTCGATGTGGTAAGCCCCCTCGGACCGGTGGCTCGAGGCGCGGAAGCCGGTGGGCGCCGCGGCGGGGGCGGCGCCGCGGCCCGGTGTGGTCAGGCGGAGGGAAGCACCGGGGGGAGACAGGTTGTCGGCCGCGTCCCGAGCCCGGACCGTGAAGGAGTAGCGGGTGCCCGGTCGCAGCCCCGTCACCACGGTGGCGGTCTGATTCCCGCCGACACTGTGGACCTTCGTTTCTCCCTGGTGGACGTCGTACGACAGGACGCCCCGGTCGTCCGTCGAGGCGGACCAGCTCAGCTGGACGGCCCTGTCGCCGACCGCTCTGCCGCGGAGGTCCGAGGGGCGGCTGGGTGCGGACCGGTCGGCCGCCGTGGCCGCCGGTGTCGTCGCCCGCACCTCCCGGCTGCGGGGCCCGAGCCGCCCTTCCGCGTCCCGCGCCCGCACGGTGAAGGCATACGTGGTGGAGGGCCGAAGCCTGATGACATCCACCATGTGCTCGGAACCGGGTACTTCCTTGACCTTTGTGGTGCCCCGGTACACCTCGTATCGGCTCACCCGGGCGCTCGCGGCAGCGACGGTGTTCCACATGACATGCACACTCGTGGCGCTGCCGGCCTCGGCCGTGACACCCGCCGGAGCCCCGGGCGGCTGCCCGCCGTCCCCGTTCCCGGTCCCGGATCCGCCGCCACCGCAGGAGACGACCAGGAGAAGCGCGAGCGTGAGTACGCCGCAGAGCAGGAGCGGTGAGCGGAGCGCGCCACCACGCAACGCGAGGGGACGGCGTGAGAGCACGGCAACGGCGACAGCAACGCCTCGCACGACTCTGCCTCCTGACGACGTACGGCAATGGTCCGGACCAATCTCGCCCCCATGGTGACGCGGATGACGCGATCACATCAAGAGGGCGGTGCGGCGACTCGGGCGGCTCGGGCCGCGTACGGGCACCGGCACCGGCGCCGACTCAGTCACCCGGCCCATTGCCGGGCAGCCGAACGTGCACCGTACGGCCCTGTTGCGGCGGCCACGCCATGAGTCCGGGATGAGATGGGAGCCGAGTGCCCGTCAGTGTCCCCCACGAGAGGCCCCACACCGTGACCCCTGTCCAGTCGCTGGCACTGGCCGTGGCCGGCGTCGCCGTGCTCGCCCCCACGATGCTCCACAGCACCGCCTCCCCGCAGGCCGGCACGGAACCACCGGCCGTACGAGAGGGTGGCTCCGTCAGCGCCGCCGACCTGCTGGCCCAGGTGCGTGACTGCACCCCCGTCTCCCAGGGCAATTACCGGAGCGACCAGGGCGCCGCCGCCACCATCCCCGTGTGCGGCACCGACGAGGTCGTGTTCTGGAAGGCCGACATGGACATCGACTGCGACGGACAGCCCGGAATCCGCTGCAACCTCGCCACCGACCCGTACTTCTCCGCCTCCACGGCGTTCGCGCAGTCCGACGGCCTTCCGCTGAACTCCGAGACCCTGCCCTACGTGGTGGTGCCGGTGCCGAGCGCGCTCTGGGACTACCGGGCGCACGGCGTCCGGGGCGGCTCGGTGGTGGCCGTCGTGTACGGCGACCAGGTGCAGTACGCGGTCGTCGGCGACACCGGCCCCGCGGGCGTCATCGGTGAGGCGTCCTACGCGGCGGCCGAAGCGCTCGGCATCAATCCCGACCCACGAAGCGGCGGCACGCCCTCCGGGGTCACCTACATCGTGTTCAAGAACAGCCGGGTGACCCCCATCGAGGACCGGACGGCCGCGGTGGCGGCGGGAGAGGGACTGGCCCAGCAGTTCGTGAACGGCGGCTGAGTCGAACCACCACCCCCGGCGGGCCTGAAACCGGAGTCCGCCGGACGGAGAGGTGACGCGGGGAGTGGAGGGCGGTGAAAGTGCCCGCCCGTCACTCCCCGCCTCAACCGTGCTCGTCAGACCTTCCGATACGTGTACGCCTCCGCCGCCGCGGCCTCCACAGCCGCGAGGTCCGCTCCCGTGGACGCCGTGACCACCGCGGCGACCGCGCCCTCCAGGAACGGCGCGTCCACCAGCCGGGTGTGCTCCGGGAGTTCGTCGCCCTCGGCGAGCAGCGCCTTCACGGTGAGCACCGCGCTGCCGAGGTCGGTCAGGACGGCGACCCCGGCGCCACGGTCGACGGACGCGGACGCGGCGGCGATGAGTTCGGCGCTCGTACCGAGACCTCCGTCCTCCGTGCCGCCCGCCGGGGCCACGGGCACCGCACTGCCGGTGCCCGCCAGCCCTTTCGCCAGTTCGGCCACCGACGCCGCCACCTGAGCGCTGTGCGACACCAGGACGATGCCCACCAGTTTCCCCTCGTCACCCACCGGACGCCTCCCCGGCCTCGTAGGCGCCGGAGGCATCGGAGGCGTCGGCCAGGCATGCGATCAGCAGGGCCGCCGAGGTGGCTCCGGGATCCTGGTGTCCGATGCTCCGCTCGCCCAGATAACTGGCCCGGCCCTTGCGGGCCCGCAACGGTGTCGTGGCCACCGCGCCCTCCTCTGCGGCGGCCCGCGCCGCGGCGAAGGAGTCGCCGAGCGCGTCCACCGCGGGCACCAGCGCGTCGATCATCGTCTTGTCGCCCGGCGCCGCGCCCCCGAGCTGCCGCACCGCGTCCACCCCGGTGCGCAGTGCCTCGGCCAGCTGCTCCCTGCTCACCTCGGGGGCGTCACCGAGCGCCTTGCCGGTGCGGCGGAGCAGCGTCCCGTACAGGGGCCCGGAGGCGCCGCCCACCGTCGAGATCAGCAGCCGCCCGGACCGGGTCAGCACCGCACCGGGCGTGGCGGGCGGCTCCTCGTCCATCGCGGCCCGCACCGCGCTGAACCCGCGCTGGAGGTTGGTGCCGTGGTCGGCGTCCCCGATGGGCGAGTCGAGAGCGGTGAGCCGCTCCGCCTCACGGTCGACGGCGGCGGAGGTGACCGCCATCCAACGGCGGAAGAAGACGGCATCGAGCACTGGAACTCCTTGTGTACTGGACACTGTGACCAACCTCCCCGGTGCCCCTCACATGCCCCAGCGCAGTCCCGGGGTCCTCACCGGCGCGTCCCACAGCCGCAGGGTCTCCTCGTCGACCTGGCACAGGGTGACGGAGGCGCCCGCCATGTCGAGCGATGTCACGTAGTTGCCGACGAGTACCCGGGCGACAGGGACACCCCGTTCGCCGAGCACCCGCTGCACCTCGGCGTTGAAGCCGTACAGCTCCAGCAGCGGGGTCGAGCCCATGCCGTTGACCAGAACCAGGACCGGATTGCGCGGAGTGATGTCGTCCAGGATCGCGCCCACGGCGGCCTCGGCGATCTCCCCCGAGGTCATCATCGGCCGCCGCTCCCGGCCCGGCTCGCCGTGGATGCCGATACCCAGCTCCAGCTCGCCCGCCGGCAGATCGAAGGTCGGGCTGCCCTTGGCGGGCGTGGTGACGGCGGTCAGGGCCACACCGAAACTGCGTGAGTTCTCATTGACCTGCCGGGCGAGAGCCTCCACCTGCGCCAGCGGCTGTCCCTCCTCGGCCGCCGCGCCCGCGATCTTCTCCACGAACAGCGTCGCACCGGTGCCGCGCCGGCCCGCGGTGTAGAGACTGTCGGTCACCGCGACATCGTCGTCGACCAGCACCTTCGCGACCTGAATGCCCTCGTCCTCGGCCAGCTCGGCGGCCATGTCGAAGTTGAGCACGTCACCGGTGTAGTTCTTCACGACGAACAGCACTCCGGCCCCACTGTCCACGGCAGCCGCCGCCCGCACCATCTGGTCGGGCACCGGAGAGGTGAACACCTCTCCGGGACAGGCCGCCGAGAGCATCCCGGGCCCCACGAAGCCGCCGTGCAGCGGCTCGTGCCCGGAACCCCCGCCGGAGACCAGACCCACTTTCCCGGCCACGGGAGCGTCCCGCCGGACGATCACCCGGTTCTCCACGTCCACCGCGAGCTCGGGATGCGCCGCCGCCATCCCCCGCAACGCATCAGCGACCACGGTCTCCGGCACATTGATCAACATCTTCACGGGTACCTCCTAGGGAGCTTAGCAGGTGGGCCTTCCACCTGCGTTTTTGCTGGTCAGAGCAGGTAGGGGAAATTATCGGTCCTCGCGGTCCGTGGCGGCCGGAAGCGGGCTGTGGCGGTACTGATGCTGACTTAATGCTGACTTTGATGACGGGCCGTCAGGTCTGCTGGATGGTTGGACGCGGGCCGGCTGAAGTCCTCTTGTCTGAAGTATTGACCTTGCAGGAGCGAAGGTCACGTACGCGGGCGCCCAGGTGCGCCCGGAAGGCGGGACGGACCGCGATGAGGACGGGCCCGCAGCCGACGCGGCGGTGCCGGGGAGAGGGTCTGCCGTGAAATTCAGGAAGAGAACGCTCGCATCTCTTGGTGACCCGGTGTGCGAAAACCTCGGCTCCGACGATCCCGGCAGCTCATCAAAACCGAAGTACTTCCCTTGCCGGTCCGGCATGTGTATCACCGAGTTCTTCGCCGCGCTCGGCGCGAACCGGGCGCACGACGGCTCGCCCCGGCACCGTCGGGTCGCCGACGTGCTTGAAGCGACGCCGGCCGAGTCGCACGGCGGCCCTGCTCGACCCCCGGAGTCCTTCCGCAGGCTCATCGACCACCACCGGATGAGTCCCGCCGACGCCCTCACCACGGGGCCGGACCGGCCGACCGCGCTACGCCAGCTCGATCAAGCACTCGTCCGGGAAGGTTTCGAAGCGTTCTACGCTGCCGATGGCCACTGCTGTCTCCGCCGCCTCGGGACGAAGACCGTCTCGGCCCTGGCGGCACAACCGCACCGCCCCGTCACTGCCGCAGAGGTGCATCGCCGTGCCGACCTTGCCGCGTACCTCGATGGGTGCAGTGAGGACGAGTTCATCGAGAAAGCGCTGCTTCCACTGTCGGCAGGGTTGCGTCTTCTTGGGCAACTCCGTACCTGGGACTGGTGGTGCAGATGTGGGGAGCCACCCCGCATGCGCGGAGACCACGTCTCGAACATGATCCAGTTGTTCTGGAACTGGATCGGCCGCACCCAGGAGGAGATCGAACAGGCCCGCCGGGACTGGATGGAAGGCACCCGCTTCGGCGAGGTGAAGGGCTACGACGGCGCCCCACTGCCGGCCCCCGAGCTGCCACCGGTGCCGTTGAAGCCGCGGGGAAGGGTGCGCTGACCTGCGGAAACGCGTCAGCATTGGTGGCCGCGGGTCGGAAGACGGTCGGGCCATTCTCGCTGTCTTCCACCTGCTTGCCGGAAGGCGTCTAAACAGCCGGCTGGCTCAGGCCGGTGCGGTTGGCGATTCCACGGTGTGGCTGTCTGTGGGTGGCTTTGGCAGGACTCTTGCTGACCTAATGCTGACTTTGCTGACGCCTTGTCAGGCTGGGATGCGAGGTCCTTTTCCCAGCTTCAGCGCATGTGTAGGCGTTTGCAGGTTCGGTGGTGTCCGGACCGATGCTGACCCGGCTGGCGGTCGAGTCAGGCGTTGCGGAGGGACGGCGTCGCTCACACTGCCGCCTTGTTGAGATTCCACAAGATTCCGATGTCACCGCTGTCTGTCGGCAGCGCCGCTTGTGTCCGATCCGAAAAGCGCTGTGCCGGAGAGGGGCTAGTGTCCTGTGCCGGTAGTTGATCGTTAGTTGCAGTGTGAATTCTGCTGCTGGTGCGTCAGTTCCTCGTCGGGGCCCGAAGCTGGAACCGCTGCTGCTGTCCGCTGAGGAGCGGGCGGTGTTGGAGCGGTGGACGCGGCGGGCGACATCGTCCCAGGCCCTGGCCCTGCGCGCGCGGATTGTTCTGGCGTGCGCGGGTCCGGAGGTACCGCCGATCGTCTCGGTCGCCCGGGAGCTGGGGGTGGCCGCGGACACGGTCCGCAAGTGGCGGCGGCGGTTTATCGCCGCCCGTCTGGACGGCCTCGTTGACGAACCCCGGCCGGGCCGGCCGCCCACCATCAGCGTCGACCAGGTCGAGGCGGTGGTGGTCACGACCTTGGAGCAGATCCCGAAGAACGCCACCCACTGGTCGCGGAAGTCGATGGCCGAGCACAGCGGCCTGTCGAAGTCCACCGTGGGCCGGATCTGGCGGAAGTTCCAGCTCAAGCCCCACCTGGTGGACACCTTCAAGCTCTCGAAGGACCCGCAGTTCATCGAGAAGGTCCGCGACGTGGTCGGGCTGTACCTGGCGCCGCCCGAGCATGCGCTGGTGCTCTGCGTGGATGAGAAGACACAGATCCAGGCGCTGGACCGGTCGGCACCGGTGCTTCCGATGATGCCGGGCATGCCCGAGCGACGCACCCACGACTATGTGCGCGGTGGCGTCACCACCCTGTTCGCCGCACTCAACACCGCCACCGGCGAGGTCATCGGGCAGATCCACCGACGCCACCGGGCCGTGGAGTTCAAGAAGTTCCTGATCCGCATCGACAAAGAGGTGCCCGCACACCTCCAGGTCCACCTGATCGTGGACAACTACGGCACCCACAAGACCCCCGCGATCAGGACGTGGCTGGCCAAACACCCCCGTTTCCACATGCACTTCACCCCGACGGGCTCCTCGTGGATCAACCAGGTCGAGCGGTGGTTCGGCTTTCTGGCCGACAGATGATCCGCCGCGGCGCGCACAAGAACGTGCAGGCGCTCGAAGCCGACATCCGCGCGTGGGTCAAGGACTGGAACGAGGACCCCAGGCCGTTCATCTGGACGAAAACCGCCGAGGAGATCCTCGACTCCCTTGCCCGCTTCTGCCGACGGATCTCTGGCGCAGGACACTAGCAGGTTCTTGGTCTGCTGGTCGTACGCCCGGCCTGGTGGTCTGACCAGGCGTCCTCTTCGTGTTCGGCCGTGCTCTCCTGCGGCGGCGGGTGGCCTTCTCGGTCCTGGAGCTCTTCCGGGCGGGCGCAGATCACGACGCGGCAGCGCCCGGTGTCGGCCAGGGACCGGGCGGCGTCGGCGTAGAAAACGACTGCGTCCTTGGTGGCGGAGACTGTGTCGGCGCGGACCATGCGGCGCAGTTGGCGTTCGGGGATCTCGCGGACAGGGGCGTCGTCGAAGACGAGCTGGGCGCCGAACGGGGAGTCGGTGCTGAAACCGGGGAACGGTTGGTGAAGGTTCTCCTGGCCCGGTTTGTTGTCCCTGGCCTCGATGTGGTTCTGGCAGCGCTGGAGCCAGTTCCGGATGCCGTCGACTGCATGGGAGGGGCCGACCAGACCGATGGGGATCTGACGGAGTCCGGTAGGGGAGTCGGCGTCGACGGGGCCGAACACGCTGACGCCGTACCGGGGATCGAAGTGGCGGTTTCCGGCACGGAACTCCAGTTCTGGCTCGTGCAGCACCGGTGCTTTCACTGCGGCAGCTCCCGCAATCCCTCGACAAGCCCGTTCACGCTCGGTTTTGGCGCTGGCTCTGGCGGAATCCAGACGCTTTCGTCGATGGCGTGTTTCCAGTACGCGGGGAGGAGCCCTGTCGCCAAGCGGGTCGCTTCCTGCTGCAGCACCCGGGGAGTCCGTTCTTGGCCAAACTGCCCCAAGCGAGGTTTTCGGGACACCTGCGCTGTCCATGCTTCTGCCCGGGCTGGCAGGTGGATGCCCTGCCTGACACAAAGGGGGAGGGCCGATGGCGGTCGAGTCGACGGAGACTGCGTGGCGGATTCAGGCGGCTGTTGCGGATTTGACAGCCAAGGCTGATTCGAAGGCCTCGTTTGCACTGACCATGCAATCCACGGCCTTGGCTGTCTTAGGACTGCTTGCGAGTTCCCAACGAGCGGCGGGTGACCTCGACTCGGGCGCATCACGGCTGTTGCTGTGGTGCGGCGCCTTACTCATGGTGGGCGGAGCCAGCTGCGCCGCCTGGGCCATCTCGCCGAACCTCCGAAAGGAGCGGCGGGGGCCGGAACGTGACGACGACTTCCTGTACTTCGGGCATGTTCGGCACTTGGAGCCGGCGGAGCTCGAAGAAGTCCTCCGGAACAAAGATCCGCTGCCACCGCTGTCCCGGCAACTGGTGGTGATGAGCGAGATCGCCTGGACCAAGCACCGCCGCGTGCAGTGGTCGCTCACGTTGGCAGTTGCGGGCTGCACCGCCTTCGCTCTCGCGACCGTGGTCGGATGACACACCAGGAAGGCAGGACGCTGATGAACTTCTGCTCCCTGGTATCCGCCGATGTATGGCGCGACCTTGTGGAACGCGGGCGCCGGCGAACGTTCCGGCGTGGATCCGTGCTGCTGCGAGAAGGGGAGTCGCCGGACTCTGTGATCGCACTGGTCGATGGCCTGGTGAAGGTGACGCAGATCAATGAGTGCGGGGACGAACTGACGCTGACGCTGCGCGGACCAGGCGAAGTGCTCGGGGAAATGGGCGCCTTACTCGGGCGACCACGCTCGGCCACCGTCACCGCAGTCCGTCCGTGTACAGGCTTTGTTCTGCCGGCCCACGCCTTCCGCGGCTACATAGAGCGCCATCGCCTGGAGACGGTGGTGTACCAGCTGACGGTAGAGCGGCTCAACAGCCACGAACGCCTGCGAGCGGACCTCGCGCACCTGCCACGCGTGGCGCGCATGGCCCGAATCGTCAGTCACCTCGCAGACGAGATCGGCCACCCGCACGGCGACGACGGCCTGGTCGTCGAGTTGGGCATGGTCCGCACAGAGCTGGCCACCATGGCGGCCATGAGCCGCTCATCAGCACTTGACGCTCTCAGTCAGCTGCAGGCGGCCGGTGTTTTCACACTTGGCCGCCGGAACCTGGTCATCAACGATGTCGCCCACCTCAGGGCAGCCGCCCGGGACGAGAAGCAGCTGCCGGGTGGCATCGGCTGCCAGGGCGACGCACCCAGCATGTGACTCAGCGCACGCCCGTACCGTCCAGTCCTGGACCATCTCGTCTCTGCTGCTCCACGAAGGTCGTGTTCGCCGCGATTTCGCGGCGGACACCCGACGAGAGGAGCAGCACATGTTGCCGTCTTGGGAGCCGTTGTGGCCCTACCGGGCCGTACTGGCGGTGGACGCCCGCAACTTCAGTGCGCTGGACAGCAAGGGCATGCAGCAGGTGAACGCCGACATCTTGCCGTTGCTGTCCGAGGCGCTCAGCGCCAGCAACGTGAGCGCTCAGTGGCAGCTGCGGGTGTTCGGCCAGCATGCCGGAGACAGCTACGTCGCCGGCATGGACCCGGAGGTGTTGCCCGCGCTGGTGGGCTGCTTCCCCGGTGCCCTGAGGCAGGCTCTGGGTCGTCGACGCGCAAATAGCCCCGCCAGCACGCCCCTGCAGCTCAGGGTCAGCATCCACGTCGGCCCGCTGCCGCACACCGGGCTGGGCGTACCGATGGTGCACACCCACCGGCTCCTGGACGACGACGCACTGCGCACCCTGCTGAACCGCGCGAACCCGGAGATCACCAACACTGCGGTGATCATCTCGCAACGCGTATACGAGGACGTTTTCGAAAGCGGCTGCGTCAACGGCGACGTCCTGCCCGACCAGTTCATGCGGCACCTGGTGAAGGTGAAGAAGTTCCAGCAGCCAGCGTATGTCCACATCCCCGGCTTCGACTGGCGGCTCGCGGACCCGGACATCTTCGAACCCCTCGACACCACGGATGCGGCCACTGAGCAGCCGGCTCCTGCGCCCGGAGCATCCCCTCAGCGGGCTTCCACGGCCCCGGGCACGGTCAGCTTCAGTCACACGGGCGAGCACGGCATCCAGGCCTACAACCACTTCGGCGCCGGGCGGGGACAGTGATGATCGACAACGAGCAGGGCCAGCGAGAAGGCACGGAGACCACGTCGCCATCGGCGGAGCCACCGCCTGTGGAGCCCGTCGAGCCGAACGAGCCTGCAGGCTCCCCTTCACCGCCAGAGGGCGGCGAGCCGAATGGCCAGCCGCAGTCCAGATCCGTGCGCTTCAGTCACTCCGGTGAGCACGGCATCCAGGCCTACAACCTGCACCTGAACGGTGATCAGGCGATCCCCGTCCCCATTACCGAGAGCGACGCCGACTACAAGGCGAGCCAGGACGGCCGGTTCGTCCCGCCGCGCAACACAGACCAGTGGGAGGCCGCTTCCAAACTGCTGGACGAATACGGAGTCATCGTGCTCTGCGCAGCCCAGGGCACCGGCCGGCGCACGGCTGCCATACGCCTGCTGCGTACCGTGACCAGCCCTCCGCCGGCCCTCTTCGACCTCGACCCGGAATGGTCCAAGCCCTCGGTCCGCCCGCTGCCGAAAGAGGCGGGGATGGGATGCATCCTCGATCTCTCCGACCTCGCGGAGCAACCTGGCGAGCGGCTGGGCACCGACCTGGTCAGCTACGGGGCGGAGCTGCGCAAGAACAACTCCTTCCTCGTCATCCTGGCCACGCCCGCCGACTGGTACGGCCACTGGGCCGAACCAACGCTGCCCTTCACCGTCCGGCTGGAGTCTCCCGACGCGCGCGCCCTCGTCACAGCGGAATTCCGGGCGAACTACCGCGGCGATCGTGTGACCTGGTTGGACAGGACAGAGTTCGCTGGCATCTGGAAGGCCAACCCGTCCGCGCGCGCCGCGTGGCGCCTGGCCGACCGTCTGCTCCGGGCGTCCGGCCCGGAGCAGATCCAGGCGATCGTCGATGAGTTCGGCGACTGGCACAGGGAAGTCGAGAAACTCCTCGGCAGGAATCGGGCGACGGGGGGCGACGCGCAGCTGCTGTCCACCCGGGTCACGGTCTGGGCCGGCGCCCTGCTGCACGGAGGACAGCGCAGGTCCGTCATCAAGGCAGCCGATGACCTCCTGACTCGACTCGGGCTCGAACGCCACCCTGTCAACGTTCTGGCCGACGCCACCACATCGAGCCGCCTGGACGCCGCGGAGATCACTCGCGACGGAGACCGGGCCTTCCACGACACGCAGAAAGAAGGCCTGCCCGCCGCCATCCTGCGTCACCTGTGGGACGAGTTCCCCACCCAGCACGAACTCCTGCGCAGGTGGGCCATCGGCATCGCCGTAGACCGGACCGTCCCGGAAGAGGACGCCCGGCTGATCACCACCGCACTGTGGAAACTGGCGGCGCACCGCCACGACCGGGCCATCCTCGACGGACTGGCGAGCGACCTCAAGGGCCCCCGGAGGGTCCTGGCCGTCGAAGCCCTCACCAAAGCAGCCGGGGACGCCGAGTTCGGCCGCTACGTCAGGGACCGCCTGCGCCAGTGGATGGACGCCAAAAACCCTTCGGACGACAAGGTCGACCTCGTCATCGAGATCTGCGCAGGCACCTGGGGAATCCAACAGCCGACCCTCGCCCTGACACGGCTGGGCAAAGCCGCAGGCCACAAGACGTTCGGCTCCGCAACCGTCGTCAATGCCTTCCAGCAACTCGCGCTGCAACGACCAGACGATGTGCGCAAGGCCGTCGACCAATGGCTCACCGACGCCGAAAGTCGGCCCACCGACGAGACCCTGCGCCGCCAGACTCTCGGATCCTTCCTCGCCCTCGTCTCCAGCGACGAGGGAACAGACCTGATCCTGAACAGCACACACGACACCGAAGCCCGGCTGCGCATCATCCACGCATGGCGGAAAATGCTGTCCACCGACGAAGCCGTGGACGCGGTCGTCACGCAACTGTCGCGATGGCATGAGCGATTCCAAGAGGACCCCCACCGCCGGGAAGCCGTGGTGGACGTCCTCGCCGACATCTTCGCCCCACCCAGCCTCCGCCCCGGTCTCGACCGGCTCATGGTGACGGAAGAAGCGGCCATCCTCCCCTTCTGGCGCGAGGTCCTGGTGCTGGCCGCCAACCGTTACCAGGCCTCCAAGGAGGCATCGACCCCTTGACCACCGACGGACCCGGCCTGTGGTGGAACCGTCGGCGCAGTCGGATCCGGGCCCAGTGGCCCACACGCCTGCCCGGCATCCGCTTCTGTGCCCGCGGCACCCTCACCTATCAGGCACACGCCAACATTAAGGCCGGCGGCACAGCCACCGCCCGAGCTGCCGCACGACTCGCCCTGGACGAACTCGGCCGCGGCATCACCCAGAACCACATGCCCGAACAGCTCACCACCGCACAAGAAAGCCTCACACTCGCCGCGGCGCACTGGCACACCCCCAAGGACACACCAGGCCTCTGGCTGAAGGCACACATCACCCTGCTGCTCACCGAGCAAGACGCCAACCGGGCCCAGAGATACCAAGACGCCATACGCGAGGTGACACTCCAGCTCGCGCAGGAACACGAACGCCGAGAACGGTTCAGACAAGCGGTGTTCAACAGCCCGGACGCCACGCGCATCTGGTGGCTCGACCGCCACCTGGACGCCCTGGAATCCCTCGACTGGGACCTCTTCAAGGAGAAGATCCTCCCCCTCGTCGGCGCGGCCGACGACATCCAGTCCAAGGCCGAACGCATCGCCCACACCCTCCTGTACGTCTGGGAGAAACTGGGTAATGACCCAGGACAACACGCCCGCTTCACCACCACCGTCCGCACCGTCCTGGACCAGATGGGATGGAACGACGCCCTCGCCTGGCCGGCACTGGGCGAGCCGTCAGCGGCTGATTCGACCGAGAGCGTCGGTGATGATGGCGCAGAGCCGCGCCCCGTCGCCGAGGCGGGCACGGCCCGATGAAGCTATCCGCCCTGCGCTGGCTGCTCGACCCGGCAACCAGCCTTTTGGCCCTGCGGCTTCGTGTTCAGGAAAGCGGCCGTATGTCCTACGACGCGGCCTGGCGGCTGGCCCGGGTGACCCGCCACCCCGACGAAATGGTGTACCGGCACCACGGACATCTCGCCGAGGACTCCGGCGACGAAAGGTAGTGAGTGATCAATGAAAAGGGTGGCGCTCATAACATAACGCCAGCTTCCGGAGGCGGAGTTGTGGATTCCACGTCGAGTACCTGCGGGCGTGCCAAATTCCCGAACTCGTTCCGCTGCCCTGCCCGCATGGTGGGCAGCGAGTTCGGCGATCGCAGCAGGAGCAACGACTCGGGGCGAGGAGCCCGTTGGGGAGTCCCCATGTCCAGGGTGACCGTCGAGGCGCTCGCGCCCTGCCTCGGGGTCAAGGGTGCACGGTGCCTGACGCGAACCAGTCGTAGGCGTTGGGCAGGGCTTTGTCGGGGACGTCGGTGAGGAAGACGACCGCGAGGCCACGGCGGGCTCTGGAGCACGAGACGTAGAAGAGGTTGCGTGATCGCTCCAGTCGTTTCTCGAGGTCGCGGCCGGTGAGCATCTTGCCCATGTTGTACTGGGTCCACGACCCGTCGTCGATGATCACGATGACGTTGTCGAACTCGTCGCCCTTGACTCCATGCTGGGTGTGGAACGGGGTGAGCTGCTCGCGGTACTCGATGAAGCGGATGACTTCCGTGTAGGGGACTTCCCGCAGGGCGTTAGAGAATTCGGCCAGTTTCGCGTTGTAGCCTTCGAGGTATTCAGACTTCCGTCGGCGTTCGAGGTTGCTGAGCTTGCGGGGCACTGACAGAAGGTGCTGCCGAGCCATGTGGTCGAGTACGTCACCGATTGTTCCGGACTCTCGCACCGTGGTCAGTTGTCTGATGTCGGCTGTGATCAGCTGCTTGTCAGACCGCGTTTGAGATCTGCCGTGTCCCGGGGCGGGAGGGGCCGTTGAGCCTTGCGTGAGTGGCTCTGGGGGCGGGTATCCGTCGGATCTGACGGATGAGCAGTGGGTTCTGAGAGGACGTCCTGATCGAAGAAGCGATAGTTCATGGATTGTGCCAGGTTATGACTGTTTCACCCGTAGCTCGTTTCGCGAGGTTGGAGATCATCGCGAGGCGGATCATGCTCTCGGAGTGGGCGGGTTTGGCCTCGTAGTCGCGGGCGAGGCGGCGGTGCATCATGATCCATCCGAAACTTCGCTCCACGACCCAGCGCCGCGGGACCACGGAGAAGCCTTTGACCTGCTCATTTCGCGGAACGACGTCGACATCGATGCCGAGTGAGGCGCCGTGCTCGATCGCCTTCTTCTTGTAGCCGGTGTCGACCCATGCCTTGCTGATCGTGGGGTGGTTGGTGGCGACGCGGGTCAGGAGCTGCATGCCGGCCTCGTTGTCCGAGATGCTGGCGGCGGTCACCGTGACCAGCAGTAACAGGCCGAGGGTGTCGACGACGATGCTGCGTTTACGGCCGACGATCTTCTTGCCGGCGTCGGTGCCCTGGGTATCGCGGGGCACGCTGGGTGCGGTCTTCACCGACTGGGCGTCGATGACGCAGGCGGTGGGCTCGGCAGTGCGTCCTTCCTGTTCGCGGACGAGTCGGTGCAGGTGGAGGCCGAGTTTCTCGATCGTGCCGTCGGAGGACCAGGTGCTGAAGTACCCGAAGACGGTGGTGTGCGGAGGGAAGTCGTGGGGCAGGTAGCGCCAGGGCACCCCGGTCCGGTTGAGGAAGAGGATCGCGTTCATGACTTCCCGCAGGTCGGCGACCTTTCCGCCGAGGTTGAGGGAAGTCTTCTGCCGCTCGGTCCGCCAGGCGGTCAAGATCGGCTCCATCAACGCCCAGCGGGCATCGGACAGATCGCTCGGATAGGGCAGGCGGGAGGGCTGCGGGGTCATACAGACAGTGATGCACGTGCCCTCCAGGGTCGCCATCGCTCGAACGAGCGAGGCAAAACTGCACCTAGTAGGTCATCCTCGAACCGGACAGGAGCTATCGACCGAATTGCGGCTGAAGAGAACTTCCGAGCCCGTCTGAGAAACCGCTCAATCCGGGTAAAGGCCCTGTATGACGGCAAGTTCGCCAAGCGGCGAACCGTCTGATACCCGCGCATTCATGACGCGAACGTCCTCTGAGAGTGCGGAACGTGAGCTCTTGTCCGTTTCGTGATTGAGGTTGGGGAAGGATCGCTGGTCGCGGGCTGGGTGTGGTCCTCAGGCGCCGGGCCGGGTGAACAGGCCGGGTTCGGCTTCGGTGAGGATGCCCCGGCTGACCAGGCGTTTCAGTTTGGAGCGGATGCCTTCGGTGTTCTTCGGGAGGATCGGCAGGTCGAGGGCCTGGCAGAGGTCGCGGGCTCGCATCGGCCGGCCCGCGTCGGCCAGGGCGGTGAGGATCTGCGGGTAGGCGGGGTGGTCCGGGATGTCGGGACGCTCCGGCTCGGAGGTGGGTGAGGGCGCGGGGAGAGTGAGGAGGGTCTTGCGGGTGATGCGCAGGTTCTCGCTCTCCGCGTCGAACTCGCCGAGCTGCCGGGTGAGTTCTTCGATGCGGGCCCTCAACTGCTCAGCCTGGGAGGCGAGTTCGCGCTCGCGGGTCTCGATGCGCTCCAGGATGACTTTGAGCTGGGGGTTCTCGCTCATGCAGTCCTCCAGGAGGTGAGGGTGGTGCCGGTGAGGCGGCGGCTCATGACGGAGGTCATCGCCCACAGGACGCGGGAGCGGGAAGAAGCGGGACGGTGTTCGTAGTCGCGCACGAGACGGCGGTAGAACATCAAGATCCCGTTCGTCTGCTCCACGATCCACCGCTTGACCTGGGGGACGAACCCTCTGTCGTCCGGGTTGCGTTCGACGATCTCGACGTCGATGCCGTGGTTTTGGCCGTGCTCGACGACCTTCTTCTTGAAGCCCTGGTCGACCAGGGCTTTGGTCACCGTGTCGCACTGCTCGGCGACGCCGTCCAACAGGGCGATGCCGGCAGTGTTGTCGTGGGCGGAGGCGGGCAGGACGACGCAGTCGATGACGAGGCCCAATACGTCCACGGCCAGGCATCTCTTCCTGCCCGGCACCCGTTTCGCGGCGTCCCGGCCGGTCGTCGTAGCGGGGACGCCGACCGCGGCGTGGACGCTCTGCGTGTCCAGGACCACCAGGCTCGGGTCGGCCAATCGCTTCCGCTTCTCCCGCAGCTGCCAGCGCAGCAGGTCGTGAATGTCCTGGTCAGTGCCCTCATCGCGCCAGAGGTAGAAGTAGTACTTCACCGCTCCGGGCGGAGGCATGTCGTGCGGCAGGAACTCCCACTGACACCCCGTCCGGTTCTGGTAGAGGATCGCGTTCACGATCTCCCGCATCGCGTACTCCCCCTGATGCCCGCTGACCGACGGATGCCGGGCCTTCCATGCCGTGATCACGGGGCCGACGAGCTCCCACTGCTCGTCGGTGACATCGCTCGGGTACGGCTTGCGCATGCTCATGCCATAACCCAAGCGAACCCCGAACGCCTGACCGGCAACGATGCCCCAACATCACACCATCGAGCGATCACAAGCCGGACGGAAGGTCACGTTCCGCACTCTCACGTCATCGAGACGACGACCTTGCCAGCCTTCGCCCGGCCCTTCTCGACGTACTCCATGGCCTGGAGGGTCTCGTCGAACGGGAAGACGCGGTCGACAATGGGGCGGATCTTCCCTGTGTCGACGAGGGAGGCGAGCTCACGGAGCTGGTCGCCGCTGGCCTTCATGAACAGGAAGGAGTACGTGACGCCGAGCTTCTTGGCGCTGCGCCGCGACTTGGCACTCAGGACGGTCGTGACCGCGAGCATCACCGGGTTGAGGCCCAACTCGCGGGCGACGTCCGCGTCGGGCGGGCCGGCCACGCTGATGGCCAGGCCGCCGGGCTTGAGGATACCGAAGGACTTGGCGAGGTTCTCGCCGCCGAGGGAGTCGAGTACGAAGTCGTAGCCCTCGAGCACCTCGGAGAAGTCCTGCGTGCGGTAGTCGATGACCTCGTCCGCGCCGAGCTCCTTCACCAGGTCGACCTTGGCGGTGCTGGCGGTGGAGGCCACGTGTGCGCCGAGCGCCTTGGCCAGCTGGACGGCGATGGAGCCGAGGCCCCCGGCGCCCGCGTGGATGAGGACCTTCTGGCCCGGCTGCACCTTGGCCCGCTCGACCAGGGCCTGCCAGGCGGTCAGCGCGACCAGGGGAAGGGAAGCGGCCTCGGTCATGGTGAGCGTGGCGGGCTTTGCCGCCAGGTCGTCCTGGTGGATGGCGAGGAGCTCGGCGAAGGTGCCGATGCGGTCCTTGTCGGGGCGGGCCCACACCTCGTCGCCCACCGCGAACCGGGTGACGGACGAGCCGACCTGGACGACCTCCCCGGCGAGGTCGTTGCCCAGGACGAGCGGGAGCCGGTACGGCAGGATTGCCTTGAGGGACCCGTCGCGGATCTTCATGTCCAGCGGGTTGACGCTCGCCGCGTGGATCCTGACCAGGACGTCGTTGGCGCCCACCTGCGGGTCGGGTATGTCCGCGGCGTGCATCCCGGTGGCGTCACCGTACTTCTCGACCATGAAGGCCTTCATCGACTTCTCCGTTCCGTTCCGTTTCCCGCCCGCGCGGGGCCGGGTTCTGTCGTCGTCCCGGGTTTGTCCCCGAACGAAATAGATTGCGCTACTTTCCTTACCTGCACCGCTTCAGGCCACCGGCACCGCCGGGGCAAGGACGCGGCTCGCGTCGCCGCCCTGGAGGTGCCCCAGCGAGCCGGCGATCCCCTCGTGGGGCACGCCGAGCGGCACCGCACTGACCTCGGTCAGGCGGGTGTACTGCTCGTCGGTCAGCTGGACGTCGAGGGCGCCGAGGTAGCTGTCGAGCTGGGAGAGGCTGCGCGGGCCGATGATCGGGACGAGCGTGGCCACGGAGCGGGCGGCGCGCTCGCGCACCCAGGCCACCGCCACCTGGGCGGGCGTCACGCCGGTCTCCTCGGAGATCGCTAGGACGGTGTCGACGACGGCAGTCTTCTGGTCGGTGCTCTCGGTGTGGATGACCATGCCCAGGTCACTCAGGCGCCCCTCGGCCGAGCTGCGGTACTTGCCGGTGAGCAGTCCGCCGCCGAGCGGGGACCACAGGGCGGCGCCGAGGCCGAGGCTCTCGGCCATGGGCAGGAGTTCGCGGTCGGCGGTGCGCTCGACGAGGCTGTACTCGTGCTGGATGCCGATGATCGGGGCCTGGTTCCTCAGATCGGCGAGGGTCACCGCGCGCGAGACGCGCCAGGCGGGGAAGTTGGACAGTGCGGCGTGGTGGATCTTGCCGGCGCTCACCAGGTCGTCGAGCCCGCGCAGGAGCTCCTCCATCGGAGTGAGCTCGTCGGGAAAGTGCACCCACAACAGGTCGATGTAGTCGGTGCCCAGGCGCTTCAGGCTGGCCTCCACCGAGGCGACCATGTTCTTACGGCTGTTGCCGGTCTTGGAGATGTCCGGCTGCGGGGCGGCGCCGAGGGCGAACTTCGTGGCCAGGACGAAGTGCTCGCGGTCGGCGGAGATCAGCTTCCCGGTCAGCTCCTCCGACTCGCCGAACTGGTAGCCGTCCGCGCTGTCGAGAAAGGTGCCGCCCGCCTCGGCGAACCGGTCGAAGATCCGGCGTGCCTCGTCCGGCTCGGCGCCGGCACCCCAGCCGGTGCCGAAGTTCGCGGTGCCGAGCGCGTACTCGGAGACGCGCAGTCCGGTCCGGTGTCCGAAGGTCGTGTAACGCATGAAATGTCCTTGCATCAGGGGTGGGAAGGCGGCCGCGCCGGGGTGGAAGGCTGAGCTCAGCCCGCGTTCGGCTGGGGTGCGGCGGACAGGCTCTGCTTGACGTACCGGCTGGTCTCGTCGGCGAGGATCTCGGGCAGGCCGGTCTCGATGCCGTGCAGGGCCTGGGCCGCGACGTCGGCGGCGGCGACCTTCTGATCGGCAGGCACGCCGGCGGCCATGTCGGTGTCCATGTAACCGACGTGCAGTGCCGAGACGGTGATCCCTCGCGGTGCCAGCTCCTCACGGGTCGCGTCGCTCAGCGCCCAAGCGGCGGCCTTGGAGGCCGCGTAGGAGCCGAGGCCGGCCGGGTGGAACCAGGACAGGGCGGACAGCACGTTGAGGACGGCGCCGCCGCCATTGCCCTCGATGACCGGGGCGAAGGCGCGGGTCGCGGCGAGCGGCCCGAAGAAGTTCGTCTCCATCTCCCGGCGGACCTCGTCCAGGTCGCCGCCGATCAGGGTGGCGCCGGTGGAGATACCCGCGTTGTTGATCAGCAGCGTCGCATCGGATGCGGTGACGGCGGCCTCCCGGATCGACTGCTCGTCCGTCACGTCGAGGTGCAGCGGCGTGACGCCCGGCAGGTCGATCGACTCGGGGCGGCGGGCCGCCGCGTAGACCTTCGCGCCCTGCTCGACGAGCTGGACGGCCAGCTGCCGCCCGAGACCCCGGTTGGCGCCGGTGACCACTGCGACCGCGTTCTTCAGTTCCATGTCTGCTCCCAGCGTGATGGGCACCGTGTGGCCCGTGAACATTAGATTACGATTGAAATCTATCCCCCAGTCTAGGATAGATTTGCCTCGACATCCAATCGGGAGTTCGGCATCCAATCGGGAGGTGGCTGATGGGCCGCGTATCGCAGGCGCAGGCGGACGAGAACCGCAGGCGGGTCGTGGAGACGGCCTCCCGGCTGTTCCGGGAGCAGGGCACGCAGGTCAGCGTCGCCGACCTGATGAAGGCGGCCGGACTGACCCACGGCGGCTTCTACAAGCAGTTCGCCTCCAAGGAGGCGCTCGTCGACGAGGCCACCGCCCACGCCTTCGCGGAACTCGCCCGGCGCCACACAGCCGGGCTCGAGCGTCACGGCGGGCAGCGCGAGGCCACCCAGCAGGCACTGATCGACACCTATCTCTCCGTCGCACACCGGGACGACCCGGGGGATGGCTGCCCGGTCGCCGCGCTCGCCAGCGACATGGCGCGCGAGGGCGCTGACGGCGAGGCCCGCCGCGTCTACACCGAAGGGGTGGGCGACTTCGCCGAGTGGCTCGCCACGGACGACCAGGACGGTCTCGTCCGGCTGTGCACCCTGTTCGGCGCGCTCGTCCTGGCTCGCGCCACCAAGGGGTCAACCCTGTCGGAGGAGATCCTCGCCACCGCGCACGCGGCCCTGACCGGGCCCGAGCCCGCACCGGCGACGTCACGGTAACCATCGCCGCTGCCGTAGCTGCGGCTGTGGCTGTATCCGTACCTGTCGGCGTCAGCGGGGCAGGATGGCGCCGATCTGGGCCCGGACGTCCCGCAGGATCTCGTCGGTGCTCGCGGTGGCGTTCGGGCCGGCCGCCATGGCGAGGAACAGGACGGCGGACACGACGCGAGCCAGCGTCTCGGCATCGGCCTGTCCCGCGCGGCCTTTGTTGTGCAGTACATCGGCGATCGCCGCCTCGGTCCGCGCGGTGATCTCCAGGGCCTCGCGATGGCGCGGCTCGGCGGGATCGCCGAAGACCATCTCGCGCAGGTAGGTGCGGCCGTTGTCCACATGGGCGCGGTTGCACTCCACGACCGGGCGGGCGATCGCCAGCACCGCGTCGAGCGCATCGGGGATCTTCTCGGCGTCCGCCCGCCCCCGTTCCAGCGCCTCGGTGTAGAGGGAGTTCTGGACCAGCGCATCGAGACCCGCGAGCGCGAACTCGCCTCCCAGGCCGAGCAGTTGAGGGCCCGCATCGAAGAACTCACCCGGCAGCTCGGCGAGTTCGACGCGGAGAGCGAGAACCTGCGCATCACCCGCAAGACCCTCCTCACTCTCCCCGCGCCCTCACCCACCTCCGAGCCGGAGCGTCCCGACATCCCGGACCACCCCGCCTACCCGCAGATCCTCACCGCCCTGGCCGACGCGGGCCGGCCGATGCGAGCCCGCGACCTCTGCCAGGCCCTCGGCCTGCCGATCCTCCCGAAGAACACCGAAGGCATCCGCTCCAAACTGAAACGCCTGGTCAGCCGGGGCATCCTCACCGAAGCCGAACCCGGCCTGTTCACCCGGCCCGGCGCCTGAGGACCACACCCAGCCCGCGACCAGCGATCCTTCCCCAACCTCAATCACGAAACGGACAAGAGCTCACGTTCCGCACTCTGATAGAGCCGTTACTGCCGACGGCGAGGGTCGGGCCGAGGGGCGGGCGGTGGGAGAAGCACCCACGTCGGCGGATCGTGGACGCGATCTTCTACGTGGTACGGACCGGGTGCGCCTGGCGCCAGCTGCCGAAGGACTTCCCGCCCTGGCCCACCGTGTACTGGTACTTCACCTGGTGGCACGACGACGGCACCGTCGAGCAGGTCCACGACACATTGCGCGGCCGGGTCCGTGAGGCCGACGGCCGTAACGCGGAACCGAGCGCCGGGCTGATCGACTCGCAGTCCGTGCGCACGGCCGATACGGCCCCCGTCGGCACCCGGGGCTTCGACGCGGGCAAGAAGGTGAAGGGCCGCAAGCGGTTCATCGTCACGGACACCCTGGGCCTGCTGCTGGCGGTTCACGTGGTCGCGGCGAACATCCAGGACCGCGACGGCGCGAAGCGTTCGTTGCTGTGGACCCGCCTGGACCATCCGGACGTGCAGAAAATCTGGGCGGACCAGGGTTTCGCCGGCCGCCTCGTGGAGTGGTCACGCACGATCCTCGGCCGCGAGCTGGAGATCGTGCGCAAGGCCCCGGGCCAGCGCGGATTCCAGGTCCAGCCCAGGAGATGGGCGATCGAGCGCACCTTCTCGTGGCTCACCGCCCACCGCCGCCTCGCGCGTGACTACGAGACCAGCCCGGCCCGCTCCGAGACCATGATCCGCTGGGCAATGATCGGCCTCATGGTCCGCCGACTCACCCGGGGCCGGCCGGTGACGCGTCCGGGCCCGCGCTTGCTCCGGCGAGACGTTCCGTAGATACGCCGGCCTTCCCTTCCATGGGGAACGTCCTGCGTCGGTGCTCTACGGAGCCAGGAACCGTTCAACCTTCTGTTGCAGGTCAGGCGGCAGGTCGGTCAACTTCGAGATGATCACGCGAAGCTCTCGGCCAAGTTCGGAGGACTCGGTCCAGACCGCCGGGTTCCTGGTGAGGACCGCGGACAGCAGATCACCTTCGTACATGTGCCCCTCTGCCATCGGGTTCTCCCGCAACACTTCCAGTGCCAGTGGCAGGAGGTGGGGCAGGCCTATGTCCTGCCCGATCAACAAGCGCATGTCCTCGACGGTCAGCTCGCCGATCGGCCGACGCCGCAAGGCGTGTGCAGTAGCGACAAGGCGGGTGTCGTCGGCTGATGGGGCCGGCCAGCGGTCGCGTTCAAGCTCTTCAAGGGAGCGGTCACGATTCAGGGGGCGCGTCACCGCCTGATTGTCCTACGACGAGATCTCAAACGCGGTCTGAGGTGGCGGGGGCGTTGCCATGTGCGTCGGTAGGAGGTACGCCCGGTGAGCTCCTCGATGGGTATCGCAAGGTTCTCCGGGGTCATGCGCTCATGCAGGAGAGCGAAGAACTACTCGGCGTCGTCGTAAGGCATTCTCCCAGGATGGTTCCGTCAGGGAGGTGGGTCGTAGTAGTCCACGTCGCTGTGTGCTGGTTCAGGCATGCCTTCCCAACGGCTTGGCGCATTGCCGGTCACGCGGTGTCGCGCCGTTCGGCGGGCGGTGGGCGGTGGGAGGTG
>NZ_LIQT01000180.1 GCF_001418415.1 Streptomyces hirsutus
CTACATGTCGCCCGAGCAGATCAGCGGCACCGAGGTCGACCGGCGCAGCGACCTGTACTCCTTCGGCTGCGTGCTCTACGAGATCGCCACCGGAGTACCGCCGTTCGACCTCGACGACGCGTGGGCCGTCCTCGTCGGCCACCGCGACACCCCGCCGCGGCCGCCGCGCACCCTGCGGGCCGAACTGCCCGAGTGCCTGGAGCGGATTATCCTCGACCTGCTGGCCAAGGAACCCGGCGGGCGCCCCGACAGCGCACGCGAACTGGCCCGCCGGATCGGCGTACTGCGGGCCGCGCCGGTGCTGCTGCCGGCCGCGGTGACGGCCCGGCCCCGCCCCGTGGGGACGACCGGCGCGACCGGCCCCGGGGCCCCGTCGCATCAGGTCGCCCGGCCCCAACCGGTGGGGCGCGTGCCCCGGCTGCCGTCCTGGACGCGGGGCATGACCACCGGCCGCAGGGCGGCCTTCGCCGGACCGCACACCGCGCCGCCGGACCCGGCGGCCGGCCTGTCCGGCGAATGGGTCGCCCGCCCCGCGACCGGCCGGGGCGAGCCGGTCCCGGCACAGGAGCGGCCCGCCCCGTCCCCGGAGGCCCTGACCGCCCTGGCCGGACGGCACAACGCGGGTCTGAGCCTGGGGCGCCTGGGCCGCTGGACGGAGGCGGGGGAGGTGCACCGCGCGGTCGCCGCGGAGCGTGAGCACCTCCTCGGCCCGCACCACGCCGACACACTCGCCAGCCGTTACGAGGTCGCCTTCGCCCTCAGTCGCACCGGCCGCGCCGCCGACGCCCTGCGCGAGTACAAGCACGTGGCCGAGGCCCGTATCCGCACGCTCGGCTCCGAGCACCCCGACACCCTCGCCGCCCGTCAGGAAATGGCGTACGTCCTCGCTCAGCTGGGCCGGCCCTTCGACGCCCACCAGGTGTATCTGTCGGTGCTCTCGGCCCGCGAGCGCACCATGGGGGCCGGCCATCCCGAGACCCTCCGCTGCCGGCACAACCTCGCCTTCAACCTCAGCAGGCTCGGCCGTCTGGAGGACTCGTACAGCACGGCGTGCGAAGTGGCTGCCGCCCGTGCCCGGGTGCTCGGCCCCGAACACCCGGACACCCTGGTCACCCGCTACGAAGTCGCTTACACCCTCGGACAGCTGGGACGGTGGGCGGAAGCCCTGGAAACCTACCGCGAAGTCGCCGAGGCCCGTGCGCGGGCGCTCGGCCCGGACCACGCCGACACACTCGCCGCCCGCTACGAGGTCGGCATCGGACTCGGCCGGCTCGGCCGCACCGCACAGGCCCTCGACCTCTACCGGGGCCTGGTCGACGACCGCACCCGGGTCCAGGGCCCCGCCCACCCCGAGACCCTGCGCGCCCGGCACGGCCTGGGCGTCAACCTCGGCCGGCTCGGCCGCTGGGTCGAGGCCCTCGCCGAGTCCCGCGCCGTGTGCTCGCTGCGCGAGAGTGCCCTCGGCGCCGACCATCCGGACACCCTGATCAGCCGCCGCGAGGTCGCCGTCGGCCTGGGCTGGCTGGGCCGCTGGGCGGACGCGCTCACCGAGTACCGCAGGGTGGCCGACGCCCGTGAGCGCCTCCTCGGCGCGGACCACCGCGACACCCTCGCCGCCCGCAACGACGAGGCCCACTGCCTGGAGCGGCTCGGGCACGGGGACAAGGCCGCCGGGCTGTACCGCGAGGTGGCGGCACTGAAGCAGCGGCGGGCGGCGGGCTGAGCGTGCCGGGCACGGTGACGGGGATGACGTACGACAGGTGTGCCGCTGCGACGAGTGCGCCCGGTGGTGCTCCTGCCCGAACCTCGCCCGTCGCCTGGCATATTCGGATCTTCACGTGCTACGAAGAACCGTGACCGCACACGAGGGAACCCGGACGTACGACGCCGTCATCGTCGGCGGAGGCCACAACGGTCTCGTCGCCGCGGCCTACCTGGCCCGGGCCGGACGCTCCGTACTGGTGCTGGAACGGCTGGACCACACCGGCGGGGCAGCGGTGTCCACCCGGCCGTTCCCCGGCGTCGACGCACGGCTGTCCCGGTACTCGTACCTGGTCAGCCTGCTGCCCCAAAAGATCGTCCGGGAACTGGGGCTCGACTTCCGGGTCCGCACCCGTACCGTCTCCTCGTACACCCCCGCCGAACGTGACGGACGGCCCACCGGGCTGCTCGTCGGCGGTGGTGAGCAGCGCACCCGCGAGGCGTTCGCCCGGCTCACCGGCTCCGAGCGCGAGTACCGGGCCTGGCAGCGCTTCTACGGCATGACCGGCCGCGTCGCCGAGCGCGTCTTCCCCACCCTCACCGGGCCGTTGCCCACCCGCGAGGAACTGCGCCGAACCGTCGACGACGAGGAGGCCTGGCGGACCCTGTTCGAGGAACCGATCGGTGTCGCGGTCGAGGAGAACTTCACCGACGACCTCGTCCGGGGCGTGGTCCTCACCGACGCCCTCATCGGCACGTTCGCCGACGCCCACGACCCCACGCTCCAGCAGAACCGCTGCTTCCTCTACCACGTCATCGGCGGCGGCACCGGCGACTGGGACGTACCGGTCGGCGGCATGGGCGCCCTCACCGACGCGCTGGCCGCCGCCGCGCGCGCCGCGGGCGCCGTCATCGCCACCGGTCACGAAGCGGTACGCATCGACACGGACGGCCGCACGGCAGAGGTCACCCACCGTACGGCCGACGGCGAGGGCGTCGCCGCCGCCCGGCACGTCCTGGTGAACGCCTCCCCGAGAGAACTCGCGGCGCTCACCGGCGACACTCCCCCCACCCCGGCCGAGGGCGCCCAGCTCAAGGTGAACATGCTCCTCACCCGGCTGCCGAGGCTGCGCGACAGCTCCGTCGACCCGCGCGAGGCGTTCGCCGGCACCTTCCACGTCGCCGAGGGGTACGGGCAACTGGCCGCCGCGCACGCCCAGGCCGCCGCTGGTGAACCGCCCACCGCGCCGCCCTCCGAGATCTACTGCCACTCGCTCACCGACCCGACGATCCTCGGTCCGGAGCTCGCCGCCCGGGGCTACCAGACCCTCACCCTCTTCGGCCTGCACACCCCGGCCAGGCTGTTCGTCCGCGACAACGACGCCGTACGCGAGGAACTCCTCACCGCGACGCTCGCCCAGCTCGACGCCCATCTGGCCGAACCGCTCGCCGACTGCCTGGCGACCGACGCGGACGGGCGCCCCTGCCTGGAGGCGAAGTCCCCGCTGGACCTGGAACGCGACCTCGGGCTGCCCGGCGGGAACATCTTCCACCGCGCACTGTCCTGGCCCCACGCCCAGGAAGGCACCGGGCGGTGGGGCGTGGAGACCCGGCACGCCAACGTCCTCCTGTGCGGCGCGGGCGCGGTGCGCGGCGGCGGGGTGAGCGGGGTGCCGGGCCACAACGCGGCGATGGCGGTACTGGAGGCGGACTGACGCAGGCCGGAGCGAGGGAGGCCGGACCTGCCCCGGTTCAGTCGGCGGACCGGGCCCACCCCGTCGCCTCGACGCGGGCGGCGTCCGCCGGACGGGCCTCGTCGAACAGGACGCGGCCGTCCGCCTGGACGCGCATCCCGTCGACGTAGGCACCGCGCCCCGCATACAGCCGGTCCGTCGCGTACCGCCAGCGCAGGGTGAGGCTCCGCGCGGCGGGCAGGCCGGCGGTGAGCCCGTGCCACACACGGCCCGACCAGCCCGTCGCGGTGCCCGCCGCATGCTGCTCCGGTGCCCCGTCCCGGCGCTCGGTGACGAACGGCACCGGCTGCCAGGCGGTGCCACCGTCGGTCGTGGCCTCCAGGGTGAGGAGGTCGGCGTGCGGCTCCGTGTCCCACCACAGGGCACAGCGCAGCCGCGCCCCGCCGGACGATGTGTCCAGCGCGGGCAGCGTGAGCGTCGCCGTCGTCGAACCGGCCATCCCGGAGAACCAGGACGTCCGCCCACCCCGCCCCGGCGCCGTCCGGACCGGGACCGCGCGGGCCAGCCGGTTCGCGGCGGCGACCCGGGGAGCCGAGCCGGAGCGCCAGCTGCGGACCGGATGAACCGAGTTGCCCAGGACGACGAGGAACGAGTCGGTCGTCGGGTCGAGCACCAGCGAGGTACCGGTGAACCCGGTGTGGCCCGCCGTGCGCGGAGTGGCCATCGCACCCATGTACCAGTGCTGGTAGAGCTCGAAGCCCAGTCCGTGCTCGTCCCCGGGGAAGCCGGTGTTGAAGTCGGTGAACATCAGCTCCACCGACTCCGGTCTGAGGATGCGCGCCCGGCCGTAGCCGCCGCCGTTGAGCAGGGTCCGGCCGAGGACCGCCAGATCCCAGGCGCAGGAGAACACACCCGCGTGGCCCGCGACCCCGCCCAGGCTGTAGGCGTTCTCGTCGTGCACCTCGCCCCACACCAGCCCCCGGTCGAGGCCGGACCAGGGCAGGCGGGCGTCCTCGGTGGCGGCGATCCCCGGTTTCCAGGAGGCGGGCGGGTTGTAGCGGGTGCGGTCCATGCCCAGGGGGCCGGTGATCTCCTCCCGCAGGAGGACGTCCAGGGAGCGGCCGGTGACCTTCTCGAGCACCAGCTGGAGCGAGATCAGGTTCAGGTCCGAGTACAGATACGCCGTTCCGGGCGCGCTGACGGGTGTCTCGTCGAGGACGAGCCGGACGCGCTCCTCGTACGTGGGCGCTTTGTAGAGCGGGATCCAGGCGCGGAAACCCGAAGTGTGCGTGAGCAAGTGACGGAGTGTCACGTCCTTCTTGCCGGCGCGGCCGAAGTCCGGCAGGTACGAGGCGACGGCCGCCTCCAGTTCCAGCGTGCCCCGCTCGATCTGCTGCACCGCGAGGACCGAGGTGAACAGTTTCGACACCGAGGCCAGGTCGAAGACGGTGTCCTCGGTCATGGGGATCTGCCGGTCCGCCGGGAACTCGACGCCGGTGTCGGTCCTCTCGTCGTAGGCCTGGTAGCGCACCGCCATGCCGATGGGCCGGTGCAGGGCCACGGTGCCGCCGCGCCCGGCGAGCAGCACGGCCCCCGCGTACCAGGGGTGTTCGGGCGAAGGGCCGAGGAACGCCTCGGCATCGGTGACGAGTCGGTCCAGATGGCCGGCGAGCAGTCCGGCCCGCCGGGCCGGCCCGCGCCGCAGGGTCGGGTGTCCACCACCCGCCGCAGCCGATTCCGCCGCAGCCGGCGAGGCCGCCGAGACCGGGCCGGCCGGGAGGGAGGCGAAGGCCAGTGCACCGCCCAAGGCCAGTGCGCTTCCGCCGAGTTGACGGCGTGTGATGCCACTCGGCTCTTCGTCCGCCATGGAGGGTTCCTCCCGTGTCGTGGCCGCGACCGCGGCCGGCGGCCTGAAAGATTCTTCCGGGGATCGCCTTGCGGGGTGAAACTTTCCTGTCAGGTGCGGGATGTGTCAATGGGGCGTGCGGGGTCATCGGCCGGGCCGGCGGCGCACCGGGGAGACCGCCGCCCTGGCGCTCCTCCTGAGCCGCCGGCGCCGTCACGTCCCTGCCCGCGCTCCGCATCGAAGGCACCGGCAGCGGGCGGCAGATGGCCGCCGCGCTCGGCCTCGGCGTCCGAGGGGAAGGGCGGGACCCGCCCGGTGCGGCGACCGCTCACCACCGGACGGGCCCGTGCGACCTCACTCGTCGCATGCGCATGCGGTTCTCACCCCGCGTCGACGCACGAGGTCTCGTTCAACGCTCCCGCACGCGGACCACCTTCAGCTCCGGCGAGGACCGGATGTCCTTCTCGCAGAAGCGGGACGTCACCCACCGCTCACCGGAGAACAGCCGTGTCTGGTCGCTGAAGTACGGCGAGTTCGGGTTCGACGACTGGGAGTACGTCAGCAGCGTCCGAGCCACCGGGCACCCGCTGCCGTCCCAGCCGACGGCCTGGACGTAGCTGGACCCGGTCGACACCTCCGTGTACCCGCGGGCCGGGTCCCACCGCGCCTCGACCTTGTTCCAGACGCCCAGCGACTCCGTACCGCCGGGCACGGCGATCCGCTTGCCGCCCCGCTCCACGAACTGGTGCTCGCCGAGCCGGGAGCCGAGCGCGATCCCCGCCGCCCGCAGCTCGGCGACGGTGTCCGCGAGAGCCGTGGCGAAGGCCGGAACGGAGGTGTCGAGACCGCGCGGGGTGCGGACCGGATCGGCGGCCGAGAACGGCACCTTCCACAACCGCGTCCCCGGCTCCGCCGCCGTGAGCCTCCGCCAGAACCGGTCGAAGAGCAGTGCGCCCCGGCTGCCGGTGTCCATGGTGCGGTCCCACCGGGCGAGCACGGCACACGACTCCCGAACGTCCACCTCCCTGCCGTCCGTGCCCCGCGCGGTGCCGCCCGGCAGCGCGGCGCAGGCCTTCGCCACGTCGTCCCCGGCGAGAGCGGCCGCGGGCACCCGGTCGGCGAACTGCTGCCGCTCGAGGTCCCGTACGGTCAGGCCGCCCCGGTCCGCCATCGCCGCGACGTCCTCGACGGCACCCCGGGTGCGCATCGACCGCTGTGTGCCGATCGTGCCGAAGACCCGCTCGTAGCCGGTCAGCGGTCGGTCGGCGTTGGACAGCCACGCGCTGTCGTTGGAGTTCTCCGCGTACGGCGCGTCCTTCAGGGTGGGCATCCGGGACTGGCCGAAGATGCCCGGCTGCACGGCGTCACGGTCGCGGCCGAGGGCGCAGTCCCCGCGGGAACCGTCCAGGACCGCGAGCCCCGACGAGGGGTAGGTGACCTGGCCGAGCGCCGTCGAACAGCGCTGCGCGAGCTCGTCGGTGATGCGGGGAAGCACCTGCGACTGGGTGAACAGGCTGTGCCCCCGGGAGTCGGCGGCGACCGTGTTGACCCAGGGCAGTCCCTGGGTGTGCCGCAGCGTGTCGAGGACGTCGCGGGTGCTACGGGCCTTGCTGAAACCCAGCCCGGTGTCGGAGGCGCGCAGGTTGGCGGCGTTGGGATCGTTCAGCGCGTAGGCCGTGCTGCCCGTCCAGGGCAGGGGCAGCGAGGCGCCGAGCGAGGTGACGACGGGGCCGTAGCGGGTCCACCACTGGCTGCGGGTCACCGGAGCGCCGTTCGCCACCGGCACGGTGACGGTACGTTTCCGCATCCGTTCCCGCCGGCCGTCGACCAGATAGACCGTCGGATCGGCCGGGTCGAGCGTCAGCTGGTGGAGGTTGAGCGTGACACCGGTGGCGACGGTGTGGCTCCACGCCATGTGCGCGTTGTGTCCTATGGACACCGTCACCGTGCCGAGGAGGGAACCGCCCGCCACGTTCAGCTCGCCGGGGATGGTCTGCTGCGACTGCCAGAACCGGCGGCCGCCCTGCCAGGGATAGTGCGGGTTGCCGAGCAGCAGGCCGCGCCCGTTCGCCGTGGCCTCGCCGCTGAAGGCGACCGCGTTGGAGCCCATGTCGGCCCTGTCGGCGGCGAACAGCTCACGAGCGGCCCGCGCGGCCTCCTCGGGCGAGGGCGACGGAGCCGTCCCCGTCGTGCCCCCGGCCTCCGAGGTCCCGGCGGATCCCGGTGATGCCGAGGATCCCGGACCCTCCGCCGCGTCCGGCCCGGCCGAAGCCGGCGGCCGGGCGGCCGTGATGGCGTCCACGGTCCGGCCCTCCCCGCCCAGCACGGCGATCGCGAATCCGCGCGCCGCCACGTCCAGCGTGGTCACCGGCCGCACCCAGTCGGCGTTCCGGCAGGCCGGATCGGTGATCCGGTTCTGCTTCAGCCACGCGTTGTACCCGGCCGCGAAGCCCCGCATCAGCTCCTTCACCGAACGGCTCGGACCACTCGGCGCGGGCCGCGCGAGCAGCTTCTCCACCGTGCCGGCCTCCCGCACGCCCCGGAAGTACAGGTCGCTGGAGAGGTTCGTGCCGGCCGAGGAGAGCGAGTAGTCGGGCGCGGCGTCCGGCCCGAAGAACCGCGAGCGGTCGCCGCGGACCGTCACGAAGCCGTCGGCCAGGGTGCACACCTGGTCGGCGGCCTGAGCCCAGCCGTTGCCGAAGCCCAGGTTCGCGTGGTCCTTCGCGACGATGTGCGGAATGCCGTGCTCGGTGTAGCGGACCACGGCGGACAGACCGCGGTGGGACGGATGTTCCTGACGGTCCGGTTGCTCGGCGGCAACGGCCGGCAGCGTGGCACCCATGGTCGACAGGGTCACCGCCGCGACGGCCGACCGTCTCGGACGTAAGCGCATCGTGCCTCCCGACATCACTGGGGGAAGGGGTGGTTGAGGGTAACAGCGGACATCCTCACCGGTCCGGGGCGTGAGTCGGACCGTCCGCGCGGCCTGGTGCCGACCGGCCCGGTCCCTTGACCTCCCCGGCCGGTGAACCGAGGATCGTCTTCCATGACGCCCGGACACGCCAGCACGGTTGACGGACTCCTGCGACGCAGCGCCCGCCGCACCCCGGCGCGCGTCGCCGTCGAGTACGGCGAACGCACCTGGACGTACGACGCACTCGACACCGCCGTCTCCCGCGCGGCGAGCGTCCTGCTCGGCGCGGGCCTGTCGCCCGGCGACCGGGTCGGCGCCTACGGCCACAACTCCGACGCCTACCTGATCGGCTTCCTCGCCTGCGCCCGCGCGGGCCTCGTGCACGTACCGGTCAACCAGAACCTGACCGGCGACGACCTCGCGTACCTCGTCGGCCAGTCCGGCAGCGGCCTGGTCCTCGCCGACCCCGACCTCGCCGGGCGGCTCCCGGACGGCGTACGGACGCTGCCCCTGCGCGACGCCGACGACTCGCTGCTCGACCTCCTGGCCGAGGCACCCGCCCACGACGGTCCCGAGCCGCGCTCCGAGGACCTGGTGCAGCTGCTCTACACCTCGGGCACCACCGCCCGGCCCAAGGGCGCGATGATGACCCACCGCGCCCTGGTGCACGAGTACCTGAGCGCCATCACCGCCCTCGACCTCCAGGCGGGCGACCTCCCCGTGCACGCGCTGCCGCTCTACCACTCGGCGCAGATGCACGTCTTCCTGCTGCCCTACCTCGCGGTCGGCGCGACCAACGTCATCCTCGACGCGCCCGACGGCGACCGGATCTTCGACCTGATCGAGGCGGGCCGCGCGGACAGCCTGTTCGCCCCGCCCACGGTCTGGATCGGCCTGTCCCACCGCCCCGACTTCGCGACCCGCGACCTGAGCGGACTGCGCAAGGCGTACTACGGGGCGTCGATCATGCCCGTGCCGGTCCTGGAGCGGCTCACGGAGCGGCTGCCGGACCTGGCCGTCTACAACTGCTTCGGGCAGAGCGAGATCGGACCGCTGGCGACCGTCCTCGCACCCGACGAGCACAAGGGGCGCATGGACTCCTGCGGGCGGCCCGTGCTGTTCGTGGACGCACGGGTGGTCGACGAGGACGGCAAGGACGTACCCGACGGGACACCCGGCGAGATCGTCTACCGGTCGCCGCAGCTGTGCGAGGGGTACTGGGACAAGCCCGAGGAGACCGCCGAGGCCTTCCGCGACGGCTGGTTCCGCTCCGGGGACCTCGCGGTGCGGGACGCCCACGGCTACTTCACGATCGTCGACCGGGTCAAGGACGTCATCAACTCCGGCGGCGTCCTGGTCGCCTCACGGCAGGTCGAGGACGCGCTGTACACGCACGGGGCGGTCGCCGAGGCGGCCGTGATCGGCCTTCCCGACGACCGCTGGGTGGAGGCCGTCACGGCGGTCGTCGTCGCGCGCGGCGAGACGACGGAGGAGGAGCTGATCGCGCACGCGCGCGAGCGGCTCTCCTCCTTCAAGGCGCCGAAGAGGGTGCTGTTCGTGGACGAGCTGCCGCGCAACGCCAGCGGGAAGATCCTCAAAAGGGAGCTGCGCGACCGCTTCACCGGGTGAGCGCGGTACCCGACCCGGGGTGGGCCGGCGCGATTCAGCGCGGACGCAGGTCCACGATCCTCCGGATCTTGCCCACCGACCGCTCCAGCGTCTCCGGATCGACGATCTCCACCCCGACCGACACCCCGATGCCGTCCTTCACGGCCGCCTCGACGGACCGCGCCGCCGCCGCGCGGGTGGCGGCGTCCGCGTCCGGCCGGGCCTCGGCGCGCACCGTGAGGGCGTCCATACGGCCCTCCCGGGTGAGCCGGAGCTGGAAGTGCGGCGCCACGCCCGGTGTGCGCAGCACGATCTCCTCGATCTGGGTGGGGAAGAGGTTCACCCCGCGCAGGATCACCATGTCGTCGCTGCGGCCGGTGATCTTCTCCATCCGCCGGAACGTCCGGGCCGTCCCCGGCAGCAGCCGGGTCAGGTCCCGCGTCCGGTACCGGACGACCGG
>NZ_LIQT01000181.1 GCF_001418415.1 Streptomyces hirsutus
GGGGAGGGGAACCGGGAGGGGTGAGGGCGCGAGCGCCCCGAGCCCTTCGCGGCTGCCGTGCCCGGCCGTTGCCACCACACAAGCCGCACTCCTGACCATTGGGTGTGCCTTCCGACCCCTTCGGGGTGACGGGCGGCGCGTATGACCCCCTCCCCGCGACCCCCCGGAAGGCGTCGGCTAGGGTTTGGTCCGCATAAACATCCAAACCCCTGCCCGACGCAGGGCGGCGACCGACCAGCGAGAAGGCCAGGCCGCAGCCGTACAGCGCGGGCGAGACTCTCGGGAAGGCGCTACGTGAGTCCCAACGGCTCCGACCGCTCGCCGCGGCGCCCGATGCGGCGGAAGCTGCTGCAGGCACTGACCGCGGGCCTGGTCCTGGCAACCGCCACAGGTTGCACATGGGAGGACTTCCCCCGCCTTGGTATGCCCACCCCCACCACGGAAGAGGCTCCGCTGATCCTCTCCCTGTGGCAGGGGTCCTGGGCCGCCGCGCTCGCCATCGGCGCGCTGGTGTGGGGCCTGATCCTGTGGAGTGCTTTCTTCCACCGGCGCAGCCGCACCAAGGTCGAGGTACCTCCGCAGACCCGCTACAACATGCCCATCGAGGCGTTGTACACCGTGGTTCCGCTCATCATCGTTTCCGTCTTCTTCTACTTCACGGCCCGGGACGAGTCCGAGCTGATGAAGCTCGATGCGAAGCCGGACGTCACCGTGAACGTCGTCGGCTTCCAGTGGAGCTGGTGCTTCAACTACATCGAGAACGTCGAGGGTTCCACCGGCGACGCCAAGACCGACAAGGCACTCGAGGCGGTCCCGGACCTCTACAAGGATGCCTTCCCGGCCAACGCCGGCGGTGTCAACGACTGCGGAACCCCCTCGACGCGGAACCCGCAGACCAACAACCCGGGCCCCACCCTGTGGCTGCCCGAGGGCAAGCGGGTCCGCTTCGTCCTGACCTCGCGGGACGTCATCCACTCCTTCTGGGTGGTGCCGTTCCTGATGAAGCAGGACGTCATTCCGGGCCACCCCAACGCCTTCGAGGTGACCCCCAACCGTGAGGGCACCTTCCTCGGCAAGTGCGCCGAGCTCTGCGGCGTGGACCACGCCCGGATGCTCTTCAACGTGAAGGTCGTCTCCCCCGAGCGCTACGAGCAGCACCTCAAGGAGCTCGCGGAGAAGGGGCAGACCGGTTACGTTCCCGCCGGCATCGATCAGACGAGCCACGAGAAGAACCGGGAGGCGAACATCCTGTGAGCATTCTCAATGAAGCCCAGGGTGCCGCAGCGGCTGTGGACTCCTACGAGAGCGAGCAGCCGGTCCGGCGCAAGCAGCCCGGCAACGTGGTCGTCAACTGGCTCACCACCACCGACCACAAGACCATCGGCACCATGTACCTGGCGTCGTCGTTCGTGTTCTTCTGCATCGGTGGCGTGATGGCGCTCGTCATGCGCGCCGAGCTGGCCCGGCCGGGTCTGCAGATCATGTCGAACGAGCAGTTCAACCAGGCGTTCACGATGCACGGCACGGTCATGCTGCTGATGTTCGCGACGCCCTTGTTCTCCGGTTTCGCGAACTGGATCATGCCGCTCCAGATCGGCGCCCCCGACGTCGCCTTCCCGCGGCTGAACATGTTCGCCTACTGGCTGTTCACGTTCGGCTCGCTGATCGCGCTGGGCGGCTTCCTCACCCCCGACGGCGCGGCCAGCTTCGGCTGGACCGCCTACTCCCCGCTGACGGACGTCATCCGCTCGCCGGGTGTCGGCGGGGACATGTGGATCATGGGCCTGGCCCTCTCCGGCTTCGGCACCATTCTCGGCGCGGTCAACTTCATCACCACGATCATCTGCATGCGCGCTCCCGGCATGACGATGTTCCGCATGCCGATCTTCACCTGGAACGTGCTGCTGACCGGTGTGCTGGTCCTGCTCGCCTTCCCGGTGCTCGCGGCGGCGCTCTTCGCGCTCGAGTACGACCGGAAGTTCGGCGGGCACATCTTCGACCCGGCCAACGGCGGGTCGCTGCTCTGGCAGCACCTGTTCTGGTTCTTCGGCCACCCCGAGGTCTACATCATCGCGCTGCCGTTCTTCGGCATCGTCTCCGAGATCATCCCGGTCTTCTCCCGCAAGCCGATCTTCGGCTACATGGGCCTGATCGGCGCGACCATCGCGATCGCGGGCCTGTCGGTGACGGTGTGGGCGCACCACATGTACGCCACGGGCGGTGTGCTGCTGCCGTTCTTCTCCTTCATGACCTTCCTGATCGCGGTCCCCACCGGGGTGAAGTTCTTCAACTGGCTGGGCACCATGTGGAAGGGGTCGCTGAGCTTCGAGACCCCGATGCTCTGGTCGGCGGGCTTCCTGGTGACCTTCCTCTTCGGCGGTCTGACCGGCGTCATCCTGGCCTCGCCGCCGCTGGACTTCCACGTCACCGACTCCTACTTCGTGGTGGCGCACTTCCACTACGTGGTGTTCGGCACCGTGGTCTTCGCGATGTTCGCCGGCTTCCACTTCTGGTGGCCGAAGTTCACCGGCAAGATGCTCGACGAGCGGCTCGGGAAGATCACCTTCTGGACGCTGTTCGCCGGCTTCCACGGCACCTTCCTGGTCCAGCACTGGCTGGGCGCCGAGGGCATGCCCCGCCGCTACTCCGACTACCTGGCGGCCGACGGCTTCACCGCGCTGAACACGGTCTCGACCATCGCCTCGTTCCTGCTCGGCATGTCGATGCTGCCGTTCTTCTACAACGTCTGGAAGACGGCCAAGTACGGCAAGAAGATCGAGGTCGACGACCCGTGGGG
>NZ_LIQT01000182.1 GCF_001418415.1 Streptomyces hirsutus
GGCTCTCCCCGAGCCCTGGGCCCACCGGAGCTCCGGGACCCACCGCGGCCCCCGGATTCACCGCAGCCCCCGAATTCGCCCGGGCCGCCCTCACCCCCGGCCGCTGGGAGCCCTGGACGCCGCTCGCGGTGTGGCTCTCCACGCACATCCTGTTCGCCGGGTTCCCCGCGAAGCTCTGGCGCGAGCGGGTCGTCGAGTGTCTCGGGCGGGACGCCGTCGGCCTGTTCGCCGCCGACGGTCCCGGCACCTCCGGAAGCAACGGCTGGCTGGTCGCCGGGCAGCGGACGGTGACCGGGCAGGCGGTGATCGCGGGGGACCCGCACCGTTTCATCGAGGACCCCGGCGTCTACCAGCAGATCCGTCTGTCCTGCCCGGAGTTCGACGTCGTCGGCATCGCCGTGCCCGGCGTTCCCGGCATCGCCCACTTCGGCCACACCGGCTCGGTCGCCTGGGCGATCACCAACGCCATGGCCGACTACCAGGACCTGTACCGGGAGCAGTTGCGCCGCACCGGCGCCGGTGTGGAGGCGCTCGGCCCGGACGGTGTCTGGCACCGGGCCGCCCGGCACACCGAGACCGTCGAGGTCGCCGGCGAGGACCCGGTCGAGGTCGAGGTGATCGAGACCGACCGGGGACCGGTGATCATCGGCGGCCCCGAGGGCCTCGAGGACGGTGTGTCCGAACCCGGCGCTCCCCCGGTCGTCGTCGCCCTGCGCTACCCGCCCCGCGTCACCGGCGACCTGGGCTTCGGCGCCCTGCTGCCGCTGCTGCGGGCCCGCCGGGTCGCCGACGTGGACCGGGCCCTCGACCTGTGGGCCGAGCCGGTCAACGTGGTCCAGGCCGCCGACACCGAGGGCGGCACGCTGCACCGGGTGGCCGGCCGGGTGCCGGTACGGGCCGAGGCCAACCGGATCCGTCCGGTGCCCGCGTGGGAGCCCGGACACGACTGGCAGGGGTGGCACGAGTCGCCGCACGCCGGCCTGACCGACGGCATCGCCGTGATGGCGAACCAGCGCGGCCCGGCGGCCCCCCTCGGCGTCGAGTTCGCCGCGCCGCACCGCGCCGACCGTATCGCCGCGCTGCTCGCCCGGCGGGAACGCTGGTCGGCCGCCGAGATGCCCGCCCTCCACACGGACACCCACCTCGCCTCCGCCGCCGCCCTGCTGGACCATGTCGCCGCCCTCGACGGTCTGACCGGTCCGGCGGCCGGCCTGCGCGGCCGGCTGCTGGCCTGGGACCGGCGCATGGACGCGGACAGCACCGGCGCGGCGCTCCACGCGGCGGTGCGCGGCGCGCTCGTACGGCAGCTCGCGCGGCACCCCGCGTTCGCCCGGCTGGCCACGCCCCCGGCCTACCCGGAGGTGTTCCAGCCCTGGCTCGCGCTGCTCCCGCGGATCGGCTACGCGCTCGAACACCTCCTGACCGCGAAGGAGTTGTACGGCGTCGACCGTCCGGCGGCGGTGCGCGCGGCGCTGGAGGAGGTGGCCGCCCGGCCGCCGGCCGGCACCTGGGGAGACACCCACCGGCTGGCTCCCTGGCGGGCCCTGCCGCCCATGACGCCGTACGACGAACCCGCTCTGTCCGGCGACCACGACTGCGTGCTGTGCACCTCCTCGGTGCCCGGTCTCACCGACCTCGCGGCGCGCGGCCCGGCCGCCCGCTACGTCTGGGACCTGGCCCGCCGCGAGGACAGCCGCTGGGTGGTGCCGTTCGGCGCCTCGGGCGTCCCGGACTCGCCCCACCACCGCGACCAGTTGCCGCTGTGGCTCGCGGGGGACCTGGTCCCGGTCGTCACCGACTGGGACGGACTCCGCAGGGAGGCCGTGGTCCGGGACCGGGGCACTCATGAGGAGACCGATGAGCTCGAGGAACTTCAGGAGGAGACCGATGTCTGACCCGTACGCGTCCCGCGCGGCCGTTCACGAGGACGTGGCCGACGGCTTCGGCTCCGTACGCGTGCTGCCGCTCGATCCGGCGGCGGACGCGGCCGTCCTGCACCGCTGGGTGAGCGGCGAACGCGCCCTCTTCTGGGGCATGAACGGCCTCACCGAGCAGCAAGTGGCCGAGATCTACGCCCATATGGAAACGCTCGACACCCACCACGCTTACCTCCTCGTCAAGGACGGCGAGCCGGCCGCGCTGCTCCAGACGTACGAGCCGGAGGCCGACCGGGTCGGCGACTGCTACCCCGTCGAGCCCGGTGACATCGGCGTCCACCTGCTGGTCGCTCCGGCCGGCCCGGAGGGGGCGCGTTCCGGGTGGACCGGCGCGCTGCTGACCGTCATGGTCGGGTTCGTCCTGCTGGGCCCGGACCGCAGGCGCGTGGTGGTCGACCCGGACGTGGCCAACGAGAAGGCGGTCGCCCGTTTCCTGCGGCAGGGTTTCACGGCGGGCCCCGAGGTGGTCCTGCCCGAGATCGATCTGCCGGACGTGTACCTGCCGGAGAAGAAGGCCCGACTCGCCTTCCTCACACGGGAGGCGGCCTTCGGAAACAGATGATGCGGACCGGCCGGCGGATCGTCGTCCCGCCGGGGCGGTGAGCATTCCGCGCCTCCCGTCCGTACCCCACCTGAAGCCGGAGTGCCGGATGGCCGGGATGCTGGACGGCTGGAGTGCCGGACGGCCGGAGTGCTGGACGGCTGGACGGCCGGGAGGTGGGAACGACGTGCAGCGACGGCGCAGCGGGGCGGTGGGCGACGGTGGCGGACGAGGTGCGGGCGGACGGGGCGCCGGAACGGGCCGCCGAGCGACGGATCGCGGAGTGCCCGGTCGTGGAACGCCCGGTCGTGAAACGTTCGGTCGCGGAAACCGGCGGCTTCAAGGGCTGGTGCTGCTGGGCACCGCGCTGATCCTGCTCCTCCTCGGCAGCGCCGGGCCGGCGAGCGCCCACGCGGCGCTCCGCGGAGCCGATCCCGGGGAGGGAAGCGTCGTCAAGTCCGCCCCCCGGCACGTCACCCTGACCTTCACGGAGTCCGTCGCCCTGCTCGACGACTCGTTCCGGATCTACAGCCCCGACAACCACCGGGTGCCGCTGGACGAGCCGGAGCACGCCGACGGCAGGTCCGACACGGCACGCATCGGCCTGCCCGACGGGCTCGACGACGGCACCTACACGGTCGCCTGGCGGGTGGTCTCCGCGGACAGCCACCCCGCCTCCGGCGCCTTCACCTTCTCCATCGGCAAACCCTCGCCCACCGCACCGATGGCGCCCGCAGCCCCGGCGGAGCACCCGATCACCGCGAGCCTCTACGACACCGGCCGCTATCTCGCGTACATCGCCGCCGCGCTGCTCATCGGCACGGTGGCGTTCGCGGCCCTGTGCCGGCCGCCGGACACCGCCCCGCTGCGGATGCCGCTGGTCACGGGCTGGTGGACGCTGCTGACGTCCACCGCGGTCCTCCTCGTGCTGCGGGCTCCGTACGAGAACGGAACGTCCCCGGCGACTGCGTTCGACCTCTCGGCCTTCACCGGCGCCCTCACCGGGCGGCCGGGCATCGCGCTGCTGACCCGGCTCGCCCTGTTGGTGCTGACTGCGGCGGTCCTCCTGCGCCTGCCCCGCCTGCGTCGAGCCCACGGCGAGCCGGACGGCCGGACATCGCCCGCCCGGCTCGCCGTGGGCACCGTCCTGGCCGTCGCCCTCGCGTTGACGTGGGCAGCGGCCGAGCACGCCTCGGCCGGTATCCAGGTGCCGGTGGCGATGACGTCGTCCGTACTGCACCTGCTGGCGATGGCCTGCTGGCTCGGCGGCCTCACGGCCCTGCTCATCGTCCTGTTCCGCGCCGACGCCCCGCCGCCCGTCGCCACGGTCACCCGCTTCTCCCGTCTCGCCTTCCTCTCGGTGACGGTCCTCGTCGTCACCGGCGTCTACCAGTCCTGGCGGGGCCTCGGCTCCTGGTCGGCGCTCGCGGACTCGTCGTACGGAAGGACCCTGGCCGTCAAGCTCGTGATGACGGCCGCACTGCTGCTGGCGGCGGGCCTGTCCCGCCGCTTGACGCTCGGCCTGGCGACGGCGGCCTCATCCACGGAAACGGAGACGGAGACGGAGATGGAGGAGAAGGAGAAGGGGAAGGAGGAGGAGAAGGCTGTGGAGGGGGCTACGGCGGCCGTGCGGGAACGGCTCCCGGAACTGGTGGCCTCCGCCACTTCGGACAAGGCCCCGCCCACCGCCCCCGCGCTGCCCGTCTCCGACGACGGCACCCCGGACTCCCCGCCCCCCGCTCCGTCACCTGCCCTGCCGTCCGGCCCGACTCCGTCCGGCCCGACTCCGTCCGATCCGAACGAGCCGCCCCTCGACCGCTACCGTCGTGCCCTGCGCGTCTCCGTTCTGGTGGAAGCGGTGGTGGCGGTCGTGGTGCTGCTGGTCACGACGGTGCTGACCAGCACCCTCCCGGCCCGAGCGGAGGCCGAGGCCGCGGCGACCGGGACGGCCCCGATTGCCGGACTGCCCGCGGCGACGGTGGTCACGATCCCGTACGCCCTCGACGTCCCCGGTGGGAAGGGCAGCGTGCAGATCACTCTGGACCCGGGCCGGGTGGGTGAGAACGGCATCCAGGCGGTGGCCTTCGACCCCGCCGGTGCCCTGGACTCGATCCCGGAGCTCCGCCTCTCCTTCACCCTCGCCGAGAAGGACATCGGCCCCATCGACGCCGGGCTGACCGACCGCGGCGGCTACTGGGCCACCAGCGACCTCAACCTCCCCCTGCCGGGCACCTGGACGATGAAGGCGACGATCAGGGTCTCGGAGGTGGACCAGGTGACCGAGTCCCACCCCCTGCGCATCGAACCCTGAGTCGCTTCGGCAGCCGCCCCGGCGTCCGCGTCCGTGGCCCTGCCGGTCCGTGGCCCCGCCGGCGACGCGGCACGGTGTTCCTCGACGGCCGGGGGCAGGCGGGAGTCCGGCTGTCACCGGGTTCCGGGTCGCCGCGGTCAGACCTCCGTCGGCTTCTTCATGGGGGCGGCCGGGGCTGTGGCCGCTGTGCAGGGGCCGGGCCGGGATACCCACGGACCCGGAGGCGGGTGCGGGTGCGGGGCCGCCGTCATCGACGCCTCCGTCGGCTGCGCGGTGAAGCCCAGCTGGGGTAAAGCCCGGCTGGGAGGAGAGGCTGCCGTCCTGGGAGATCCACGTCATGACGCCGAGGGTGGCGCCCAGACCGACCACGTTGAGGACCAGCGCGAGTGGAGGGCGGCTGTCGATGGACTCCTTGGAGTCGACCAGATGGGCGGCGGTTCCGCAGACCAGGGTCTGGGCCTCGTCGGACTTCGGCGGCGGGGAGCTCACCACGCCGATGCGCTGTGCGTCGGGCCGGGCGAGGTCGGCGCTGCCGGGGCGGGCCGGGGCCGGCCGGCGCCCGCCGGTGGCCGGCTCACGAAGGAGTGTGGCGAACCACACAGCGGCAGTCGGGTGCGGGAGCCGGTGCGCTCGTTCCGTGACGGCCGGTTCGGTCGCACCGGAGCAGAGCCCCCCGACGGGGCGGCAGGCGGCGTCCGGCGGGAACGTCCTGGCCCGGCAGCGGCGTCCGGAGAGCACACCGAGGGCTGTGCCCGGCGGTGGACCGGTGACGAACCGGCTCGGCGCCGACCGGGGAGCCGGGCCCGCGGCACGACGAAGACCCCGGCTGCCGCGCAGTCCGGGGTCTGTCGTGCCTGTTCACGCGGCTGTGGCCTAGCGCGCCCTGCGGTGGGGCGTACTCGTGTCCAGGTCCGGGAAGGATGCTTGCGCCTCCTCGAACAGGAAGGTCTCGTCCTCCCCGAAGTCCGGGGCCTGGAAGGGGTCCGCCTCCGGACGGGGGGACGCTGCGGTGGCCTGGCGCGGCGCCCCTTCCGGGGCGGAGAACAGCGAGGTCGTGTCGATGAGAGGTCTCCGATTCGGTGCGGGGCCATGAAGGGGTCTGGCATGTCGTGACCGGGCCCGGCGGTCCTGGAGCCGCTGCTACGGCTGCGACGTCGGTCGCGGCGGCAGCCTCGGCCACAGCTGGAACTACAGCTACGGCTGGAACTACAGCTTGCTCATCTTGGAGTACGGGCTCAGGATCCGTTCCTGCGCCGAACCGAAATCCACGAGTGCCGCGATTCCGTCCTCGATGCCGATCACCCGGCCGAGACCGTACATGTCGTGCGTGACCTGGTCGCCCACCGCGAAGTGCTTGGGCGGCGGGGCGACCGGGGCTTTGAAGGGGCTGGTGGGCAGAATGCGCTTCGGTGCAACTGGCTTTGTCATTGTCTCCAGTATGGGCCTGCGAGCGCCGCTTGCTACCGCCCTCCACGGTTCACTACGCGCGGCTCCATGGGAAACTCGGGGTGTGATCGTCGAACGTGCGTACGTATCCGGTGTCTTACCCGACGAGGACGAGGGGGAATGGCCCTGGTCGGTGCCCTGCGTGCGGGGGCTCCTGGCGGACGGTCTGCGCCTCACCGCGCCGGTGACCTACCTGATCGGTGAGAACGGTTCGGGCAAGTCGACCCTGGTCGAGGCTCTCGCCGAAGGCTTCGGGCTGGACTCCTGGGGCGGCTCGCACGACTGGCGTTATGCCAGTCACCGCCCGAAGTCGGTGCTGGGCGAGCGCATCCGCTTCGACGCGGCGCCGCGCGGTCGCCCCATGCTGGGCAGCTGGCGCGCCCGCAAGGGTTTCTTCCTGCGCGCCGAGACGGCGCTGGACGCGTTGGACCGGGAAGGGTTCGCGCCGGATTCGGTCAGCCACGGCGAGGGCTTCCTCGCGGCGTTCCGGGGGAAGTTCCTCCAGCCCGGCCTGTATGTGATGGACGAGCCGGAGGCGGCGCTGTCGTTCACCTCGTGCCTGGAGCTGCTCGGCCACGTCGACCAGTTGGTGAGGAGTGGTGGGCAGGTCATCTGCGCCACGCACTCTCCGCTGCTGACCGCCCTGCCCGGCGCGGACATCATCGAGGTCGGCGACCACGGCATGCGCCGGGCGGCCTGGGACGAACTCGCCCTGGTCGAGCACTGGCGCCGCTATCTGGCCGACCCGCGGTCCTACCTGCGGCACGTCCTGGACTGAGCCCGGCCGGCCGTCGGCGCCGTGTTCCGTGCGCGGCCGGGCCCTGGCGGGACCAGGTGCCCGGCCGTCGCGTGACGGGTCAGTGCTCGACGGGGCAGTGCTCGGCGGATCAGTGCTCGACGGGTCAGTGCTTGATCTCGAAGGTGGCGGCGGAGGGCACGAACAGGGTGTCACCGTCCTTGGCCGTCGCCAGCGCCGTGATCTTCCAGGTGCCCGCCTCCAGCGCGGCCGCCTCCTCCTCGGTGACCTCCAGCGCGTAGGTGCAGCGGGAGGTCTCGTCCGAGGTCTTGCGGCAGGTGGCGGTCTCCTCCGTGTCGCGGAGTTCCTTCTCGGTCGGGTCCAGCTCCAAATCGGCGGGCCACGGCAGGACGTGGAGACTCGTGACGCCCGAGTCGTCGCTCACATCCGTGGTGAAGGAGAACGAGCCCGCGCTGTCGCCGGACGGAGCGGTGTAGCGGGCCGAGGTGTTCTCCAGAGACAGCTTCGTGGGGCTCGAGGCCATGGCGAAACCGGCGGCGGCTCCGCCGACGACGAGAGCACCGACGAAGGACCCGATGAGAACGCGCTTGGACATGGTGAATCCCCCTGATGTTGATCGAATTCGCTTGAATTCGCTTGAATTCGCTTGGACTTGCTTGGCCGGTGGTGCGGAAGCAGGTGAGGTCGCACCTGCCGGACCGGGCGGCGGGAAGGCGGTGCGCCGTCCTGGACGGAACGGAAACCGCTGGTGGAGCCGGTGGCGGGCCGCTTTCCCGACGTGATCGAGACTATGGCCGGGGGCACCCCTCGGTCCTCGGGCCGGCGGACGATTGCCGCGTGCAACCGGAGACAGAGAAGGCCGCGCAGTCTCCACCGGGCGGGTGTCACCGCCCCTGTAACCCAGGTAGGAGAAGGGGATCCGCCTCCAGCCGGAGTCGGGCCGCCCACCTGCGGACATAGCCTTGTCGTCTCATGAAGCGAACCGACGACCGGCTGCTCCCGGTCCTGCTGATCTGTGCCCAGGCCGTGGTCTGGCCGGGGGCGGCACTGGTGCGCGGGACCGTCCCGACCGCGTCCGCTCTTCTCGTGGCGGTCCTGGTCGCCGGACCGGTGGCGGCCGCGCTCGCCCTGCGCCGTACCCGCCCGGTGACCACCCTCGTCCTGGTCGCCGCCGCCTGCGCGCTGGGCGCCGGGCCGCTGCCCGCCGGGGCGATGGCGGTACTCGGGACCGCGGGTGTGGCACTGGCCCTGTTCACCGTGGCGGCCGAACGCGACACCTTCACCGCCCTGCTGTGCACGGTCGCGCTCGCCGTTTGGCAGGTCCTGTACTGGATCAGTCTGCACGGGCTCAGCGACCACGACGGGCTCGACCTCGTCCTCACCGCCCTGCTGTACGTCCTTGCCTGCGGGGCCGGCCTGTTCGCACGGCGGACCCGTCACGCACGGCAGGCGGCCGAACGGCTGCTGCAACGCGCCGAGTCCGAACGCCACCGGCTTCCGGCAGCCGAACGACAGCGCATGGAAAGGGAGTTGCACGACGTCAGCGCCCACCATCTGACGGCCGTGGTGGTCACGGCGGGGGCGGCGCTCGGACTCCGGGAGAGCCGTCCCGAACTGGCCGACGAAGCGCTCCGGTTCGCCGTCGGGACCGGTCACGAGGTCACCCGCGCGCTCGGCTCGGTGCGGGCGCCTTCGCCCTCGCGCGAGGAACTTCCGTCGCCGGAGGAACGGTTGCGCGACCTGGTCGAGGGGTTCCGCGGGCTGGGCCGGCACGTGGACCACGAGATCGGCCCCTTGCCGAACGGCGCCGTCGCCGACGCGGCTTTCGGCATCGTGCGCGAGGCACTGACGAACGTGGCCAGGCATGCCCCCGGCGCGCACACGAGGGTGCGGTGCCAGTACGGCGACACGCGTACGGACGTCGTGGTCACGAGCTCGGCACCGCCGGCAGGGGCGACGGCGCACGGCGCGAACCTCGGCGGGGGACGCGGCACGGCCTTCCTGCGGTCCCGTGCGCGGGAGGCGGGTGGCACGCTGACCAGCGGTCCGACCGCGGACGGCGGTTGGGAGGTGGCGGCGGTCCTGCCCGGCCGGACCGCCGCCCCGGTCGAGCGGTCCGTCCCGCTCAGCTACCGCCTGGCGCAGCTGACGGCCGCGGTCGGCCTCGTCCTGCAACCGCTCCTCCCCGTAATGATCATCAGGTCGGAGGACGTGTCGAGCGGGTCGACGGTGGCCGCCGGCGCGTTCTTCACCCTGCTCGCCGCGGCACAGGCGGTCGCGCTGCTGTGGCTGCGCCGGGCGCCCCGCGCGGCCACGGGCGCCCTGCTCGCGCTGGCCCCGCTGTGGCCGGTGGCGATGGCGGTCGGCGACTACACCGGGCCGGTCGTCCTGCCGCCCGCGCTGAGCATGCTCGCCACCTGCGGGGCACTCGCCGTGCTCGCCGCACACGCGGCCCGTACCGCCGCCGGCCCGTCCCCCGCCGGGAACCGTCCGCGCCCGCCCCGGTGGCTCCGTCCCGCCGCGGTGGCTGTGGGGAGCGGGCCCGCCGCGGTGACCGCGGTGGTCGCTTCGGTCGTGGCGGTGACGGTGCACGCGGCGGCGGCGACCGCCGCCGTCCTGGACCGGGGCACGACGGCCCCCGTCTGGACGGTCGCCGTGCTGGCGACGGCCGGGGCGTCCGTGGCGGTCGGCGCGGCCCACTGGGGCGGGACCCTGCGGGGCCGGCGGGACCGGGCCGCGCGGGGCACGCGCGACGAACGTCTCGCCGCCTGGACCGAGGAGGCCGTCCGGGACGCGTGGGCCGAGCGCCGCCGGATCGCCGCCGGGCTGGAGAGCACCGTGCTGGCACGCACCGCCGACATGGTCGTGGAGGCGGAGGCGGGCCGGCTCGACGGGACCGCGGAACGCGCCCGCGAGGCCCTGGCCGCGATGCGCTCCCTCCTCGACACGGTCCGGGAGGGCGAGACGGAGGCCGCGCGGCGGCCGCAACCCACCCTCCAGGCCCTCGACCTGCTCGCCCACCAGTGCCGGGCCACCGGCCGTGACGTGGAGATACGGCTGACCGACCGGGTGCCCGGCCGACTGCCCACCGCCGTGGACCTGACCGCGTACCATGCGGCGGAGACCGTGCTCGCGGCGAGCGGTGAAGGGCCGGCGGTCCTGGAATTCGACGCGTACGACGGCTCGTTGACGCTCACGGTCACCGGAGTGCCGGGCGCCACCCGCGGCCTCGTACGGGAACGGTTGACGGCGCGGGTCGCGGCCCTCGGCGGTACGGTGACCACCGGCCCGGCGGACACCCTCCGCCTCCGGCTGCCCCTTGCCCCGGGCCCGGAGGCCACCGGCGCGCCGGTCGCCGGGCAGGGGGACGAGGAGAAGAGAGAACGATGAGCCTCAAGGTGCTGGTCGTCGACGACCAGGGCATCGTACGGGCGGGGTTCGCCGCCGTGATCGGCGCCGAGGAGGACATGACCGTCGTCGGCGAGGCCGCCGACGGTGCCGCCGCGGTACGGCTCGCGGAGGAACTGGCACCCGACGTGGTGGTGATGGACGTCCGGATGCCCGAACTGGACGGCATCGCCGCCACCCGGATCATCACCGGCAGGGAGAACGCGCCCCGTGTCCTGGTGCTGACCACCTTCGACCTCGACGTGTACGTCTTCGACGCGCTGCGCGCCGGCGCCTCCGGCTTCCTGCTCAAGGACGTGCACCCCTCCGAACTGCTCCAGGGCATCCGGGTGGTGGCCTCGGGCGAGAGCGTGCTCTCCCCGTCCGCGACCCGCCGGCTCATCGGCCACTACGCGTCCGGTGAGCCCACCCGGATCCACGCCGCGAGCGACCACCACGAACTGGACAGCCTGACCGCGCGTGAGCGGTTCGTCCTCACTCTCGTGGCGTCCGGGCTCACCAACATGGAGATCGGCGCCGAACTCGGCATCACCGTCGGCACGGTGAAGTCCCATGTGAACGCGCTGCTGCGCAAGCTCGGGCTGCGCGACCGGGTCCAGGCGACGATCCTCGCGTACGACGTCGGCCTCGCCCACCCGAACCCGCCGGGCGCACACCTCTGACACCTCGATCGTCTCCGACGCCACCGACGCCACCGACGCCACCGACGTCTCTGACACCTCTGACACCTCTGACACCGAGAGACCCGCCACCATGACCGATTCCGGCCGATCCGCCAGACCCGCACGGCCTGGCAGATCCCTTTTCCGTTGGCTGCGCCGCGTCTTCTTCGGTGATGTCTTCGCCCTCGTCTACTTCGGGCTCTGTGCCGCCCTGCTCGTGTGGGCGATCACGGTGGCCGTCGTCGGCGCCGGGGAGGACGCGTCCTTCGCCGGAGTCATCCCGCTGCTGGCCACGGCCCCGGTCAGCCTGGTGTTGTTCGGGCTGCCGGGCGGCGCCGTGACGTTCATCGGCGCGGTGGTCGGTGGCGCGCTGCTCAACGCCGCGGTCATCGGCTGGTGCGCCCGCACACTGCGCCGCGGCGGCCGTCCGGACCCCGCCGACTGAGCGGCGGGGTGCCGCGCGCCACCCCTGGCGTCACGATCCCGGCAGGCGCCGGCAGGTGTCGTCAGCTGTCGAAGCGATGGCGGGCGGCGTCGATGTGGCCGAGGTACTGGTGGGTCCAGTCGCACATGCCGTCGACCACGGCGCGCAGGGCCCGGCCCGGCTCGGTGAGGGTGTACTCGACCCGGGGCGGCACGGTGGGGTGCACCGTGCGCTCGACCAGTCCGTAGCGCTCCAGCATGCGCAGGTTCTGGGTGAGCATCTTGTGGCTGATGCCCTCGACCTCGTCCCGCAACTCGCTGAAGCGCAGGGTCCGGTCACCGAGCCCTTCGATGATCAGCAGTGCCCATTTGTTGGCGACGTCCGAGAAGATCTCCCGCGCCAGAGAGTCCGCGCGCCTCAGGTCCGCGTCCTCGGGCGAGCCCGTGTACTGCTTGGTTCCCATACGGTTCCCCATCACCGAAAAGTGCGTTCTTCCAGGTCAGTGCTGACTCTCCTGCAGTGCCTGAGGAACCACAAGAGAGCACGGGTGCGCACCGCGCCGAAAGGACACGCACGATGGCCACCACCGATGTCCTCCACCACGACGTCCCGGCCGAGAACGGCTTCGGCTCTGCGCAGGCGATCAGGTCCGGCGGCCTGATCCATGGGTCGGTCAGCTCTCCCTCGACGAGGAGGGCGCGTTCCGTCACCCCGAGGACCTCGCGGATCGGCTCCGGCTGACCTGCGCCGACATCCACAGGGTTCTGGACCACTACGGCGTCACCCGCCACCGGATCGTCTCGCAGACGCTGTACGTGGTGAACCTGCTGCGGAACGCCGATGCGGTGGCGGCGGGCAACCGGGCGTATTTCGGCGGCCACCACCCGGTCGGCACCGTCGTCGGCTTCAGCGAGTTGACGTTCCCGGTCAGATCGTCGAGATCGGCTGCGTCGTCGACACGGGGCCGGCGGCGTAGGCGACACGGGGCCGACGGCGTAGGTCCGAGAACCGCGTCCGTCGGCGGCCGACGGCGTCCGGGCGACGCGGTCACGCGGCCGAAGGGGTCAGCGGGCGGGCGACACGAACTCGGGCTGGTCGAGCAGGCGCAGCCAGCTTCCGTCGGGCTGGCGCCGGACGACCTGCGCGCGGGCGCCCGCCCCGTCCCCCGGCGGCGTCGAGGTGAGGGCGATGTCGCCGCTGACCAGGGTCGGAAGCGGCTGCTCCGGCTCGAAGCGGGGGCGGTGGGCCAGCACCTTCTCCCACAGTGCGCGGATCGCCTCCCGGCCCACGGTCCGGTCGCCGGGCGGGTACGCCAGCACCGCGTCCTCTTCGTAGAGCGCGGCGACTCCGGCCGCGTCACCGGCGTTGGACCGTTCGACGAACAGGCGGGTGATGTCCTCGGGCCGCATGGCCTTCTCGTACGCGGACCCGTCCTCGTGCTGGTGCCCCGGTGTTCCCGGCATGGCTGCCTCCCGACCTCGCTCGGACTTCGATGCCTCCAGCGTGGTCGCCCACCGGCCAGAAGTCCAACAGATGGATCTGTTGGGAACTAGAATCCACAGTCATGGAACTGAGGCAGCTGGAGTACTTCGTCGCGGTCGCCGAGGAGCGGAACTTCACGCGGGCGGCCGAGCGGGTCCGCATCAGCCAGTCCGGGGTCAGCGCCCAGATCCGCCGGCTGGAACGGGAACTCGGCGCCGAACTGTTCGACCGGTCGTCGCGTGCCGTCGCCCTCACCGTCGCGGGAAAGGCCGCGCTCGGGCCCGCCCGCGCCGCGCTCGCCGCGGCCGGGGCGGTGGGCCGGGCGGTGGGCGAGGTCACCGGCCTGCTCCGGGGCCGGCTCACGGTCGGGATGGTCCTGGGCTGCACGGTCACCCCGCTGTTCGACGCCCTCGCCGCCTTCCACCGGGCACATCCCGGTGTGGAGATCGCTCTGCTGGAGGACAACTCCGACCGGCTCGTCGAGGGCGTACGCGCCGGCACCGTCGACCTGGCCCTCGTCGGAACCGCGACCACCGCCCCGGACGGGCTGGAGGAGCTGACGATCATCAGCGAGCGGCTCGTGGCGGCGGTGCCGGCCGGGCATCCCCTGGCGCGACAGCGGCGGGTCACGCTGCGCGACCTGGCCGCCCACCCGATTGTCTGCATGCCCTCCGGCACAGGGCTGCGCACGGCGTTCGACCTGGCCTGTGCCGCACAGGACCTCCGGCCCGTGATCGCGCTGCAGGCCGGCGCGGCGGACGCCGTCGCGGACCTCGCCGCCCGCGGACTCGGTGTCGCCGTCCTCAGCGAGTCGATGGCCGCGGGCCACGGCGACCGGCTCACCGCCCGCCTCGTCGACGACGTCGACACACCGGTGATGCTCGCCCTGGTCTGGAAGAGCGGCCAAAGCAATTCCGCCGTAAGGGAGTTGCTGCACCACAGTCGACGGGCGTTCGCCGGGCCCGCCCCGGCGTGACCGTGCGGGTGACCGGTCCCGCAGGCCTCCTCCGTAGGCCTGGACCCATGGCGCCCCGTCCGTCATGATGACGTCGCCATGACAACCCAGTCCTCGGGACGGTGACCGTGCGCGGATCCTTCTGCAGGGCGACCCTGGCCGCCGTACTCCTGCTGGCGCCCGTGACGCCCGCTGCCGCTGCCGCCACCGCGACGACACCGGAGTCCGCAGGCGGATCCCCCTCCGTCTCCGGCCCCGCGACGACGGCCGGCGTGAGCGCCGCGTCCGGCACAGCCGGCGCGTCCGCCGCCTCCGCCCCCGACTGGTCCGCGCCGCTCAGCACGCGCGGCCGCTGGATCGTCGACGCGGACGGTGACCGCTTCAAGCTGCGTTCCGGTAACTGGCACGGCGCCAGCGGCACATGGAACGGTTCGGGCAGCGTGGACGACGACGCCAACCACCACGCGGGCGAGAACGCCGGCCGGATCCCCCTCGGCCTGGACCGTGCCCCCATGGCCGAGATCATCTCCGGCTTCCACGGGATCGGGATCAACAGCATCCGGCTGCCTTTCTCCAACGAGATGATCCACGACACCCGCCCCGTGACGGACGGCTCCGTCGCCGCCAACCCCACCCTGCGGGGGAAGACCCCGCTCGAGGTCTACGACGTCGTGGTCCGCGAACTCACCGCCTCCGGACTCGCGGTGATCCTCAACAACCACACCAACACCACCCGTTGGTGCTGCGGTGTCGACGGCAACGAGCGCTGGAACGCGAGCCGTTCCACCGAAGCCTGGGAGAGCGACTGGCTGTTCATGGCCCGCCGCTACCGGGACAACCAGCGCGTCGTGGGCGCCGACCTCTACAACGAGGTACGCCGGACCGTCTGGGACGACCCCAACTGGGGCCTCGGCGACCACCACGACTGGTTCACCGCGTCCCAGCGCGTGGGCGACCGCATCCTGACGGAAGCCGACCCCGACCTTCTCATCATCGTCGAGGGCATCAACTGGACCGGCATCCCCGTCGACGGGTTCGCGCACGGACGCCCCACCCTGGAGCCCGTACGCCATCTCTCGCACACGCTCGTCGACTCCGGCAAACTCGTGTACTCCGCCCACTTCTACGGCTACACCGGCCCGAACCACAGCGGGGCCACCGGAATCGGCGAGACCACCGACCCCCGCTACCAGGACCTGAGCCCCACCGAGCTGACCGACGTCCTGAACCGCCAGGCCCTCTACGTCACCGCCGAGGGCGAGCGGCACTTCACCGCACCCGTCTGGATCAGCGAGTTCGGTGTCGGCGGCCGTGAGGAGACGGGAGCGAAGCAGCGCGCCTGGTTCACGAACTTCGTCGACCACCTGATCCGTACCGACGCCGACTTCGCGTACTGGCCGCTCGTCGGCTGGCACGACAACCGCAGGGGCAACGGCTGGGCGCTGCTGCACTGGGACGCCGCAGGCCACCGCATGGGCCTGTACGACGGTGACGACTGGCGGGCCGCCGCCTGGACCCGGCTCGTCGGGGCCCCGGGCCGCACCGGACACATCGCCCCGGTGGCCGACTGGTCGATGCTCAGCCCCGACCACGCCGACTTCATCGCCTCGCGGCGCATGCGCGCGCTCCCCGACTGGAACTCCGGCGCCCGCAAGGCCGTCTGCCCCGACGGACAGCGCCTTCTCGGCCTCAGTCACACCGGCAACCGCGGCCTGTGCTCCGACGTGACCGCCGGACCCCTGTGGGCCCCGGCCGGCGGACACGAGGTGGTGGTCGACGAACGGCACGTCGGGCCCGGCGGCGACTGGGCCTCCGGATACACCAAACTCCAGTGCCCCGAAGGCCACTTCCTCACCGGCTACAGCGTCCGCGGCGCCGTCGTCTCCGCCGCCCTGTGCGCGGCCGCCCGGCCCGGCGCGATCACCGGCACGAGCGGCCGTACGGTCTGGTTCGACCGCGGTGACAACAGGGGCCCGTCCCCCCAGGGCGGCGACTTCGCCCACGGCCACTACAAGGGCCAGTGCGCCGCCGACGAGTACGCGGCCGGCATCGCCTACACCGGCCGCCTCGGCTCCTCCCGCACCCCGGACGCGCTGCACTGCCGCAAGCTGACCTGACCCGCGCCGGTCGCTCGATTCCGTGGGCCGGCCACGGACGGATGTGATCCGGCCGGTCGAGGCGGGGGCGCCGTGTACGGCCGGGGCGAGCTCGCTGGCCACCGCCTGTTCATGGGGCCGGTTGCCGTGTCGGCAGGCGCGGCGATGTCGCCGCCGGGCGGGGGCTTTGTCGGCAGGCTCGTCCTGTGGGCAGAGCGCGTTCCGCGCTGCCGGGCACATCAGGGCCGTTGGTCCCTCTGCCCGGCGGACAATGGGGACTGTTCGGCCCTGTCCGACCCCCCTGCCCCGGCGGCGATCATGTGGCAGCGGCCGGGAAGCGTCGCGTCCACTCCCGTCCACTCGGCATCTCCCGGCTCGCCGACGCCTGTCCGAACACAGACGGACAGGAGCGGAGCGTGAGCAGAAGGAGAGGGCACCGGCGGTGGCCGAGGGGCAGATACAAGAGGTGGGGACCGCGGGGGCGCACGCCGTGGCCCCCGGCGCGGGCGAGGCGCTCGGGCGTCCCGGGAACACCGCGCCGGAGACAACGCGCGCGTCGTGGGTGGACTGGCTGACGACCACCGACCACAAGCGGATCGGGACGCTCTACCTGGTCTCCGCGTTCGTGTTCTTCGTCGTCGGCGGTGTGCTGGCGCTGCTGATGCGCGCCGAGCTGGCCCGGCCGGGCCTGCAGGTCATGTCGAACGAGCAGTTCAACCAGGCGTTCACGATGCACGGTTCGATCATGCTGCTGTTGTTCGCGATGCCGCTGTTCACCGGTTTCGCGAACTGGATCATGCCGCTCCAGATCGGCGCCCCCGACGTCGCCTTCCCGCGGCTGAACATGCTGGCCTTCTGGCTTTTCCTGTTCGGCTCGCTGATCGCGGCCGGCGGCTTCCTCACCCCCGACGGAGCGGCCAGCTTCGGCTGGTTCCTGTACGCCCCGCTGTCCAGCGAGCTCTACTCGCCGGGCATCGGCTCCGACCTGTGGATCATGGGCGTGGCCCTGTCCGGCTTCGGCTCGATCCTGGGCGCGGTCAACTTCATCACCACGATCATCTGCATGCGTGCTCCCGGCATGACGATGTTCCGCATGCCGATCTTCACCTGGAACGTCCTGCTGACCGGCCTGCTGGTCCTGATGGTGTTCCCGGTGCTCGCGGCGGCGCTCTTCGCGCTCGAGTACGACCGCACGTTCGGCGGGCACATCTTCGACGCGGCCAACGGCGGCGCGCTGCTGTGGCAGCACCTGTTCTGGTTCTTCGGCCATCCAGAGGTCTACGTCCTGGCGCTGCCGTTCTTCGGCATCGTCTCCGAGATCGTCCCGGTCTTCTCCCGCAAGCCGATCTTCGGCTACATGGGCCTGATCGGCGCGACCATCGCGATCGCGGGTCTGTCGGTGACGGTGTGGGCGCACCACATGTACGCCACGGGCGGTGTGCTGCTGCCGTTCTTCTCCTTCATGACCTTCCTGATCGCGATCCCCACCGGGGTGAAGTTCTTCAACTGGATCGGCACCATGTGGAAGGGCAGCCTGTCCTTCGAGACGCCCATGCTCTGGGCCACGGGCTTCCTCGTCACGTTCCTCTTCGGCGGTCTGACCGGCGTCATCCTGGCCTCACCGCCGCTGGACTTCCACCTCACCGACTCCTACTTCGTCGTGGCGCACTTCCACTACACGCTCTTCGGCACGGTCGTGTACGCGATGTTCGCCGGCTTCCACTTCTGGTGGCCGAAGTTCACCGGCAAGATGCTCGACGAGCGGCTCGGGAAGATCACCTTCTGGACGCTCACGGTGGGCTTCCATCTCACCTTCCTGGTCCAGCACTGGGTGGGCGTCGAGGGCATGCCGCGCCGCTACGCCGACTACCTGGCCGCCGACGGCTTCACCGCCCTCAACACCCTGTCTTCCATCGGGTCGTTCATGCTGGGCATGTCGATCCTGCCGTTCTTCTACAACGTCTGGAAGACGGCCAAGTACGGCAAGAAGGTCGAGGTCGACGACCCGTGGGGCTACGGCCGTTCGCTGGAGTGGGCCACCTCCTGCCCGCCCCCGCGCCACAACTTCACCTCCCTGCCGCGGATCCGCAGCGAGTCCCCGGCGTTCGACCTGCGCCACCCGGAGATCACCGCCCTCGAGGCGGTGAACTGAACCATGGCCCATTCCGTCCTGGCCCTCGGCGCGGCGGTGGTGACCGCGGCCGGCTCCGTCTGGTACCTGCCGGCCCTCGCCGATCTGCGGGCCGGGGCCGACCGGCCCGCTTCCCGCCGCACCGGGGCGGTGGCCTGCCTCAGCGGCTGGAGCACGGCCGCCGCCGTCGCCGTACTCCTCCTCCTGACCGACAGCTGGTGGCCGCCCTGCGCGGCGGCCCTGGCGGGCGCGACCGCCACGACCGGCCTGTGGACCCGCGCCGCCGTCCACCGACGACGCGGCGCACGCGAAGCAGCCCGCCTCTGGGCACAACTGGGGTGGTCCGGTCCTCCCGAACGTTCCCGCACCGCCTTCGTCGCCGTCGTCCTGACCGGGGGCCTGGTCGCGGCCACGGCCACGGCCGCAGGCGTCCTCTGGGCCCACGGCCAGGACACGGTCCCGCTCTGGCTGACCGCCGCCACTCCCCTCACCCTTGCCGCCCTGTCCCTCGCCGCCGCCCTCGCCCTCACGGCCACCCGCAGAACCCGCCACCGCGAGCACGGCGCCCCGGCCCGCATGGCAGGGGAGCGAACGACATGACGTCCCGGGGCGATGACCCGTCTCCGGAGACGCGCTCCTGCGCGCCCGACCAGCCGTGCGACGCACGGCACCGGGCCCCGCTCCCGGATCGGGCCTGATCGGGCCGGATCAGACCCGATCAGGCCCGAACCGAACACAAGGCCCTATCCGTAGACCACCGACCACGGGCGCGGGGAATCGTCCGGTGGGCGAGGAACACCGTCGCGCCACGGGGTCGCGGTGTGGTCGCGGGCCAGGACGTCGGCCGCGAGTTCCGCGAAGCGGCGGGCGGCCGGGTGAGCGCCGCGGCCGGAGGGCCAGGCGCCGCTGATGCGCAGGGTGAGGGGGCGGCCGGCCAGGGGCCGCCAGGCGACGCGGGGCTCTTTGCGGGCCACCGGCCCCTGGTCGAAGGCGACGCCGTGTCCCGCCGTCACCAGCGCGAGCAGGAACTCGGGGTTCGACGCGTGCCGTACCCGGCCGGGTACGNNCGTCGAGGATCCGGTCGTACCAGCCGGGCGCGTGGGCCCGTGGGAAGAGCACCAGGTCGTGGCCGGAGAGCTCACCGAGCGCCACTTCCGGCAACCTCGCCAGAGGTGACGTACGCGGCAGGACGACACCCAGATCGAGCGAGATCTCGGGGCCGAGCCGCAGTTCGGTGGTGTCGACGGGATGGTGCACGAGTCCGACGTCCAGCCCGCCGGAGGAGAGCAGCCGTACCTGCTCCTCGGTGGTGACCTCCTGGAGGTCCACGGACAGCCCGGGGGCGTGGTGCGCGCAGGAGGCGAGCAGGGCGGACAGCACGGCGGCCGTGGTGTCGGGCGGTACGCCCGTGCGGAGCGTGCCGAGGCCACCGTCGGCGGCGCGGTGGGCCAGGGTGCGCAACCGCTGTTCCCGGGCGAGCAGTTCATGGGCCTCGTCCAGCAGCACCGCCCCCGCGGCGCTCAGGCGGACGCCACGCTGCGAGCGGTCGAACAACTCCGCACCGAGTTCCCTCTCCAGCCTGCGGATCGCCTGGCTGAGGGGCGGCTG